>MUCR01000010.1 GCA_002816455.1 SAR202 cluster bacterium Io17-Chloro-G4 | reverse complement strand
GTCAATCTTCGCCCACGCCCACGCCTGGCAGTTCGGCAACGATCACGCCCACGTCTGCTCCCACAACATCCCCTACAAATCTACCGACACATACACCGGGACCTACGCCGCATGAAGGAGATGAAGGGTTGGTCTTGGGTCAAGAGACCGGTGAAGGCGTTTATCAAGGGGCCAGATGCGGAGTTGACGCTCCCCAAAGGACCTTCGATGTGGCCGCGATAAACATCGAAATTTCCCTCAACCGTTTTCTGGATTTCGACCCCATCGGCCGCATGTACGTTCTGGAACAGGACCTGCAGCGGGCAAGACGTGAGGAAGCACAAAACCGGGCTGCTCGGTCGGACCAAGCCGAGCCAGCGGTGACCGTGGGCTTACAAGGCGACGCCATACAGCCCCTAACTTTGCGGGTCAATCAGGGCGATTGCCTGAGGATCACTCTGCGCAACGGCCTGAACGACGGTGAGGCTGCCAGCCTGCACCTTCACGGTTCCTCCATGCACATGGCCGGCAGCGGCGCTCCGGCTGTTGCCGCCAACACGGAGGCAGTGGCGCTACCCGGCACATCCGTCACCTATGAATGGATGGTGGGAGAGGACGAGTCCGAGGGGACCCATTATTTCCACAGCCACGGCAACACTAGGGAACAGACCAGCCACGGTCTGTTCGGCGCTGTGATCGTGGAACCGGAAGACTCTCTGCATCTAGACCCCTTAACCGGCGACGAACTGCGCAGCGGTTGGTCGGCGGTCATCAGGGACCGCACTGGCAGCGACTTCCGGGAGTTCGCCATTTATTACCACGAAATCGGCAACGAGGCCCTCACTATCCAGAATAAAGAGGCCTCACGGGGGTTCGCTCTACGTGGGCGGGAGGTGCCCTTCGTTGACGGTCTGACCGGCGCATACAAACCCGGCGGCAGGGCCATGAATTACCGCAGCGAGCCCTTCCTGAACCGAATGGAGCTCCAGCAAGATACCGTGGGCAATTTCGACCCGTCTCAAGCCTACAGTTCCTACACCTTCGGCGACCCGGCCACGCCCATAGCCCGGAGCTACTTGGGCGACCCGGTAAAGCAGCGGGTAATTCACGGCGGCTCCGAAGTGTTTCACGTGCACCATGTGCACGGTGGCGCAATCCGGTGGCAGCGGCAGCCGGGTACGGAGCCGACCAACTTTGACACCGGCCTCACCAAGTTTCCGCCGCTGCTGCCCCAAACGACAGCCCGTATTGACTCCCAAGCTCTAGGGCCGGCGGAAAACTACGATGTGGAAAACGAGTGCGGCAGCGGCGGTTGCCAACAGAGCGTTGGCGACTTCTTGGCTCACTGCCATGTGGCCCACCATTACGCCGCTGGGATGTGGATGATTTGGCGGGTGCAAAACACCCTCCAAGACGGCATCGTTTCCCAGGACGGTCTTCCCGCCTTAATAGAGTTGCCAGACCGGGAGGGCCTCACTGTGCCTGCCGTAACTTCAGTCAAACTGGCAGGCACGACAGTGGACTGGAAGGGCAAGACGTTTGAGCTAACCAACGAGAATCTGGCCGAGTGGATTGAGGCCCAGCTTCCGCCACCCGGATTGCCCAAAGGCTACGACGCTTCCGTATTGGATTGGACCAGAGAGGGAAACCTGTACCTGAATGAGCCGGAGACCGATTTGGAGTGGTCCTATTTCAGCTCGCCCGACCCCGGAGGCCGGCCCGCCCTGTACTTCAATCCGCTAACGGGCAAGCTGGCCTATCCCTTTCTGCGCCCCCATTTGGGGAAGCGCCCGCCCTTTGCGCCTAACCACGGCCCATCTCCCTTTTTGGAACCCTTCCGTAGTGGCACCGACCCGCCGGTCCCGGGAGGGAACGGGCCTTGGAGTCTGTGTCCTTCGGGAACGCAGCAGAAGGAATTTGCCATCCACGCCATCAACCTGCCGATCAAGCTGAGCCAGCGGGCGAACGTGATCGACCCCGTGGGGCAACTCTATGTGCTCAAGGAACAGGAAGATGAGGTGCGTGCCAACAACAGGCTGAAAGTGCCTCTGGCCATCCGGGCCAATGCTGGCCAGGACTGCGTAGATGTGATTCTCAAGAGCGAGTTAGATGACACCGGCGAAAACAACTTTTTTAGCAAGGTGAATATTCACATACACTTTGTGCAGTTCGACATCCAGGGCAGCGACGGGGTTAACACCGGCTTCAACTACGAATCTTCCGTGAGGCCCTTCACCGAGGAAGGAGAAACGTTGTCGACCGCAGCCGAGGCTGGGGAAAATACCCTGACGCTGGGCAGCGCAGAGCGTTTCCAGCCCGGCGCCTTGGTCGGCGTGGGCATGGACCAAGACGATACTTTCGAAGTCCGCCGAATCCGGGCCATCGAAGGCAGATCGCTCACCTTTGAAGAGCCGCTGAAGTTCGACCATTCTAAGGATGAGGTAGTGAGCGCCGAGTTTGTCCGCTACCGCTGGTACCCGGACGCCCAGTTCGGCACTGCTTACTTCCACGACCACGTAGCCGGATTGACGTCCTGGCGGCACGGTCTCTTCGGCGCTTTAATTTCCGAGCCGCCAGGCGCCACCTATCACGACCCCAAAACGGGCGAGGAAGTCTCTAGCGGGCCATTGGTGGACGTGCATACCGATCATCCCGTGTCAGCGGACCTGACCGGGAGCTTTCGGGAAGCGGTCCTGTTTATTCAAGACGACAACCCTTTGACCAACGTGGGGCTTTCCAGCGGCAGTTCATATAATCTCCGAGTCGAGCCGTTGGAACACAGGGCCGGAGCGCCCGAAGAATTATTTAACAGCCGGGTTCACGGCGACCCCGGAACGCCCATAATCGAGGCGAACTTAGGTGACCCCGTGGTCATCAGGGGATTGGTAGCGGCTACAAACGACGTCCACACTTTGCATGTGGACGGGCATTGGTTCCGGACCGAGCCGTTTAGCGACACGTCGCCTCCTACCAACAACGTCCACATCGGCATTTCTGAGAGGTACGACCTGACTTTGTCCGGGGCGGGCGGCCCTCAAACCATGCCCGGCGACTACCTGTACTACAGCGGGCGGTCTTTCAAGTTAGAGGAAGGAAGTTGGGGCATATTGCGAGTGAATGGACCCGATGCCGGCAGCCGACTTCAGAAACTTCCGGGGCGGGAAACTCCTACGCCTGCGTCCTCGGTTTGCCCAGCGGTTGCGCCTAAAAGAAGCTTTTCGGTTTCCGCTGTGGAGACTCCCCTTAAAATGCTGGGCGGCGCCAATGGGAAAATTTACGCTTTGGACCACCAAAAAGGCGCCCTCTTGTCGGGCGAGACGGAACCAGAGCCCTTGGTGCTTTCTGTGAACGTGGGCGACTGCGTGATAGTTAACCTCACCAATGATACTCAGGACAGCCCGGTATCCTTCCACGCCGACATGCTGGCTTACGACCCGGCGGATAGCATGGGAATAAACGCCGGATTCAACAATGCGGCTGGATCAGGGCAGACCGTTCCCGTGGGAGAGTCCCGGACATATACGTTTTTCGCTCACCCGGATATCGGAGAGACCGTGGCCTTGGTGCGAGACTGGGGAAACGTTCTGGAAAACCCTAGACTGGGATTATACGGCGCCATCGTGGTGGGAGCGGAAGGGTCCACCTACACGGATCCAATCACCAGGGAGGACGCATCGGCGAACTCAGGTTGGCGGGTTGATGTCCATCCGCCGTCGGGCGCCAGCTACCGGCGTTTTGCTCTGTTTTTCCAGGATGAGGACGAGATCATCGGCACCCATATCATGCCCTACACCGAAGCGGTGGAAGGCGCGCTGGGAATTAACTACAACTTTGACCCTTTGGGTCAGCGAATAGGCGACGGATTTGAGCCCTTTCAAGCCTTTAGCCGTACTCTCCACGGCGACCCGTCAACGCCGCTCATGGAAGCATTTGCCGGGGATCCGGTGAGGATTCACGTCCTTGCTCCATACAGCGAGCAGGCCCACGTTTTCACCGTCGAAGGACACCGGTGGCCCTTGGAACCGGGCTTAACGGGCACAGACATGTTGGACTCGATCCAACTAGGCGGCCTGGATGCCCTCACTTTGGTCTTAGACGGTGGTGCTGGTGGACGAAGCGCGCTTCCAGGGGATTACGTCTACGGCGATCATCGGGAAGCCTACCGCGAAGCCGGGTTGTGGGGGCTAATGCGTGTGTACCGGCCCGATGAAGAAATAATCGGGTTGAGGCCATTGCCGGAGGGTTAGAGTTGGTAACCCTCTGCGCTCACCCATGCCAGCGGGCTTCCTCACTTTTCGCCCTAGACTAGAAACAACTCCCAACCATTGCCCGGCGTCTCTGTACCGGTGTTGAGCGCCTAGGCGCTGTGTCACGGCCCGGTGCTGGACTGTTAGAATAGGCCTTGCGCAAAGCCAATGACCATGGGTGATACCCACTGGGTACTTCCAATTGTCGCCAAACCTCAGTTCGCCGGTGATCGGGAAGCGCATTTATGGTCACGAATAACCACGGTTACCCAACACCGCACGAAATTACTCATTTATGGCCGACTAATTTGACGCCCAGTTAATTAGGCCGACCCAGTGACACTATGAACCAGCAAGCTGACATAGAGCCGGAAGTTCAGGCCGAAGCTCAGAGCCAGTCCCGCGAGGAATTGGTCCAAGCGATCGTTGTCAACATACGTCAGCTTTTCGAAGAAGCGACCAGCGATGAGGTTCTGGCCCGGTTCCGGCAAGTACACCCCGTAGACCAAGGAGAGGCGCTGTCCAGTCTATCTGAGGATATCCGGCGCCTGCTATTGGAATCCCTTGTCGCATCGGAAACCGCCGTCATCCTCGAAGAATTGGAACCAGAAGACGCCGTGCAGATCTTCCATGATGTCGGTAACGCAGAACTGGCTGGCGTCTTGGACCAGACGAGCCGAGACGCCACTGCGGACATCTTGCAACTGCTTCCCGAGGAAAGGCAGGAAGCCATCCTGGAGTTGATGGCCGACCCCCAAGAGGTGGTCACGCTGCTCCAATACCGGCAGGACACTGCTGGCGGGTTGATGACCCTGGATTACCCGGTGGTCAGGGAAGGCATCTCCACCCCCAACGCTATAGACCAGCTGCGGCTACTTGGGCCGGAAGCCGAGAACATCAACTCCCTACTGGTGGTTGACGACGATCATCGCTTGGTGGGCTCGCTGAGCATCACGCGGCTTGCCCTGGCCCGTCCCAACACTGTGATAGGCGACATCACCGACCGCGAAACAATCTCTGTGACCGACGATACCGATCAGGAAGAGTGTGTGCGACTGATGGAACGCTACAACCTGATCCGACTCCCGGTGGTCGATCATGACGGCAAATTAACCGGAGTCATCCTAGCTGAGGATATGGTGGACGTGGTGGAGGAGGAAGCTACTGAGGACATGTACCGGATGGCCAGCGTCGCTGGCGAACGGGTCATGGGCCCGCTGGGCAACTCGCTGCGGCGGCGCCTGCCTTGGCTGTACATCAACCTGGCTACGGCCCTTTTTGCGGGATTGATGATTAGCTTTTTCGAGTCCACCATCACCAAGGTTGTTGCCTTGGCCATTTTCTTGCCTGTGGTTGCCGGTCAAGGCGGCATCGGCGGTACCCAAACAGTTACCCTAGTGGTGCGAAGCATGGCTTTGGGAGACGTTCCCCGGCATTTGGGCTTCAGGCTCTTGGCCCGAGAGGTATCTCTGGGTTTGATCAATGGAGCCCTTTTGGGCTTGGTGGTCGGTTTGATAGCCTACGCTTGGAAAGGCAATGGTGCGTTGGGGTTGGTGTTGGGGTTGGCTATGCTGGGAAACATGTTGGTGGCCGGCCTCGCTGGCGCCGGGGTGCCCTTGCTGCTGCGACGGTTGGGCATGGACCCGGCTGTATCCTCAGCGGTATTCGTCACCACCTTCACCGACGTAATCGGGTTCTTACTGTTCCTGGGATTGGCGGCGACTTTCATTAGCTACCTGACATGAAGTATAGAGATCTATTTTGATGGCGCTCACCTCATTTTTGAGGTGAGGAGGGGTATGTAATGGCTGGAGAATTTGGATTGGTGGGCGGCGAGGAGTTCCGGGTCTGCTGCGAGGAGATGGATATCGACATAATGAAGGCCTCGGGCCAAGAGCCTGCTCGGGTCCTGATTATACCCACGGCCGCCGTCACCGGACCGGCGAAAGCAGCCAACGACGGTGTGACTCATTTCGCCAAGTTGGGCGGCGACTCCAGGCAGCTAATGGCGCTGGACAGGTCCCAGTCGGACGACGCTACCTTTGTTCAGTCAGGCTTTCCGGACGGTCACGTTCCCGGTGTGGTGTACTTCACGGGGGGCAGCCCGGACCACCTGCTGACAACGCTGGAGGACTCGCTGCTTCTGAAGAGCATCATGGATGCGGTAGCTGAAGGATCGGTGTTCGCTGGCTCAAGCGCCGGAGCCATGGTCATGGGTTCTCTCATGCGGCGGCCAGGCAGCGGAGGATGGATTGAATCCCTGGGAATTGTGCCCGGCGTGGCGGTATTGCCCCATCACGAGAGGAGCGACCCAAAAGAGACTTCCAACCAGCTACAGACTCAAATTCCGGCGGACATCACCGTGCTGGGGATAGACGCCCGTAGCGGCTGTTTGGGGCACCCGGGAAGCTGGCGGACGGTAGGTTCAGGCAACGTGACCGTGTACCGGGGCGCCGACTGGCAGGTATATAGCGCCGGTCAAGCTCTCCCCTCTGATATCTAACCCTTGGGCCGTTCTTAACTCCTAGACGAAAGGTATACCAGGATTACCGGGAGTTTGTCGCAGGCCGACCGGACCCGGCTTTGCTTAAGCCGTCCCAACTTGATGAACTAATGTCTTTGATCCGCAAGGTTACGCCCGAGCCAGCCGGAAAGCAGCCTAACCTCTCCGCTTCCTCAGCTCTTCCCAGACGGCGCTGGGGTTCACCCCTGTGGAGGCGAGCAAAACCATCGAGTGATACAGCAGGTCCGCTACCTCTTTGGGCAGGTTCTCGTTGTCCTCTTGAACCGCCGCGATGGCGGTCTCGCCAGCCTCTTCGATCACTTTTTGGGCAATGCGCCCAGTTCCGTCTTGAAGCAGCTTTGCCGTGTAGCTATCTTCAGGTTGCTCCCTTTGGCGATCGCGTATCACTTGAAACAACTCGTCCAATATCCCGGAGCCGGTGTCCGTTGCCTCATACTCGTCCGGCAAACCATCCATGGCCGTGAAAAAACAGGAAGGCTCGCCAGTGTGGCAAGTGGGTCCGTCGGGTTCGACCTTTAACAAGATCGTGTCCCCGTCGCAGTCCAGCCAAGCCTCGCGCAAATTTAAATAATTTCCAGAGACCTCCCCTTTGTGCCACAGGTCTTCCCGGCTTCGGCTGTAGAACCACACTTGAACCCCTTCCACCGTTCGCTTTAGCGACCACGGGTTCATATAACCCAACATCAGCACTTGGCCGGTGTTTATGTCTTGAGCAATGGCTGGGAGCAGGCCTTGTTCGTTCAGTTTCACTTTCATTACTTGCTGTCCTTAGTTGGGTGGGTATGGCCAATTCTGCAGCAGTCCGGGCAACTCCAATAAACTGCTTATCTGGTATGCCGGTTTTGGCAGATCGGGGTCGGCTGGGTCGCCCGCACGATTGATCCAAACGGCATGCATTCCCACTTCTGTGGGTCCTTGGACATCTTCTAGCTGGCGGTCACCAACGTAGACCGACTCCATGGGTGTCACGTTTAGTGTGTCCAACATTTTACGGAACATTCCCGGCAGTGGCTTGTAAATACGGGCTTTCTCGGAGGACAGAACAGCCTCGAATTGAATCCCCAACAAGTCCAAATTCGGGAGCAAGTAATCATCGTCGGCATTGGAAAGCACTGCGGTGCGCCAGTCGGTCTGCACAGCTTTCAAGCTTTCGACGGTTTCCGGATATGGGTCTCTGTGGGAAATGTAGTCGACAAAACTGCTGGCCGCAGCCTCGGCGTCGCCTTCAAGTTCAAGGTTGCTGAAGGCTCGAATGAAGCAATCCCGCCAAGCCTGATAATAGCTGCGGAAGGGCACTCCCTGCTTGACCCGGCTGTTTCGAAATTCCGTTTCAACGGGCGCCCACTCCTTCCAGAGAGCGTCCGGGTTGGTGTCCAGAGACTGTTCTTGGATAATGCCTTGAAAACCCACCCTCCATAGGCTATGGGGGTTTTGGACCAGGGTTTCGTACATATCGAATATTACGGTGGTGATGGGAGTCATATAGCTGAATTTCAGCCCCCTAGATTATTGTTTGGTTGATACGATTCGGAAGGGCACGACTGAACGGGGTGACAATATCTGGGGGGCGAGCTCCTCACATCTCAACCGCTAGCCGTCTATGCAGTCTCCGTTGATACCTGGGTTATGGGTCGCATCGGAATGCCCCGATCAGCCAGGTAGTCTTTGGCTTGGGCGATGGAATATGTGCCGAAATGAAAAATGCTGGCGGCCAGCACCGCGTCGGCTTCCCCACAGGTGAAAGCTTCGTAAAGATGGTCCAACTCGCCCGCGCCCCCGCTGGCTATGACCGGCACCTCCACAGATTGGGAAATTGCCCGGGTCAAGCCGAGATCGTAGCCGGTTAGCTGCCCGTCGGTGTCCATGCTGGTCAGCAATATCTCCCCGGCGCCGAGGTCCACAACCCGCCTGGCCCACTTAACGGCGTCTATCCCCACTGCCGTCCGGCCTCCGTGGGTATAAACCTCCCAGCCCGAATCATCGGACAGCGCCAACCCGTCCCGGTTTGCTTGCTTTTGCAGGCTTTGATCGCTGACCCTCCTGGCATCGATCGCTACGACGATGCATTGGTTGCCGAAGTGGGCTGCGCCTTCGGCAACGAGAGCAGGGTTGTTGGCGGCGGCGGTATTCACTGAAACCTTATCCGCCCCGGCGCGCAGCATCCGCCGCATGTCCTCCACACTGCGTATTCCTCCGCCGACGGTCAGAGGAATAAATACTTCTTCCGAAACCCGCCGCACCACATCAACCATCGTATCTCGGGAGTCGGAACTGGCGGTGATGTCCAGGAACACCAGCTCGTCACCGCCTTCCTGGTTGTAAAAAGCAGCCAACTCCGCAGGGTCGCCTGCATCCTTGAGATTGACGAAACTTGTGCCTTTGACCACACGGCCAGCATCCACGTCTAGGCACGGAATAATCCTTTTGGTCAACATGGGAATTACTGCTTTATTCTTTCGGTTTTGCCGAAATTATGTGACTAAGTTCTCAAGTTGAAGTATATCACCGGTTGGTCAGGTGGCTATATTGGCCCTCGAGCCATGACCATGGCCCATCGCTGAGCTTGTCTTGGCCGGGATTTGGGGATTAGGGGAAAATCAATAGACAAGACCCCTAATCCCCAAATCCCGGCCAATTCTTTTTCACTGATACACCACCTTGGGATTGGCGTAGCCCACAACCTAGGATAGAATGGCCCGGTTAGACCAGACCCAGATACAGAAGTTAACCCAGATTAGGAGAGGAGGCACATCATGGCTATTTCTATGGCGGAAGCAAACCGGATGCTTGAAGGGGCCATCGCCCATGCCCAGTCCTTGAATATCAAAATCAACGTTGCGGTCTGCGACGCTGGTGGACGGCTAATCGCTTTCAACCGCATGGACGGAGCGATATGGGCCGGGGTCTACGGCTCTCAGGGCAAGGCCGTGGCGTCGGCGGCATTCGGCAGGACCAGCGGCGAGCTTCAGGACCGGGCCGACCAGCCCACCCCCCGGGGCATTGCGATAGCTGAAGGCGGACACATGATTATGGGTCAAGGCGGCGTGCCGGTAATCAAAGACGGGGCCGTGGAAGGGGCTGTTGGTGTTGGCGGCGGCACTAGCCAAGAAGACGAGGACTGCGCCAAGGCCGGTATCGCCAAGCGATAGCCGGACTGGGCATTGCTGCCGACGCTTGAGAGCGTCCCGAGTATGTCGGGACGCTCTTATTTATTTTGTCGGTGTTGATAACCCGCTAGGGCAAGAAGGCGAGCACCGATGCTGGTGATCCGGTGCCGCCTCGCAGGCGCAAGACGCCGATGACCAAAGTGACCCCGGTGGCGGGCAGTCGGTCCAGATTGCAAAGATTTTCCAAGACTATACGCGGTTGGTCCAACACCAGCCGGTTGACGGTGAAAGATGGGTTGTTTCCCGGCTCTACGCCCGATGTATCAATGCCAAAGCCGCCTATGTTCCTGTCATTCAACAAGAACTGGACTACATCGAAGCCAAATCCGGGGAAGTGGAGGTTGCCGTCCGGGCCGCTGCCCAGATATTCATCAGCATCGTCCCACTTGGCTTGCCAACCGGTGTGCAGCAAGACCAAGGACCCGGTGGGCATCAAAACGTGCTCGCCTTCCCATCGGCTCAGGTCGTCCAAGGTCATGGCGTAATCCGGGTTCCTGCGGACCTGCTCTGCCACATCAACAACCGATGCCTCCACCACCAAAGATTCAGCGGAATATTGGTCGATGCTGGCGCCATTGGCATGGAAACTGTTTGGGGAGTTGATATGGGTGCCGCTGTGTTCACCCATGCTAAATCGGCGGGTGAAATAGCCTTGGGCATCGAATTCGGAGACAGTTTCGAACTCGACTTGGGGGTCGTTGGGCCAGGTAGGCATGCCGGGATGAATCTCCCGGCTCAGATTCAGCACCCGGCTATAGGAGATGGACTTGAGGGGTTGCTCCGGATGGTCTTTCCCGGTTGTTTCCATAGCTTACGCCGGAAAATTGATTAGCTAAAAATTACAGGAGAGCCGGTTGGACTGGACTTGAAGGGTTGGCGTAATTGAGGCCGAGGGAATCCTGGCAGGCCCGACGAACGGTTGCCAGCTGGGCCAGGTCCCGGTCCACCCATCTCATTGCTTCCAGCGTGGTGCTGCGGCTCCCTATCTCGGCCCGGTCGGGTTTGGCGCCGAAAATAGTGTAGCAGATGGACCGGATATCTTCGTGAATCACGTAGCCACGGTAAAACAAGTTCATCATCGTCCCGAGTCCTCCGTCTGTTGCTGAAACTTTCGGTCGTCCAACGCTCCTGGAAACCGGCACGCTTGGAGCGTCGAAGCCGCTGGGATGTTCAGGACGTATGTTCTAATAATTAGGGTGGCGAGTCAATCTTAAGCTGTCAGCAGCCCGGAATTCTAAGAAGCGGACCTATCCCTAAGTCGGGATATCAGCCCAAAAGATTGGCCTAGGATGACCCACACAGCGACACAGTACCCAAGAAGATGTGCGGAGGCAATGGTTGGGCCAACAGACCTCCCCATGCATTGACACCGCTACGGAGGTCCGGCGGGATGGAGGAAGTGGGCGCAGAACCGGTGTTGGCGGTCAAATCTAACTCATCACCGCCGCCTTGGGCCCAAATCGCCGACTCGTTGGTGGTGTCGGCACCGATCTGGAACGTCACCGTCTTCCCGGCGAGGAAGTTTCCCTCACGTTGCTCTATGAATAAACTGTACTCTCCGTCGGCCACATGGCTCAAAGCAACACGGTTTCCGTCAATCCATGCCGTTACCGGCACGCCATCTGGGGCGAGTTGGCAAGCGGAGTTGGGGGTAACGGTGGGCGTTGGCGGTGTCACCACCTGTGGAGTTGGTGTGGGAATAAGAGTAGGGGTAGGCGAGGGTTGTACCGAAATCCGCGTAGGCGCCCAAACCACGGTGGGGAAAGGGGCCGCTGTTGGCGAAGGGGTCAGCGTCGCCGTGGCTGGTGGAGTGCTGACTGGTCGCGATGCCGGTGTGGCCAGCAAGGCGGCAATCGTTGCTTGCACTCGCGCCTCTTCGGCTGACTGGGAACCTGTTGTTTGAGGAATGGGCGCTGGAGGTTCCGGCGTATTTGTGGGAATCGGCCCTCCGGAGGCTGCGATCAACGTGGCCGCCACCGCCGCCCTGACTGTGGCCTCGATGTCTGGATTCGACGCGGCAACAGGCGTGGCGCCAGGGGTTGCTGATTGACCGCAAGCCACAGCAATGACCGACCACAGCAGAGGCAGCACCAACAGCGGAAATAATCGCCGCTTCACTGAGAAATTTCTCCCACGAACCCTCCCATTACACCGCACCAAAACTACTCAGCACGACAACTCAGCATTTGGAAGCACTGGTACCCGGTCTAAATTCCCTGGTTGGAGACCTCAGCCAGGAAGTCGGCCAAGGGCTTGCTCTCTTGAGTGGAGGCTTTCATGTCCCGCACCACAATCTCTCCCTTAGCAATTTCATCATCGCCCAGAATCAGGGCGTAGGGAATCTCCAGGGCGTTGGCTTGGCGCATCTGGCCACGCAGGGCCCGGGAGCCGCTGCTAAGCATGGCGCCAACCCCGGCGTTCCGCAGTTTTGCGGCCAACTCCAATGCGGCCAGCCGAGCAGCATCGCCCACATTTGCCACAAGGTAGGTGGGGGAAGGTTCCTCGGGCACATCAACGCCGCTGCTTTTCAGATTTAGGGCCAACCGCTCCATCCCGGTGCCAAAGCCAATACCAGGGGTGGGTCGGCCACCCAACTGCTCTATCAGACGATCGTAGCGGCCACCTCCGATGATGGTCGATTGGGCTCCGGCGTCATTAGGCTGGATCTCAAATACCGTGCGGCTGTAATAGTCCAGACCCCTCACCAAACGGTGCTCAATCTGAAAGGGTATCCCCATGCCGCTTAGGTATCCTTGTAGCTTGACCCAGTGCTCCTGGCACTCTTCGCACAAGTGTTCGGCGGACCGTGGGGCATCATCTCCCAAGGCCCGGCAAGTTTCCACTTTGCAGTCCAGCAATCGCAGAGGATTCCTTTCTAAGCGAATTTTGCAGTCTGGGCACAATTTATCCACCTGATCCGAGTAGTAGGCGACCAAGCCAGCGACGTAGGCTGGCCGGCACTGGGTGTCGCCGATACTGTTCAGAAATAGATGGACATCCCGTAAGCCCAAAGACATTACCAACTGCCAGGCCAACTCAATTACTTCGGCATCCACTGAGGGGTCGGCGTCGCCTATGGCTTCCAGGCCAAACTGGTGGTGCTCCCGAAACCGCCCCGCTTGAGGTCGTTCGTATCGGAAGACTGGGCAGAAGTAATACATGCGCACCGGTTGGGGTAAAACGTGCATGCCATGTTCCACGTAGGCCCGGCATACGGGCGCCGTGCCTTCCGGCCGCAGGGTCACGTTGTCCCCTCCCCGGTCCTCGAAGGTATACATTTCCTTTTCGACGATGTCGGTGCCTTCGCCAACGGAACGGATGAACAGATTGGAGTCTTCAAAGACAGGAGTGTCGATGCGACCGTAGCCGTACCTACCGGCCAAGCTCATGGCCTTGGACTCGATATAACGCCAGTATTTCTGCTCTTCGGGGAGCAAGTCGGTGGTGCCACGGGGCGCCCTAAAAGATGTCACGTTACTTTGTTCCGTATGCTTTGAGATTAGATTCGGGTAATTCTGGCAAAATTAAGCCAGGAATCACCTCCATGAGAATCTATTATAAGGCGATGCTGGGGTCAAAGGAACGTATCCGGCCCCTACTTATGGCTTATTCGCCCTGCGGCTACGCAGCCTACCCGCATCTCCGACAAATCGAATGCCGATTCTCCCCAGCATCCTGGGCAAAGCCGGAAGGTCTCGACGAAGTCGGACTTCCCCGAAACGGGGTTTTGCCCCAAAACTGTCATTCTGACGAGCGCAGCGAGTATGAATCTCGTATTTGGACTGCAACCGCACGTGGATCCGCCAGCTTAAACGCCTACTCCATCTATATAAGGAAGCAAAGCCGTATAGAATTCCTCGTTCACCGGCGTGGGCAGGCCCTCCCGGCGTCCTAGTCTGACTACGGCGCCGCTTAGCGCCTCTAGTTCCAAGGGGCGGCCCAACTCTACATCGGTATGCATGGAGTTCTGGAAGTCGGGGAAGCCTTGGATAAAGTCAAACATGGTCTCCACCACGTCTCCGTCCAACTCTACCCTCTTGGACCGGCCCACGATTTCCACCTCTTTCATCGCCTCCAAAAATGCCTCCCTGGATTCAGGAATATCAAGCAGCGCATGGATACGGGTGCGGGAAGAACTGGTTATGCCCGACACGGGAGCGAGAACCAGGAACTTGGTCCATAGAGATTTAATCACGTCTCGGGACAGTTCCGCCTGTATGCCAGCCCGCAACATGGTTTCATGAGCCCGAACAGCCCTGGGGCTGGGGTCGCCGTTGATTTCTCCAAAGGCAATACGGACGTCGTCGCTTTCTTGCAGTATCACGCCGGGCTCTTGGACGGTGGCCGCCAGGTAGGACGCTCCCGGCATCACATGGCCGATGCCAAAGGCGTTGCCCAATTCCTCATAGCTTTCCACCCCGTTTTGCAGGGTCATGATGGCGGGACCTTCACCCACCAAGGGCTTCATCATGGGAATAGCCTCGGCGTTGTGATAGGTCTTAACCGTAAATATTACCAAGTCCACCGGACCCACCTGACCGGGGTCGTCGGTGGCGGCAGTATCCACGGTGAAGTCGCCGTCTTGGGTTTTGAGCCGCAACCCATTTCCCCGGATTGCATCCAGGTGCGCGCCTCGGGCGATAAGAGTCACGTCGTTCCCGGCTCTGGCCAGATAGGCGCCCAAGCAACCGCCGACGCCGCCTGCGCCCATTACCGCTATGCGCATGATTTCCCTAAATTCTTGGTCATGGATTAGTTCTCAAAGCCCATGTCCACCCGCCCAGGCCCGTATGTCATGCTGAGCCAGCCGCAGCGGCGAAGCATCTGGGGTGGGGCGCCCCACGGCCCCAGACCCTTCGCTGCACTCAGGGTGACATTGAATAATATCCGCCACGAGCCACCCATCTGCATATACCCAGCACGTGCTCACACCACACCCTCGGCTTGGAGCAAGTCCAGCTCTTCTAGCGTCAGGCCGCCTATGCCGCACAGCACTTCCTGGTTGTGCTGACCAACTAGCGGGGGCGTCACCGCTGGCGGGTCAACGCAGGCGGTCAACTGGATGGGCGTCCTCACCATGCGGAAGGAGCCTCCCAGCATATCGCCGGCATCGACAATCATGTTCCTTGCAATCAACTGAGGACATTGGTCCAAGTCGGCTTGGTTCTGCACCACGCCCATGGAGAACCCGATGTCCGTCAGTTGCTTGGCAACTTCCCTCTTGGAGAGATGCTGGGACCACTCCTCTATGGCGGGGACGATGTTGTCGTAGTAGAACTGGCCGCTGATATCTCGGCCAAGGTAGCGAGGGTCCTGGGCCAATTCCGCCTTGCCCACAAATGGCCAAAGGGCGACCCACTTTTCCTCGGCGCCAGCTCCGGCCAAAACCACGTAGCCGTCACTGGTTTTCAAAGTTATCTGGGCGCTAATCATGTTCTCCCTGGCCCTACCGGTGTTTTCACCCACGGCCTGGTAGTAGGGCATGCTGCTGGTGGTATGGGCGGCCATGCAGTCGTACATAGCCATGTCCACGTGCTGACCCTGTCCGGTCTTGCGCCGGGTTTCCAAGGCCAAAACCACGCCCAGAGCTGCCCAAACGCCGGGCACCGAGTCTCCCATGTTGTCGCCAACCATCTGTGGCGGGCCGTCGGGAGCGCCGGTGACTTCCATCCAACCGCCCATGCCCTGAACGCTGGGGTTGTTGGCGGGCCAGTCGGAGTAAGGGCCGCGCAGGCCGTCGCTGTCACCGTAGCCGGTGATGCTGGCGTAGATTATCCCAGGGTTAACCTCTTTCAGCGCCTCATAGCCCAAGCCCAGCCGCTCGAGTGCGCCGGGACCAAAATTGTCCAGCAGTACGTCGGAAACTTTGACCATGGTCAAAAGTGTTTCTTTGCAGCGGGGGTCTCGCAGCTCCAATGAGATGCTCTTCTTGTTGCGGTTGATGCCCAAGAAGCGAGCGCTGGAGCGGAACCCGTTGGGACCCTCCACAAAGGGACCGTTGCTACGGCCTCGCTCGCCGGTTCCGGGACGCTCCACCTTGATGACTTCGGCGCCCATGTCGGCCAAGACCACCGAGCAGAACGGCCCGGCCACGATGTGAGTCACGTCCAATACTCGTATCCCTTCCAGAGGCAATGGGAGCTTGTTTGCGTTGTCAGGCATGAATGGTTCCTATAGATTTGAGATTGGAGATAGCGGGGCGACGGGGCGGGGAAATCCCCCCTTTATCCCCCTTTATGAAAGAGGGGTTGTTGGCCTGCCGCGGCGTACCAGGGAGAGAAATCTCCCCCTTTGTTAAAGGGGGACCGAGGGGGATTTTGGTCCCTCACCTTCCCGTCACGTATTGCTGTCCACACCTGGGTCAGTTATCCAGCTTAGCCGGCACTTGTTGCCCCAAGCCCGCGTCGATGTAGCGTTTGGCGTTGCGGACGTAGGTGGATGTGGGGTCTTCTAAGCGTTTTGCTTGGGCTGGTGTCAGCGGCTTGGCCTCAGCGGGCACGCCGATGAGCAACGAGTGGTCCGGCACCCGTGCTCCGGCGCGGACCAAGGCGCAAGCCCCGATGAGGCAGTAGCTGCCCACCTCGGCATCTTCCAGCAGCACGGCATTGACGCCGACCAAAACGTTGTTGCCCACGCGGCCACCGTGGATAACGGCGCCGTGGGTCATGAGCACGTTGTCGCCCAACTCCAGAAAGTCGTCGGTGTGGAGAACGCAGTTGTCCTGGATGGAGCAGTTCTTGCCGATGATTATCTTGCCGTAGTCGCCGCGAATCACGGCCCCCGGCCAGATGCTGGAGCCCTCACCGATCTCCACGTCGCCGACGATGTAGGCTGCCTCGCTAACAAAGACTGAGGGGTGAATCTTAGGCCCCTTGCCGTCAACACTGCGAATCACAAAGACCTCCCGCTACTGGTAAAAGCTCACCGGCTACCAGAATACATGGTGGGAGGGATTGGGGGAAGAGGCTCTCCATAGATGTCTGCCCAGTCAGTTCCAAGTTGACGGCGCAAACGGTGCCGATCAAAGGGTTAGGGCGCCTTACTTCTTTTATGAACTCCGGGTGGCGCCCGTCGTACCAACCAGGCCCCACCGCCAAGTTGTCACCAGTACGGCGGTTGCTCTGGCAAATCCTCTCCGCAGCGGCATTTGCCCTCGCCACGGTCGTAGTCGGACATCTGGTTGCAGGCGGCGCAGCGGACCCACAGGCCGTTGAAGCGTTCGGGCACCCGAACGGTAGTGGAGAAGGCTGAGCCGAATTCTGGTCCAAAAACCCGGTCCATGGCTTCTTTGTGGGCGCCGCCGGTCAACATTTGTTTCGGGTCGTCCGGGTGTTCCCATGCACTGGTGGTGATGAGCCGATTTCCGATGCCCATGTTGGCCGTGCTGATGAACCCTGGCATGGCCAACATTTCTTGGGATATCGCTCGGCCTCGCTCTCGAACCTCGTTGACTTCTTCCTCGGAGCTCACCTCAATCCAAGTCATGCTCATCGCCCCTGGCTTGGTCTTCTTGCCGGTGGCCGCACGGACAGCGAAGCCAAATGTGAAGGGCCCCAAGGCATAGGGCTGCACAACAACCTGCAAGCCAAGCTGGTCAACGAGAGTCCGCTGGTCGAAGTAGCCTTGGACCAAGCGGATTTTGTCGCCTTCCAAGGTGAAGAAGTCGGCCCCCGGCAGAGCGACGGTCTTTCCAGTTGGGGGTCCTCCGCCGAAGGGTCCGGAATTGGTCCCTTTCATCAGCCATTGAGCTGCTACTGTCGTTTCGCTGGTGGGTAAGGCGCTTATGATTTCAAAACCGAGGTCGGGGAAGGGGGCCAACAGTTCGCCGACGTATTTGGCCAACGCTGGCCCTGGTATTGGGCCGCCCGTCGTGGGGTCTTCATAAGTCCCACTGTCGCCGAGACTTGCGGCTACCGCTGCGGGATCCCGGCTATTCCATGCGTCGAAGTATGCCTGAACCACGTCCATTGCGCCCATGAATGACCCCCCTTACTGGTGAGATGGAACGCATCATACCTTTAGGCGCCAGCGGAGGCAAATCCCTGTCTTAAATTCTCTAGCGTGTCAGCCTGCTACACTCCGAACAAGTCGGTCAGCCACCCCACACTGTTGGCGCAAGCGTAGGTCAAGGCGAGGAATTTCAGGAATTTACCTGTCCATACGATGGCCAAGTAGCGCCAGATGGGGTAGCGCAGGGCCCCGGCGGCTATGCCTACGAAGTCGAAGAAGGGGTTGGGTATCAGGGCCATAAGAAAGAGCACCACCGAGCCCCTGCGGCGCATCCAGCCTGACATGCGCTGGTACAGTCTGCTCTGATCCAAGACGCCTCGGCCGCTGAAACCCAGGAAATAGCCGGTCAGTTCTCCCAATGTCCCGGCGCTGCCAGCCACCAAGGCCACGTAAGGCGGCTCCAATAATATCCCGGCGGCGCAGGCAGTAGCCAGGCTGGGCACCGGCAGAACCAAGCCGCCGCTGGCGATGAGGACGGTCAAGGCCAAACCCACGTAACCGACGTCGCCCAGGTCGACCTTGTCCCGGAAGGTTACGGCCAGGGTCACCACGACCACCACCGCCAGAAATGCAGCTAGGCGCAGCAGGTTCTCGGTGGTTAGCTGGCGAGGATGGGTGACAAGAAAGGCAGCCCGGTTAATACGGTTCATGTAAGTCCCTTCCCTCATTTCGGGGGAAGGTTAGGATGGGAGGGAGAGGAGGCTTCATTATTTTCCCTATGATGGAGTAAATCCCTTCACCGCCTCTTTATAAAGGGGGTGAAGGGATGAGTTGAAATGCCCCCTTTTGTAAGGGGGGTTGGGGGGATTTTCGCCCCCCTAAGCCGTCTTGACTGCCATGGCCGCTTTGACCAAGACCAAGCCGGATTCTCCCTTGTCCACTATGATGTGGTCTTCGGGCAGAAACTCCTGGGACAATATGCCCTTGGACATGGGGTTCTCCAAGAACCGCTGCACCGCTCGCCGCAGTGGGCGGGCACCGTACACCGGGTCGTAGCCCTCTTCGGCTAACCAGCCGCTGGCGGCAGGGGTCAACTCGAAGGTTATGCCCCGGTCTAGGAGCCGCGACTGAACGTCCTTGACCATTAAGTCCACCACGCTGACGATCTGCTCTTGGGTCAGCGGATGGAAGATGATAATGTCATCTATCCGGTTCAAGAACTCGGGCCGGAAGGCCTTTTTGAGAGCGTCGTTGACCGACTCTTTCAGCCTTTCCTCGTCCACATCCTCATCCCTACCGTCAGTGCGGAAGCCGAAGGACTGTCGGCGCAGGCCCTCGGTGCCCAGGTTGCTGGTCATTATGATCACCGTGTTGCGGAAGTCCACCGTGCGGCCATGACCGTCAGTTAGCCGTCCATCCTCCAGGATCTGCAACAGGATGTTGAACACGTCGGGGTGGGCCTTCTCAATCTCATCGAAGAGAACGACGCGGTAGGGACGCCGCCGCACTGCCTCGGTCAACTGCCCGCCTTCGTCGTAACCAACGTATCCCGGAGGCGCGCCGATTAGCCGGGAAACCGTGTGCTTCTCCATGTACTCGGACATGTCCACCCGGACCATGTTGTTCTCGTCGTCGAAGATGAACTCGGCCAAAGCCTTGGCCAGCTCGGTTTTCCCAACACCGGTGGGCCCCAGGAAAATAAAGCTCCCGATGGGCCGCCGGGGGTCGCTGAGACCCGACCGGGAACGGCGGATGGCCTCGGAAACGGCCACCACCGGTTCTTCTTGGCCGATGACCCTCTGGTGCAGCGCCTCTTCCATGTTTACCAGCCGCTCCGACTCGGCGCCCAGCAACTTTCCCGCCGGGATGCCGGTCCACTTAGAAACCAACTCAGCTATGTCTGCTTCGCCCACCACCATGTCGGTCCTGCGCTCAGCCAGTAGACTTTGCTTTTCCGGCTCGAACTCTTCTCCCAAACGCATCCGCTCGGTGCGGATTTCAGCCGCTTGCTCGTAGTCGGAACGCTGGGCGGCGGCTTCCTCTTGGTCGGTCAAGCGTTTGATCTGCTCTTCCAGCGTCTTCAAGTGGCTGGGGAGACTCTCGGCGTCTATGCGCAGCTTGCTGGCGGCCTCGTCAATAAAGTCCACCGCCTTGTCGGGCAAGTGGCGACCGGTGATATAGCGGTCACTGAGCCGCGCCGCCGCCGTCAGGGCAGCGTCGTCAATGGTCACCTTGTGGTGGGCCTCGTAGCGGGGCCGCAGCACTTTGAGAATCTCCACTGTCTCTTCCACCGACGGTTCTTCCAAGAAAATGGACTGGAAGCGGCGCTCCAAGGCCGTGTCTTTCTCGATGTGCTTCCGGTACTCGTCGGACGTGGTGGCGCCGACGCACTGCAATTCGCCCCGGGCCAATGCTGGCTTGAGCAGGTTGCTGGCGTCAATGCCGCCTTCAGCCGCTCCGGCTCCCACCATGGTATGAATCTCGTCCAAGAACAATATTACTTCCCGGCGGGCTTCTTTCACCTCATCCATCACGTTTTTCAGACGCTCTTCGAATTCGCCACGGAACTTGGATCCAGCCACCAATGCCCCCATATCCAATGCCAGCACCCGCCGCCCTTTCAGCGAGTCGGCAACGTCTCCGGCCACGATGCGGGAGGCCAAGCCTTCCACGATGGCGGTCTTGCCCACGCCGGCTTCGCCGATGATTACAGGGTTGTTCTTTTTGCGCCGGGTCAGGGTTTGCATCACCTGCCGAATTTCTTCGTCCCGGCCTACAACCGGGTCCAGCTTGCCTTCGGCGGCCAGCTTAGTCAGGTCGATGGTGTAGCGGTCGAGCGAGCGGTAGTGGCTTTCGGCCCTGGGGTCGTCCACCCGGTGGCTCCCGCGCACCTCCATCAATGCCTGGTAGACCTTCTCTTGGTCCACAGCGAACTCTTTAAGGACCTCGGCGGAATCGCCTTGAGACTCCAGCGTGGCGGCAATGAACAGGTGCTCGGCGCCGATGTAGTCGTCCTTCAGGCGTTCCGCTTCCTGCTTGGCGTTGTCCAGCAGGCGGGCCGCCCGGGGCGTGGCGTAGATTTGATTTGCGTCGCCGGTTACTTTGGCGCCGGCTTCCAAGGCTTGACGCAGCCGGTCCTTCACTTGGTCCTCTGGGACTCCTAGTTCGACTAAAATTTGGCTGGGCAGGCCGTTTTCCAACTCCAACAACGACAGCAAGACGTGTTCCACGTCCCACTGGCTGTGGCGATAACGACGAACCAGCTCCTGAGAGTTATGTAAAACCTCTTGAGCTTGTTCTGTAAATTGTTCGGGTCTAAGTACCATGGTTTCCTCCTGGTGGTTCCTGTTCTCCTACATTCACCACGACCTGTCAACCCAAGGGAAGCGAAGGGTCTTTGGGCCTGCTTCGCCTCTGCGTAATCGCCCCGCCCCAGATTCTTCGCCGCTGCGGCTGGCTCAGAATGACAGATTTCAAGCGATACTCCGAAACTGGGGACGGACTTGTCCTCTCCCCTTTGCGTAAGGAGAGAGTTAGAGAGGGAGTCATCCCCTCTGAGGCCGGCCGTTGGCTGCGCTTTGCTGGGCCTTAAGCCGGGTCATTTCATTAGTGAGGCGCTTCACTTGCCCTTCCAGTTCCTCGATACGGCCCAAAAGCTTCAGGGCGACTTCCGCTCCGGCCAGGTTAAGGCCCATATCGTCGGTAAATTCCTTAACCCGGCGCAACCGTTCCAAGTCGGCCATGGAGTACAAGCGCTGCCTCCCCACGGTCCGGGAGGGCATGATAATGCCAACCCTCTCGTAGTATCGCAAGGTCTGGGCATGCACTCCCACCATACGGGCGGCCACGCTAATCACGAAGCAGGGCTCATCCCGGAATTGATTTTCAGATGCCATTTTTATCCTCCGGTGTTGGTCCAGTATTGATCCGGGACTCCCTGAGCTGGCGAAACATTTCGATCTGCTCGGGAGTCAAGTCGTTAGGCAGCTTCACTTTGGCGGTGGCATACAGGTTGCCCCGCTGGCTACCGCTTCCGCTGAGGGACGGCATGCCCTGGCCAGCCAAGCGGAACCGCTGCCCGTTTTGGGTTTCCGGCGGAATGGTCAAAGCCACAGACCCGGTCAAGGTTGCGACGGTGGTTTCTCCGCCTAGTATTGCGTCATCTAAAGGGATTTCCACGTCGGTATAAAGGTCCTTACCTTTTCGTTCAAAACGATCGTTGGGCTTGACGGAAATCACCAAATGAATGGTTCCCCTCTGGCCTTCCCCAGCAGCCACACTGACCCGAGAACCGTTGTCCACACCGGGTGGAATCTTAACTTCCAATCGACGTCCATAGAGCAGCTCCAGCACTCGGGTGGTACCGTTGAAGGCCTCTGTCAATGTGACCTCCACGGCCCGCTCGGTGGGCGCCACGTTGCGACGGCTTTGGGTCTGGCGCTGACCCCGGTTGTTGAACAACCTCTCGAAGGGGCTGCTGGCGCCCTGGTCGAACTCGAAGAAAAAATTGCTGTCGTTAAGGTCGGACCAATGGAACGTTCCGCCCTGGCGTCCCCTGGCGTCCTCCATGTTCCTTCTTTGGGACCAGTTATCGCCATAACGATCGTACTTGCTCCGCTTTTCAGAATCGGAGAGCACAGTGTAGGCTTCGTTGATTTGCTTGAACTTTTCTTCCGAAGCTTTATCGCCTTGATTGACGTCGGGATGATGTTCCCGGGTTAACTTTCGGTAAGCCTGCCGGATGTCCTTCTCCGAGGCCTTGCGGCTGACTCCCAGAACGTCATAGTAGTTGGGCATGCCTTAGACTCCTAGCTCCTT
>MUCR01000009.1 GCA_002816455.1 SAR202 cluster bacterium Io17-Chloro-G4 | reverse complement strand
GTCCCATAGCTTGCAAAATGAAACAAACTTGGAAGACCTCTTGGGGGTGGTTCGACAAGCTCACCACGAACTGTTTTGGGGGCACTGATTCACCGCAGAGACGCAGAGGGCGCAGAGAGAATTTTATTTGGGAATCTCTGCGTTCTCTGCGTCGCTGCGGTGAAAAAAAGCTAGGCCGAATCCGGCTCCCAGCCCCAAGGCCGCGGCCCCCAGCCAGCTTCAAAGACCTCGCCCTTCTTGACCGCCAGTACCGGCATAACCGCTTTGTCGCTCTTGCGGGAGCCGCCCACCACGTCGTAGAGCACCCAACTGCCGTCTTGGATGTCCAGCACCGATAGGTCGGCCTGCTTGCCCGGATGTAGGGTGCCCAGGCGGTCTTGTACTCCCACCGCTTTGGCCGGGTTTTCCGTGGACATGGTTACCACTTGGTCGAAGGTGAACCCCATGGCCAAGAAGCGGGTCATCATCTCGGTCATGCTGTGCACAGTGTTCTGGCGGCCAGGCAGTGTCAGGTCGGTGCTGATGCAGTGGGGAATCACACCTTGGTCCAAAATTTTCTGCCCCACATCGAAGCTGAAATTCATGCGTCCATGGGCAGTGTCCAGCCATACTCCGCGGTCGTGGGCCTCTTTAGCCTCGGGCACCAACTTCCCGTCGCCGTCCAACACACCACCGGGATTGGCGGTAAAGTAGTGGGTGACGATGTCCCCTTCTTCCATGATGGGAAGCAGCTCGCGGATTACGTTGGGGTCGTATTTCTTTTGTGTGTCCCCAATGTGGACCATCAGCCGGACGCCAGCCTCTTCGGCAGCCTTTTTCGCCAGACGAGGCATTTCCATGCCCATGATATCCAAGGCCGGGGTGACCATGCGGGCCTTAACCCCCGAGATAATGTTGCGGTTTTCGGAAATTACCCGCACGGTCCCGTCCATATCTATGCTGTCAGGGCTGAATATATCCGGTGTGGTGGCCAATCCGGTTCGGCAGATGTGTAGGAAGCAGATTATCTCAGTGGATGTGTTGGGGATGATGTGCTTTGGAAAACCGCCGAAGGTGTCGCAACCAGCGCTGCCCGCATCCACCATGGTGGTCACTCCGGCGCGAACGCCGCCAATATCCGGGTCTACCCCCGAAGCGTTGACCCCAGGATAAACGTGGGTGTGCAGGTCGATCAACCCGGGTATAACCACCTTGCCTTTAACTTCGACAACCCTCTTCGCCTCGTCACCGGAGATATCCGGCGCTACACGGGCGATCTTGCCGTCTTCCACCGCTACATCATTTAGGCCGTGGATGTTTTGGGAAGGGTCGACTACGGTTCCGCCCTTGATGATCAAATCGTACATGCTGGCATGGGCCTCCTGGATTAGTTAAACAAATTGCAAGTCTTCCGGATGTGATGGCTAAATCCATGTTCGGCGTTAGCGTGGACCACGTAGGGGCGTCCCGATATCGTCGGGACGCCCCTACACCCAGATGCTTCAATAGTCTGGAATGCTAGCCGTCAATGGGAACGAGGGCAGCGAGCCGACCAAAAGAGGTCAGTTGAACATTTCGCCTACGGAAAGCCCTTTGTGGATCCGGTAGATCGCTTCGCCCAGAAGCGGCGCTACTGAGAGCACTTTGATTTTTCCGTTGCGTTTATCCTCGGGTACCGGAATGGTGTCGGATACTACGATTTCAGAGAAATTGCTTTCCGCCATCAACTGCGGAGCGTTGCCCGATAGTATGGGGTGCGTCACACAGCAAAAGACATCTGTGACGCCATGTTCCGCCAAGGCTACGGCTGCATTGACGATGGTGCCGCCGGTCGCTATTTCATCATCGAACAGCAGGGCGACTTTGCCTTCCACTTCGCCTATAACGTTCATGGTTTCGGTCATTTCATCGTTGCCCACCCGCCGCTTTTCTATTATTGCCAAGGACGCGTGGAGCCGGTCAGCCACATCCCGGGCCTTTTTGCTGATGCCGATGTCCACTGCCACCACCACCAAGTCGCCGATCTCCTTCTTCATCACGTAGTCGGACAATATGGGCAGCGCCGTCAATTCGTCCACCGGGATGTTAAAAAATCCTTGTATTTGGCCAGCATGGAGGTCCACTGTGAGCATCCGGTCGGCCCCGGCGGCCGTTAGCAAATCGGCCACCAGCCGGGCAGTGATGGGCACCCTGGGTTGGTCCTTTTTGTCTGTTCTGCCATAGCCGTAATAAGGGATAACCGCCGTGATCCGCCCGGCCGACGCCCGCTTGCAGGCGTCGATCATGATTAGCAATTCCATCAAGTTGTCGTTCACAGGATAAGAAGTAGGCTGAATAATAAAAACGTCCCTTTGGCGGACGTTTTCTTGAATGCGTACGAAGGTGTTGTCGTTGGCGAACTTGAACACCTCCGCCTGCCCTATGGGGATATCCAGGTATTGGCAAACGGATTCGGCCAAATCCGGGTGGCTATTACCAGTGAAAATCTTGAGCTCGTCCAGCACTGGTTTCATTATCGGCCCTCATACAAAGGTTTCCTGGACTCTCGTATTGAGGAGATGCCCTCCTGGTGATCCCGAGAAGTGAGTGTAATCGTTTCCGCTGCCGCAGCCATTTTTAGCGCCGTATCCAAGTCGAACTCCAATCCTTTGTAAAGCATTAGTTTGGAAAGACGTATGGCGATCGGTGGCCCGGCGGCTATCTTGCGGGCCATCTCCAGTGTGGTTGCTTTTAGCTCCTCTTCCGGCACCAGCTTGTTTAAAAAGCCCACTCGGTAGGCTTCGTCCGCTTCCAAGAAATCGCCGGTGAATAGCATCTCCGCCGCCTTGCCCAGGCTCCCTAAAGTGCGGGAGTACAGCCACGTGCCGCCAAAACCGGGAAACAGGCCAATCCTAACATAAGCTACCATGAAACGGGCATTTGGGGACCCGATGCGGATGTCGCAGACGCAGGCCAAATCGAACCCGGCCCCCACCGCGGCCCCGTTGATCATACCGATTACCGGTTTTTCCAGCCGCTGAAGCCCCAACATGAGGCGTTGGGCGCCCTTAAAGCTGCGGCGGATATCGTCGGTGTTTTCCGAAGCCCATGCCCCGGGTTCTGCGCCTCCGGATAGCGCATGTAGGTCGCCACCGGCGCAAAACGACTCTCCAGCCCCAGTCAGGATCACTACCCGTATGTCATCATCCGCTTCGATGTCCTCAACGGCTTCAGCCAACTCTCGGACGGTCAAATTGGCTATAGCGTTTCTGCGGCGGGGACGGTTGATGGTCAGCCATGCGATGTGCTCAGAATTGTCTTTTTCCAACAAGACGTGGCTGAATCTGGGCATGAATTTCCTCTGGGCAGAGCTGGAGGGCCGGGCTGGAGCAATGAGATTATAGCATAGGCTTTGTGGGCAAGAAAGGATTTCGGCCCCTAATGAGACAGGGCACGGACCCGTGCCTTACATTAAACCCTGCTCAGGTAGTATGATAATCCCCCGGCCAACTCCAACACCAAGGACGTAATCCATGTTTAGCTACATTAGCCACTTGGAGTGCACTCAGTGCGGCCAGACTTGCCCCTGCGACAAGCTGATAAAGGTCAGTCCTTGTTGCGGCAAGGTGTTGTTCGCTCGTTACGACCTGGCCAAAATGCGGAAAGAAGTGGACCGGGACGCCTTGGCCAACCGGCCTCCCAATATGTGGCGTTTTTCCGAGTTGCTGCCGGTAAACGACCCGGCAAATGTGATTACTCTGGGAGAAGGGGGTACTCCCTTGCTGGTTGCCCAAAGATTGGGTGAGAGCCTGGGAATGGGCCATCTGTTCATCAAGGAAGAGGGCCTTAATCCCACCGGCACTTTCAAAGCCCGGGGCATATCTGCCGCCGTTTCCAAGGCACAGGAATTGGGGGCCAAGGGATTCACCATGCCCTCGGCCGGAAACGCCGCGGGAGCCGCTGCCACATATTGCGCCCGCGGCGGTTCGGAATTAAAGGTATTCATGCCCAAGGACGCACCGGATGCCAATAAAAAGGAGTGCATCCTTGCTTCCTCCGAGCTTAATCTCGTTGATGGGCTAATAAACGATGCTGGCCGCCAAGCTGTGGCGGTGGCTGAAGAGCAGGACCTGTTCGACCTTTCCACCCTGAAAGAACCGTATCGGGCGGAAGGCAAGAAGACCATGGGCTTGGAGATTGCCCAGCAGTTGGGCTGGAAAATGCCCGACGCCATTATTTACCCAACGGGCGGAGGCACGGGCATTATAGGCATGCACAAGGGGTTCAAAGAACTTCTGGAATTGGGTTGGGTGGAAGGCAAGCCGCCTAAATTCTTTGCGGTGCAAGCCACCGGTTGCCAGCCTGTGGTCAAGGCGTACCAAGAAGGAAAAGGAGCGTCGGAGCTCTGGGAAAACGCAACAACGCTGGCCGACGGTCTTCGTGTGCCCCATCCTTTTGCCGACTACCTGATCCTGCAATCTGTACGGGAAACCGGCGGTACAGCTTTGGCGGTGGAAGACGATGAGATGGTGGAAGGCATGCACGAGTTGGCAGCTACAGAGGGAGTCATCGCTTGTCCGGAAGGGGCGGCTACCCTGGTAGGCTTGAAGCGACTAATCAAAGAGGGTCATATCGAACCGGGGATGTCTGTTATCCTGTTGAATACCGGTTCCGGATACAAATACCTCCACCTTATTCGAGCGTAGTAAACTTTAATCGGCTGCTAGCTGTCAGCTTGATCGACGTAGGGAGCGAGTTTTGGAAGTAATTCTTAGTTCACCTCGCGGGTTCTGTGCCGGAGTGGTCCGGTCCATTGAGGTTGTCGATATTTGTCTGCAGAAATTTGGCCCACCGGTCTACGTGAAGCATCAAATTGTCCACAATCCCCATGTGGTAGCAGACTTGGAGCGCAAGGGAGCTATCACCGTGGAGAATGTGGATGAGGTCCCCGAGGGCGCTTTGGTGGTGTTCTCGGCTCACGGCTCGCCGCCGGAGGATTTCGCATTGGCAAAGGAGCGAGGGCTACGGGTTATCGACGCCGTGTGCCCGCTGGTCACCCGGGTGCATAATGAGGCCAAGAAATACCACCGTGAAGGTAAAAAAGTACTATTGGTGGGGCACCGGGGCCATCAAGAGGTGCGGGGCACCATGGGCCAGGTTGAAATGACCCTGATAGCAGACGATTCGGATGCCCAGTTGCCCGACTGGGACGCCGATGAAAGCGTGGCCGTCCTTACCCAAACTACCCTGTCTATTACCGACACTGCCAGGGCGATTGATACCATTAAGGACCGCTTCTACAACGCCGTGGTGCGTAATGATGTGTGCTACGCCACTACCAACAGGCAAGAGGCGGTCACCTATATGGCCGGTTTGGTGGAATTGGTGCTGGTCATAGGCGCCGAGAATAGCTCCAACTGCAATCGGCTTAGGGAAGTCGCCGAGGCACAAGGCGTCCCGTCTTATTTAATCAACGGTCCGGAAGAAATCAACCCCAATTGGATCAAGGATAAAAAGAAGGTTGGCATTACCTCCGGCGCTTCCACCCCGGAAGTGTTGGTGGAGAGTGTAATAGAGGCGTTGGCGCCGGAAAAGGTGATCATGTTGGAGGGCGTGGAAGAAGACGTTGAGTTCACCTTGCCCAAGGAATTGCGCTAGCAATGGGCCCTGATGCGCCGGTTTAGCCGCCAACTCAGCGGCTCGGCGGATGTTAAACGCCGGGCCTTTTCCCTCCCCGCCTTGGTTTCATTGGGTTTGGCCGCCGCTTTCCTGGTTTTCCTGGTAACCCGCTTCGACGTTGACTTCGCCATAACTTGGCGCCAGTTGAAGGGCAGCAATCCTTGGCTTTTGGCGGCGGCGGTGCTGGTTCACTACACCACCTTCGTATTTCGTGGCGCCAGGTGGCGGGTCTTTCTCCAGAACGCTCAAAAAGACCAAGACGATGATGAGGCAATCCGGGACGTGCCGGGGGTCCTCTATTGCAGCCAGTTGGTGCTGCTGGGCTGGTTCGCTAACGCCATTGGCTGGCTTCGCTTGGGAGACGCTTACCGCGCCTACCTATACCGCGAGGAGCAGAGCGCTTCTTTTTCCCGTACCATCGGGACCATCTTGGCCGAAAGGGTGATGGACGCATTCTTGGTCCTGGTGCTGCTGATTATCGCCGTGCCCTTCTTGTTAGACAACGACGGCGGCGCAGCTTGGACGGTGCTTGCGGTGGCCATTACTTTGGTGATAGGCCTGGTTATCCTTGTGCGGGCCATGACTTGGGCCCGGGAGTGGGTTTTAAGGAAATTGCCCTCTTGGCTTGGCGAAAGGTATACCCGGTTTCACCAGGGCACCTTGGGCAGCTTCCGCAGGTTGGTCCCGGTCACTGTCTGGGGCCTGTTGGGCTGGATGGCCGAAGTAGGGCGTCTTTTCCTGGTGGTGCAAGCCTTGGACTTGGACATTAGCTTTCCATTGGTAATTTTCTTGACCCTGGCCAACTCCTTGCTTACCTTGGTTCCCACGCCGGGAGGATTCGGAGCCGTTGAGTCTGGGGTGGCTGGCTTGGTGGTGCGCTTCTCCACCGTCACTGGAAGCGTAGCCGCCGCCATGGTACTGGTGGACCGGGCCATAACCTACCTGAGTATCATCGTGGTAGGCGCGGCTCTGTTCATTGGCCGACAAGCGTTTCATCGGCGCTCTACGCCCAACCCAGATACCAACGAGGATGCGGCGCTGGCGCGACAGGTTTCGGCCACAGGAGAGGGTGGCGGCTAGCGATGTTATATACAGCCAGCTTTTACGACCCTCAAGATTGGGTGGGCCAGCCCTACCGGGTATCACGGGTTCATCCCCGTGGCAAGCAGACCGAGTGGCAATCGGCGCCCCGTCTGTACCCTGACCGCTTGTTGCTGAACGCCTACCGGGACGGCTCGTTGGACTTTGCCATCCTGACCATAGAGTATCGCCTGGCATTGGACGCAAGTTATAAAAAGGACGGCGAGTTTAGGGAGTGGGTGGATGGGTTGGGTTCGGCTGGCGACCTGACCCTGCTTTGTTTTGAGCGCGGTGAAAAGCTATGCCACAGACGGATTGCAGCCCAGTGGCTCCTAGAGCGTGCTCCGGGACTGGAGGCGGGTCATCTGCGGTAGGCTACTGCGTAGGGCTCCCTTTACTACAAGCGCGCTGGGCCATGATCCCACCCAATGCAAACTCGGCCCGGTATCAACTTGAAGTGGACGGCACAGGGGTATCCGCTGGATAATCGTCGATTTCTACCATTTTTTGCCACCACCCACTAATGGCAAAACCACTCATGGCCCATTGATTGGTACATGCCAATCTACAAGGTTATTCCGAACTGATTGGCGTGTCCTTTTGAATTGCGGAGCGCGGTCTGAGTAAACCTTGATTGGCATAGGACTGTTGAGCCAAGTCTTCCGCTGCCCCTAATTGGATCCGATTAGCTTCGGCGATCCGGTAGATATCATAATATGTGACGCCGAGCAATTCAGCGGAGTAGCCCGTTGAGATCCTTCCTTCTGCCACCAATTTGACTACTTGCACTTCGGCTGCTTGCCAAACGAGTTGCCGCAGCATTTCCGATTGGTTTGTCCTCCGTTCTTTGGCGCACAAGTCAACAATGTTCAAAAGCTCAACTGGCATTCTGATTGGGACGGCTTTGACTGGCATATCTATTCACCTTGTTTCAAGACTCGGATTGCTGTCAAGTATTCATTTGCGCTAATGATAGGTCTCAGGGATTCAAGGATGGAGATTGTCTCCTCATGAGATAGGAGATTTTGTTGTCGCATCGTGACAATAACGCTCGAAGGGACCATGAAATTGACTCCGAATGCTGCTAGATACCGGAGAAACCTAACATCATCGGTTACTACTGTGGCTTCATCTCCAGTGATTGGCATTATGGTTCTCGGTGTGACTAACATGAGAATTTCGATTTCACCAGGGCCGAACGCCGATGGAGCCGCAATTCCCTGAAACGGCTCGGCCTTAACCACTTCTATTCGATTGTTTATGATGTCGCGAATTTCTGCGGCGTCTGGATATACCTCCAAAGCATCCTCCACTGATTCTTTGTAGACCGCAACCGGAATAACGCAATCATAGACTTGCGCTACACGGTGTAAAGCTCCCGCTCGGTTTAGTTTGATCAGCGCATCTGAGTCCAAAATTAACATAGAATTGTTGTATACTATATCAAGTCTAATGTTCACTAATAGTATACAATATGCGACCGAACCTTGATAGAGCGAACGGGTGGAATGCTGTTGATGCCAAAAACCGGTTAGCCACCGAGGTATCATCTCCGCGCCTCTACCCACCGCGATCACTTAATGCTCCGAGCGGGGCGGGCGGCCCATTAGCTCGGCTACGGCCTCTCGGATGGATAGTCCCTCAAACAGTACTCTGTGGGTCGTTTGGGCTATGGGCATTTCCACGTCGAGCTGGGTGGCCATGCCCACTGCGGCTTTGGTGGCGTTCACTCCTTCGGCTACATTGTCCATGGAGGATTCAATTTCGGGCCAAGTCCGGCCCAAGGCCAGTTGCTCTCCCACGTAGTGGTTGCGGCTCAGCTTGCTATTGCAAGTGGCGATTAGGTCCCCCAAACCCGCCAGGCCGGAAAAAGTCATAGGGCTGGCGCCCGCTGCGACGCCCAAACGGGTGATTTCGGCCAAACCCCGGGTGATGAATGAGGATTTAGCGTTGTCTCCAGCGTCCATACCGTCGCCGATACCCGCACCCAAGGCGATGATGTTCTTCAGTGCCCCGGCCAGCTCAACGCCCACAATATCGTCACTGGTGTACACCCGAAATGAGCTGGTCATCAAAATGGACTGGGCTTCGGACGCTTTTTTCGGGTCTCGGCCCGCGATGACCGTGGAGGCGATCTTCCCCTGGATAATTTCGTGGGCCAGGTTGGGCCCGGAAAGAGCGCAGATTCCGGCGTGAAATTCCGGGGGAAGCTCATCCTCCAACACCTGGCTCATCCTTTCCCCGCCGGGAAGCTCCAAGCCCTTGGTGGCGCTAACGATGATCGCGCCGGTGCTTAGGCTGTCCCGTATCGTCCGGATGTTGTGCCTCAGTTGGTGCGAAGGAACCGCCAGAATTACCAGTCCCGCCGGCGTTATCGCTTCCTCCCGGTCGCTGGCCACTTTAAGGCCGGGCGGAAAAGGGACATCTGGAAGGAAACGCAGGTTACGGCGATTGGATTCCAGGCCATTAGCCTCGGATTTGGTGCGGGCTAGGAGGCAAACAGGAACGTTGTGGTGCGCCAAGACGATGCCCAGGGTTGTTCCCCAGGTGGTGGTGCCGATTACTGCCACCGATTTCGTCAAGGGCTGTCGCTCTATGTGGCCTGGGTGGCGGCTTGGCCCAACCGCCGCTCTGTTCCATCACGAATGCGCCGAATATTGTCCCTGTGCTGCCAAACGATTATGGCCGAGGTAAACAAGGCGTAAACGATGTAGCCGGGGGAGTATACGCCGGATACTCCTAATCCCACAACAGAAGCGCAGGTTATTACCACTCCCAACACAGAGCCCAGTGACAAATAACGGCTAAAAAGGGTGATTGGGAGGAACGACGAGATACCGACGGCCGCTGCTATGGGCGCCATCATGGCTAAGCTCCCAAGTCCGGTGGCGATGCCTCGGCCTCCCCGAAATCCTAGGAATACCGGCCAGTTGTGACCGGTCAATACCGCCAATCCCGCCGCTACTTCCCCTGCTGTAGTGTCGATGATCTGCCTCGCCAGTGCCACGGCCAAGACCCCTTTACCAAAGTCTAGGAGTAAAACCACGGCGGCGAATTTGCCGCCTCCAGTGCGGAGAACATTGGACATGCCTATGCGCCCGCTGCCGAAGTCCCGGATGTCCATGCCTCTCCGCCACTGAATAAGCATGTAGCCCCAAGGCACTGAGCCGACAAGGTAGCTAAGGGCCAACACGGCAGCGTACCGGGCTGGCTCCGATTCGTTTTCCATGGTCAAAAACGCCGCCACCACAGCGGCCGTTATCGCAGGCAGCACAGTGAAGCTAAACAAAGCCGGAGGGAGGGTTTTATTCATTGCTTTTGAGTAGCCGGGCTGAGATCAACCGATCTCTGACTAATAGCAAGCAAGGTTTTGGCGATCACTTTTTGAAAATCAGCCTCAGATGTGTTTGGTCGAAGCCGAAACTGGTGCGCAACTTGTTTTCCAAGTAGCGCTGATAGGAAAAGTGTACCAACTGAGGATTATCGACTGTAAACAGGAATGTGGGCGGGTTTACGTCAACTTGGCGCAACCGGCTGATGTTCAGGCGATTGTGCCTACGTCGGCCTTTGCCCACCGGCGGAGCGTGGGCCGCCATTGCGTCGGCCAAGACGTACTGCAGTTCCCGCGCTGGCACAAACCGCAACCGCTCCCGCCACAACTCCAAGGCCGTTTGCATCAGAGCCGTGATCCCCTGGCTCTCTAACGCCGAAGTAAACACAACGGGCACGTAGGGCATGAAGTGAAGCCGCTCCCTTACCTTGGCCACCGCCCGCTCTCGGACCCCTCTGGCATTCCGGTCCACCAAGTCCCATTTGTTCACCACTACGATCAAGCCCCGGCACACGTCCCAAGCGAGCCCGGCGATATGAGCGTCCTGGGCTGCCGCAAGCTCCGTGGCATCTACCACTAAAAGAGCGATATCGCTGCGGTTCACTGCGCTAACGGCCCTAATGACGCTGTATTTTTCAATCCCTCGCTGTACCTGGCCGGGCCGCCGCATTCCGGCCGTGTCTATCAGGGTTATATCATGTCCGCCATAGGTCATACTTGTATCCAGAGCGTCTCTGGTGGTCCCCGCAACCTGGCTGACGATGGAACGTTCTTCTCCCAAGATGGCGTTTAGCAACATGGATTTGCCCACGTTGGTCCGGCCCACGATAGACAATTTCAGCTGGCCAGGGTCATTGGGTATGGGCTCGTCTGGTTCCTCATCGGAATTTTCTGGAAAGGGGTCCAAGGGCGGGAAGTGGGAGATGACCTGGTCCATCAAGTAGTAGATGCCGTAGTGGTGGTAAGCGCTGATGGGAATAGGGTCGCCCAGCCCTAGCCGGTAAAACTCGGAGGCGTCGAATTCCCGGGACTCGTTGTCCACCTTGTTGACGGCTAGAATGATGGGCTTTTCGGTCCGCCGGAGGCGCTCCGCCACCATTTGGTCGGCGTGAGTCAGACCCTCGGTGACGTCGGTCATAAATACGATGACATCGGCGGAGGTCATGGCCATTTCCGCTTGGTCTTGGACTTTTTCCCGAATGCTGCCTTCCGGGTCCTGCTCCAAGCCGCCGGTGTCGACCAGTATAAATTCGTAGTCGTCCCATTGGACTTGGGAAATCAGCCGGTCACGGGTTGTGCCAGCTACTTCAGACACAATTGCTTGGCGGCGTCCCAAAATTCGGTTGAACAATGAGGACTTGCCAACGTTGGGCCTACCGATTACAGCAACGATGGGCTGAGGCAAAGCGGCGCTCCCGGCTAGTCCGACTAGGTACCCCGACTCGTCGGGGTCGACCCGAGGTCGGGGCTGAGGACGAATTCCAGCAGGGCCATTTGTGCGTATAGCCGATTGTGGGCTTGCTGATAAGCGACTGATTGAGGGTGTTCAAGCATCCCTTCGGGCACTTCCTCTCCGTAATGGGCTGGCATGTCGTGCATGAAAATGGCGCTTTTCTTGGCCTTGGACAGCAATGACGGGCCTACTTGGTATCCTTTGAATGCCTCCCGCCGTTTGGCCGCCTCTTCCTCTTGTCCCATGCTGGCCCAGACATCGGTGTAAACAGTGTCGGCATCGGAAACAGCCTCGACAGGATCGGTCAATTCCAACACGTTGCCGTTTCCTGAGGACGCACGACTGCGCGCCAGGTCCACCGTGTCTTCGTCCAAATTATAACCTTCGGGAGCGGCAATGGCGAAGGTTGCGCCCAGGGACGGCAAGGACAGGCACAAGCTTCGGGCAACGTTGTTACCGTCGCCGATGAACGCCAGCTTTTTCTCATTGATCGCACCCAAGTGCTCATCGATAGTGAGCAAGTCAGCCATGGTCTGACAGGGATGCTCCCAATCCGACAGGGCATTTATCACAGGGACACTCGAGTAGGAAGCCAGTTCCTCCAGTACATGTTGGGAAGATACACGGGCGATAACGCAGTCCACGTAACCGGAAAGCACCTGTGCAATATCGGAAACCGGCTCTCGAGTGCCCAGCCGGACCTCGTCCTCACCGAGGTAGACCGAAAATCCGCCCAAGCGATGGATGCCGACTTGAAAACTGGTGCGAGTGCGGAGAGAAGGCTTATCAAAGATCAGGGCGACGCTCTTACCTGAAAGCGATGGGTTAGCCCCTTCAGACTTAATCAGCTTGGCCCGGCGGATAATTTCCAAAGTCTCATCCGGCGCTAGGCTGGTGATGGACAAGATGTCCCTTTTTGTTGGCATATGGTCAGCTTCCTGGGGGTGCATGATATATCATACCAATTCTACGTTCAAGCTGAGGGCGGCAGCTCGTTAAAGGTGAAACTCGTGTCTAATTGCAGATGTCTCGTTTTGGAAAACGTCGTCCAAATCAGGGCAGGCCGGAGCCTGGCATCTGTTATGATGGCATTCCCCTAAGACTTGAACGAAAGACGTTATTGGAAGAGGGATTTTAGCTGGAGGCGGAAATCCATGGTGGCCCCAAAAATTAGACCGGGCCTGCGCGGCCAAAAGCAAACCTTCGTATGTGAGCACAATGTGGCGCCTCATGTGCCCAAATTTAGCACGCCGTCAATGATCCAACTGATGGAACAGGCGTCGATGGTGGCACTGGAAGGCTGTTTAGAAGAAGGCCAGACTTCCGTTGGTATTGAGGTTAACATCCGCCACTTGGCCCCAGCCGATATCGGGGCAACGGTAGTTGCCCACGCCGAAATTTTGGAAGTGGACCGCAACCGGCTTGTTTTTCAGGTCGAGGCCTTCGAAGGCGAGCGCAAATTAGGAGAGGGCACTCACCGACGGGCAGTCATCGACCTCCCTTGAACCCCTCGTTGTACTCGGGGTGACAGACAAGATACCTGCGCATCGGGTTAACGAATCGATAAGGCTGATTAGCTACCGGCAGCGCTGCGCCTATGCTAAAATTCCTCTTGCCTCAGGTTCATATACACTAGCCTCCAGAGGCCCCCGGGACCCACGATGACACCTACTGATACGGAGTAATTGCTATGGCAAATATGGAGCACGTTCAAGTTGCGAAGAAAGGCCGAGACGCCGTTGCTCAATGGCGCTCAGAGCACCCCAATGAGGTCTTGGATCTGAATGCCGCATACATGAGCTATGCTCGAATGCCTCAGGTCAACCTAAGCGGCGCCGACATCCGTAACTCGGACTTGATGGGCGCAGTGTTGCAGCGGGCCGACTTGTCGGGTTGCTATCTTAACCCTTGTCACATGTACCACGCCAACCTGAAGCAGGCCAATCTCACCAAGGCATTTATGAACGGCGCAAACCTCCGGGGAGCCAACCTTAGCGGAGCCGATCTCACCGACGTGGACTTGGACCGGGCTGTCCTTTCCGGCGCCGACTTGACCGGCGCAAACCTGAGCGGGGCCAACCTGTCCAGAGCAAATCTGACTGGCACGATCTTGACCGACGCAAATTTAACCGGAGCCGTCTTGAACCGGTCTACGTTAGCTCGCTGCGTAATGATCAATGCCAATTTTGAAGCCGCCGACTTCTACGAGGCGGTGTTCCACAATGCGGACGTATCCGGCGCCAAATTAGCTGGCAGCATAATGGGCTACACGGTCTTTCAGAAGTGCGACCTCAGCGTTGCGGAAGGGCTGGAAAAGATACGCCACGACGCGCCCAGCACCGTCGGCATAGACACTTTTTTTCGGTCAGGCGGGAACATCCCGGAAGAGTTCCTGGTGGACGCCGGCAGTCCTGCGTCGTTAATTGAGTTTCAGCGCTCACTTCAAGGAACACCTGTGTCCAAAGAAGATTGCTTTATATCCTGTGCTGCGGGGGACCGCCAGTTCGCTCAGGAGTTACAAAGCGAATTGAGAGACCAAGGCATCCGTTGCTGGCTGTTCCCCGAAGACGCCAGGGGCCACGCTTTGGTGGACCGCAAAAGCACATCGGACCAAGAAGAGGTGGAACGGTGGGTTCGGGACTATGACAAGTTGGTTGTTATTTGCAGCCAAGAGGCTCTAGACAGCGAAACCATCCGCAACGATATCACCACCGCCAAAGATACTCAATTCACCAGGGACCAATGGATTCTATTCCTGGTGGGCCCGGATGGAACGGTGGTTGAGCCCAGAGGCCGCGGCTTGGCTCGAAACTTGGCCGACGAGCACACCGTGTTCGACTTGAGGGACAGAAGCGCAGGTTCCTATACTGAGGAAATAAACCGCTTGGCCGAGGGACTCAAAGGGAGCCAACCTGCATCAGCTGGTGCACCAGCATCAGATTTCAGCGGCATGAACCCCAACCAGTTGTAAGGTATTTTCAACCGGTCGGCTTTACTTCGGCTTTACTTAGAGTAGCCGAAGCATTGTCAAATTAAAAGGCCCCGTCCCGATTGCATCGGGACGGGGCCTTTCTTGGTTCCTCAGCTTGTTGGGTAGAAGCTACTAGATGTAGTCTTCTTCCTCCATCATGCCGATGTTGTCCTTGTCTTGGGTCAGACCACGGGAGACTTCTTGCCGGAACTCTTCCATCAGCGAGTCGCTGATGACACCGCCGGCTGCGATGGCCCTTTCTTTCAAGTTCTCGAAAGCCCATTGCTCTGTGTCGCCGTGCGGCATGGCGCTGAAGAAGTCCCGCTCGAAGACCGGGAGCTCGCCAGGGCCGAAGTAGCCCTTGCCTTCCATCTCGTAACCTTCCAGGTCGTGGGTACCTTTACCCAGTACCTGACCGGTCTCGGCATAATGCTGCATCACTGTCTGCATGCCGTATTTCTGTACGGGGCAGACCTTCATGCAGATGCCGCAGCCCAAGTAACGGGCCATGATGGGGCGGCAGCGCTTGAAGTAGAGCTTGTTCTTTTCCATGCCCCTCCACCAGATCTTGTCGCGCATCAGAGCGCGGCCGGGGCAGCGGTTCACGCAGACCTGGCAGACCTGACAGAAAGCGTGGATCCCATAGTCCACCGGCTCGTCATATTGGACGTTGGCGTCGGTGGTTACGATGAGAATTCGGCACCTTGAACCCACATGAGGGGTCAACAGGTATCCGCAGGCTCCCAACTGACCCAGACCGGCGGCTACAAACATGGGGATGTAGGGACCGGTATTGTCATTGGGGCTGTGGACTTGGCCGTGATAGCCGAGTGTATTGATGTAATTAACCAACTCCAGCGCCGCTGCGCCTTCCGTCCGGTAGGTGCTGGAGTGGACTATCTCAGCGTCGATGCTGGGGATAGTCTGGGTGGGCTCAAAGTCCTGCTCGTAGGCCAAACATATGGCGTGCTCGAACTGGACCCATTCCTTTTTGCTGGAATATGCATACCGGTGGTCGTAGTTGGTTATTCCAACTTCCAAGAAGCCTAACTCGCGGGCCTTGGTCTTGATCTGTTCGGTGACGTCTTCACCGGTGGCCGAAGTCGACGGCTCTTGTTCGGCAGTCATACGGGCGGCCATAATCAGCGGCCGGTTCAGCTTGTCGTGCTCTTTGCGGATTTCCCGCATTTCCACGTGCTGATCCCGAATGGCATTAGCCCAGTCGCGGGATGCCCGCTCGTCGATGTTCATGGTTTCCAGTGGGTATTCCCGGGAGTACCAGTCAACCTCACGGTTGTTCAGGGGTATACCGGGTACCGTCTCCAACTCCTCAGGAACCGGAATGGTCACTGGGGCGTCACTGACGTTTTTGCCTGGTCGAACCACCTCGTGGCCTATCTTCAGCATGCCTTTCCCTCCCGAAATGAAGATGCCCCGCTATTCGGGGCATAGCTTACGCTCACATTAACGGTTGATAATTTATTTGTCAAGCCTATGTAATAGTGATTCCTGTATTCGATTTTAGAATAATTTAATGCACGATTTGTGATATTAGTTAATTCTAATCAGATCAGCTATGCATTGTCGAAATTCCTGGTCGCGAACCCGCATCCCAACCGGGTTAATGAAAAACCAGCAGGCCCAAATTTTGGGCCTGCTGGTTATAGTCGCCTGGGATTACTGGCAGCCTTGGATTTAGATGTAATCGGCGTCCTGGTCCATCAACGCCACGACGTCGGCGGTCGAGTACCGGATTGCGTCCGTCAACTCATCTTTGAGTTCGGCCAGCAGTTCGTCGGAAATGGTGCCGCCTTCGGACAAGGCCTTTGTCTTGAAGTTCTCGAAGGCCCATTGATCCGAGTCGCCGACGGGCATGGAACTAAAGAAGTCCCGTTCAAACACCGGCAACTCGCCGGGTCCGAAGTAGCCCTTGCCTTCCAGCTCGTAACCCTCTAGGTCGTGGGTTCCTTTGCCCAATACCTGACCGGTATCCGCATAGTGGTCCAACACGTTCTTCAGACCGTATTTTTGGATGGGGCAGACCTTCATGCAGACGCCGCAGCCCAAGTACCTTGCCATCACCGGGCGGCAACGCTTGAAGTACAACTTGTTCTTTTCCAGACCTCGCCACCAGATCTTGTCGCGCATCAACGCCCGGCCGGGACAACGGTTGACGCACGTTTGGCACACTTGGCAAAAGGCGTGGATGCCGTAATCTACCGGCTTATCGTAGGTGACATTGGCGTCGGTGGTGATAAGAATTAGCCGGTTTCGGGGACCGGCGTGGGGTGTCAGCAGATAACCGCAGGCGCCCAACTGGCCCAAACCGGCAGCCACGTGCATCGGGATCATAGGTCCCGTGGCGTCGCCCGAGTGGATGACGTGGCAGCGGTAGCCAATAGAGCGGATGTAATTGCCCAACTCCAGCGCAGCAGCGGCTTGGGTCCGGTAGGTGCTGGAGTGAACTATCTCGGCGTCCACGCTGGGGATTGTCTGGGTGGGCTCAAAGTCCTGCTCATAGGCCATGCAGATGGCGGTGGGAAGCTCGGTGAACCCGCGCTTGGAGGAATACTCATAGCGGGGGTCGTAGGCTGTGAGGCCCACTTCCAGAAAGCCAAGCTGCCGCGCTTTGTCTTTGATCTCTTGGGTTACGTCTTCGCCCGTGGGCTCGGCAGTCGGCTCAATCTCAGCAGTCATCCGACCGGCGATAATCAAGTTGCGGTTAAGCTTGTCGTGCTCTTTCCGGATCTCCCGCATCTCTATGTGCTGGTCCCGAAGGTCGTTGGCCCAGTCCCGGGAAGCCCGCTCTGATGTGTTCATTGATTCCAGAGGGTACTCTCGGGCGTACCAGTCCACCTCCCGGTTTCGCAGGGGAATGCCGGGGACTGTTTCCAGTTCCTCGGGGACGCTGATGGTGACATCCTCGTCTCCCCAAACTTTGCCGGGTCTGACTATCTCGTGGCCTATCTTTAGCATGTCATTTCCTCCCCAAATTCTTTCTCGAGTTTGGGCACGCCGGTTTATCCCAAAATTAAATAAAGTGTTGAGGCGAAGATTAAACCGCTTGGAGGCTAAATGTCAATACATTGGAGCTGTTGTTTTAGTCCTTATGCATTATATTAAAAGTTTACACCGATATTTAACGAAAACCGAAACAAATGTTACGAATTACGGACACGTACATTTGGAATCCGTTGCCGCCACTACCCTCCCCTGCGCCGGTTGATCATGGCCTCGGCCAAAGGACTGGCTCCGGAACGCACCACGGTGTTTACCAGCGACGGTAGGCCCGACGCCAGGGCCCGAGACACCGCCGGGGCGACCTGATCCGGGGTTTCGACGAACTCGGAGTGGCAGCCCATGGCCTCAATCATCTTGTCGTAGCGGACGTTGCGCAGGTCCGTCGCCACGGCCCTGTCGTAATAAGCTAGTTGGAAAGTCTTGTCGATACCCCATGTGCCATCGTTGCCCATGACGGTAGTGATGGGTATGTTATGCCGCATGCAGGTGTCGTACTCCATGGCGTAGAAACCGAATGCGCCGTCGCCCATGAACACCAAGACCTTGCTTTCCGGATGGGCCAGTTTCGCCGCCATGCCGTAAGGGATGCCCGCGCCCAAGTGGCTCAATGGACCCAGGCGCATGAAGTGACCCGGCTTCCTGGCTTTCAGGTAAGACCTGCCGAATTGGACGTAGTCGCCGCCGTCCATAATGATGACTGTGTCCTTGTCGATCAGGCCCTCCAGACCTTTGTAAACTTCCATCGGATGCATAGGCAACTCGCCGTTGGGACGGTCGCTCAAGTTTTGCAGCCAAGCGGCTTGGTCTGTCCGCAACTGGTCCAACCAAGGGCCGATGTCTTCTATATTGCCTGACTTGCTTGCATTGGTGATCTGCTCCACGATGGCGCCCAAGTCGCCCAGTAACCCCACGGAAACTCCCCGGTTGCGGCCAATCTCGGCGGGAGATGGGTCGGCCTGGATTATCTTGGCTTCGTCGCTAAAGACGCCTCCATACCGGTATCGGTGGTCCAGCCTTTTGCCCAACAACAACACAACGTCGGCTTCCCTAAAGCGCCGTGCCGTCGGATTTAAGGCGCCGTCGGCATAACCGAAACAAAGTGGGTGCTCGTCGTCCAGCAAGCCCCTAGCCTGCTCCACCGTGAAAACCGGCGCCCCGGTGGTTTCCGCTAAAGCCTCCAGTTGCTCGGGGGAAACCGAGTAACGGGCCGGGTTGCCAGCGATGATTACAGGGCGCTTAGCATTTCTTATTAAAGATGCGGCTTCTTCTATGAATGAGGGGTCGCCTTGAGGACGGCCCTGTTGCCGGTACTCTTGGGGAAGCCAACGGGGCAGTTCCTCCTCGGTGATGGTCACCTCTTGCAGGTCAATTGGCAGAGTGAGGTGGACTGGGCCGGGCCTACCCGACATTGCGGTGCGGAATGCCGTGGCCACATACTCGGCGATTCGCGTTTTGTCGTGGATCATCCAAGAGCCTTTGCTCACGGGTGCGGCCATGGCAACTTGGTCGATTTCCTGAAAGGTGGTCATGCCCTTTTCCGGCAGTTCGGCACAACCGGCGACGAAAATTACCGGGCTTTCCGAGGTGAAAATGGCAGGTAAAGCAGATATCGCATTAGAGAATCCCGGTCCTCCGGTAAACATGCCCACCGCCGGCCTGCCGGTGATCCGGGCATAGCCGTCCGCCATGTGCAACGCAGCTCCTTCATGCCTGGTGTCGATGAACTCGATGCCCTCATCGGCGGCAGCGTCTACTAAAGGCAAGATAGTGTCGCCGACGATGGTGAATACCTTTTCAATCCCTTCTTGTTTTAAGCACCTGATGAAAAGATGGGCCCCGGTGAGGCTGGCCATGTTTATCTCCTCCGTTGGTTGGGGATGGATAACGCGGATCGCCTTTGAACAATCCGCGCCAAACCGCATACAACAAGATGGTAACATTGCGTCGGCATATTGAGCTTACCGGCACGCCCACCGTGCAGCAAGTGTAAGAATGGCCAGGTACACGGGCGCTCCACGGCCAACAATAGCCAGACGGTCAATACGTATGGCGGAAAAACAGCGAATTTAGCCCAACATGCGCACGTTTTAATAAATGGGAACCCTTTTCATAATCGGCACGCCCATCGGCAACCTGGAAGACCTGTCGCCTCGAGCGGCGCGTCTTCTTGGGCAAGTGGTGCTGGTGGCAGCCGAGGACACCAGGGTCACCCGCCGGTTGCTGAACCACCTGGGCATCCGCGTGCCCACCCTCAGCTACCACCAGCACAACTGGCGGACGAGACTACCCCAGGTGATCAAGTCGTTGGCAGACGGGGATGTCGCCCTGGTTTGCGACGCTGGGATGCCGGTGGTCAGCGACCCTGGCAGCGAGCTGGTGTCCCAGGCAGCCTCTGCCGGGTTTTCCGTGGAAGTCGTGCCTGGCCCGTCGGCCCTGACCGCCGCTTTGTCGGTGTCTGGGTTCTCCGGCGACGCTTTCACCTTTCTAGGATTCTTGCCCCCAAGACGAAAAGACCGCCGCCAACGGCTGAAAGCGGTGGCCCAGTTGCCGATGACTCTGGTCTTGTTCGAAGCGCCCCACCGCCTGAAAGCGCTGCTGCAGGACGTCTTGGAAGAGTTGGGGGATCGTCAAGTCGCGTTGTGCCGTGAATTGACCAAGCTCTACGAAGAGGTATTCCGGGGCAACGTGTCACAAGCATTGGAACATTCCCAGGCCCCCAGGGGCGAATACGTTGTGGTCATCCAAGGAGCGTCGGAACCGGAAGTCAGCGATGAGGCTTCGACTGAAGTCCTGGAGCAAGCGGCTGCTCAATTAGCCGAATTGCGGAGCAACCGTACCCGAGCAAAAGACGCCGTTGCCCAGGTTTCACTGGGGTTGGGTTTGCCCAAAAACGTCGTTTACAGAATGTGGGTGGACTTGGGCCGATCTAATGTTTAGCTGGACCAGTAGGCGTTCTTCTCTCGCTGATACCGAACTATTCCCATACACCATGGTAATATTAAAAACCATAAAGTATCCTGTTATTTGATATTGCATCTTGGCTTTAGGGCGACAACCACTGGTGCAATCCCTCGAGGTTGTATTTCTTTTCGGGTTTCTCAACACTGAATTTAGGACTAATTATTGGCTGGAGTAGATAGTAACCGCCTTGCCGAAGCTAATGAAATAGCGGCTCCGCGTCAGGCGCAAGGCATTTTTTACGGTTGGTGGCTTGTGGCCATCAGCGGTTTCGTAATGGTTATTTCCACTGTGCCCCTATTCCACGCCATGAGCGTTTGGGCGGTAGCGCTGGAAAGGCACTTCGGTTGGTCCCGGGCACAGTTGGGTTTCGCTCTCACCTTCACCAGAATCGAGGGCGGATTGATGGGCCCGGTCGAGGGTTATTTGACCGACCGGGTAGGCACCCGGCGCATGGTCCTCATCGGCCTAATCATACTGGGTCTGGGCTTCTTGTTTTTTGGCAGAGTGCAGAACCTGTGGATGTTCTACCTGGCGTATGTGTTCATGGCGGTCGGCCAGGGATTGGGCAGTTGGATACCGGTCATGACCATGCTGAACCATTGGTTCTCCCGGCGCCGGTCCACTGCTATGGCGTGGGCCAACGTTGGGAGCCGAGCTGGGGCTTTGCTGCTCGTGCCAGCCATTGCTTGGGCCATAGACCCTGACCATGACCGCTTCGGCTGGCAGGTCACGGCAACCGCCATCGGCGTGTTCTTATTGGTGGTGGCCTTCCCGCTGTCTCGCCTGATCCGTAACAAGCCCCAAGATTACAACCTGCTGCCGGACAACGACCCTCCGGCAGCCCAAGCACAAGCAGAGCCTGATACCCAGCCGGCACGCGGACAAGGAGCGGCCCAAGGCACAAGTTCAGATCTCACGCCGTCTCAAGCCCTGAGGACCCCGGCCTTTTGGCTCATAGCCTTCGGCCATGGTTTTACCTCCATGGTCATTTTGGCCATCATGGCCCACTTGGGTCTGATGATGGAGGACAAGGGTTTTGAGGTCCAAGACACGGCTTGGATTGTAATCGTCTATTTGTCCTTCGCCATGGTGTTCCAGTTGGTGGGAGGTTATCTGGGAGACCGGGTGCCCAAACGTTTCGCCTTATTTGGGTTCACGTCGCTCCAGGCTGGCGCGGTGGTGTTGCTGGCATCGGCTTCCAGCCTCAGTGCCTTCTACTTGTTCGCCGTCCTCTTCGGCATGGGTTTCGGCGGCCGCAACCCGCTGACTGTTGCCATTCGCGGCGACTACTTTGGGCGAGCGTCCTTCGGCAAGATATTGGGCCTCTCAACGGTGCCCATGAACCTATTACTGTTGATCGCGGCGCCCCTAGCCGGGTACATGAGAGACGTTCAAGGCACTTATACCCAAGCCTTCTATCTTTTGGCGGCGCTGAATTTTGTAGGTGCGGTGTTGTTCCTCCTGGCTAGAAGACCTGTGGCGCCGCAACGGGCTGTGGAAGTCGTTGCGCCTCAGGCGAGCGATTGATCCCGACCAAAACCGTAGATTAATCGGCTTCAACTGAGAATGTAAAAATGCCCCGGCATGCCGGGGCATTTTTATCGGTTGGCTGGGGAAGATGAATTTCGAGGACGGGCTAGGACTCGCTTATTTCCACACTTTGAATTTCCATGCGCTCGGCAGGTCTGGAGTTTTCTCCGCCGCCGCCCACAGGAGCGTTGGCTAGAGAATCCAGCACATCCACACCGTCGGTGAGCAAACCAAAAATGGTGTAGTTGGGCGGCAATCCAACGTCCGCGCCATGGACGATGAAAAATTGGCTGCCGTTGGTGTTGGGCCCGGAGTTTGCCATTGCCAGCGTCCCTTTTACATACTTGCGGGTCACGGGTTCGTCGGCGAACCGGTAGCCCGGTCCTCCTGTGCCGTCTCCCTTGGGGCAGCCTCCTTGAATCATAAATTCTTTAATGACCCGATGAAACCCACCGTTGGTGTAAAAACCGTCCCGGGCCAAGAACACAAAATTATTCACCGTGTTCGGGACTTCCGAGGCAAATAGCTCGGCGGTCATCGTCCCTTGGCTGGTTGCGATGGTTGCGGTATATGTCTTGGACTGGTCGATGGCCATCTCGGGGGCAGAAGAGTACTGATTGGGCATGGTTCCTCCGTGTATATTTTTTGAGCGCCTTGGAGCCGCCAGACGCAATCGATTATAACCGGCGTCTCTGGGCGACTCAATCGCCTAGTCGCTCTTGAAGTCCAACCGATCCAATCACAGCTCAATTGTTATGCTGAGCTCCGACCGAAGGTCGAGAGTCTCGACAAAATCGGGACATCTGGGGTGTGGGGCGCCCCCGGACTCTTAGCGGAATTTATCCTGAGCCTAGGCGAAGGACTCGGGGTGACATGGGACGGGTTCAATACCGGAGCGGGCAGGTGACTATTCCTCTTAAAAATTGGCGAGACTATAATATTGTAAGGGGGAAACGCCAGGCACCTGGCTATTACACGACCTTCGACCAACCCTCAACTCAACTTTCATTCAATAGAAAGACTCG
>MUCR01000008.1 GCA_002816455.1 SAR202 cluster bacterium Io17-Chloro-G4 | reverse complement strand
TGTCCTTGCGGCTTCCACACCCATCCGCGTACCGAGTGCACCTGCTCTCCTTCCATCGTCGCTCGTTATCAAAAGCGAATCAGCGGGCCTCTCTTGGACCGCGTGGATGTTTTCGTGGAAGTACCGCCGGTGGAATATGAAAAATTGGTAGATGAGAAACCGGCGGAAGACTCGAGCCACCTACGCAAGAGGGTTGAGCAGGCCAGAGGTATTCAGAGCGCCCGCTTCAAAGACCTTGGTTTCCTCTGCAACTCGGAAATGGGCCCGGCCGAAGTCTGGAAGTTCTGCCAACTGGACGATACCGCCAAAGCTCTGCTTCAAGCCGCCATCCAACGCCTCAACCTCTCAGCCCGGGCTTTCCACCGTATCCTGAAAGTTTCCCGCACCATCGCCGATCTGGAGAGCGCCGGGGAAATTGCTGTGGCCCACCTGGCCGAGGCCCTACAGTACCGCTCCCGGGGGTTCGTCAGTTAACTGGCCAGCCAACTTACTCCAAGGCGTAAACCTCACCGTCATCGCTGCCGAAGTAGACCACGCCGTTGTTCACAACAGGAGATGAGAAAACGTGAAAACCGGTCTCAAAGCGCCATTTTTCTGTGCCGTCGGTTTTGTCCAACGCATAAACTGATCCGTCGTGGCTCCCGAAATATATCATTCCGCCCGCAATCGCCGGGGATGATTTTACTTCCCCATCCGTGAGGAATCTCCAAACTTCCCGGCCCGTGCTGGCCTCTAGCGCATAGAGGCGCCCGTCGTGGCTGCCAAAATAAACAACGTCGTCCGCTACGGCGGGAGAAGAGATTATGGCGTCCTCTGTTCGAAACCGCCAAATTTCCTGGCCGGACTCCGCGTCCAAGGCATAAAAATAATTATCAAAGCTCCCGAAATAGACTACGCCTTGGTTGACTGAGGGAGAGGACGAGACCTCGGATCCCGTCTGGAAACGCCACTTTTCCAAGCCGGTTTCGGCATCCACGGCATATAGGTTCCTATCATCGCTTCCGAAAAATACGGTTCCTCCATTGACGGCCGGGGAAGACCACACTTCGTCGCCCGTCTTGAAGCTCCACTTTTTCTGACCTGTCTCCGCATCCACCGCATAAAGGCTGCCGTCCCAGCTTCCGAAGTAGACTACGCCGCCGTTCACCGAAGGCGACGAGAATACCCCAGCCTCAGTCTTAAACTGCCATTTTTCTTGCCCGCTTTTTATGTCAATTGCTATTAAAAAATTGCCAAAACTCCCGATATAGGCAGTGCCGTCCGCAACGGCCGGTGACGATTCAACAGGGCTGACCCTGGCAAATGGCGCTGCTCTGGGACGAATCCTCCAGATTTCCTCTCCGCTTTCCGCGTCCACCGCATAAAAGTGCCCGTCGTTACTGCCGAACAAAAGCACTCCTTCTGAAAAAGCCGGGGACGAACGCACGATGCCAATCGAGGCAGACCGGAATCCAGCCGACTCCCTTCCTCTGGATATTCGGCCAAAGCGGACCGTGTTTTGCTCTCCCAATGTGGTGAACTTCCACTTGAGACCGCTCAGTTGCTCCAAGCCCCTAGTGTTGTAAACACCACTGTGGCTAGAGTCGGCACGGAACATTGTGTTTGCCGATCCGCTCCTCCCTAGTCGATTTTCCTTCGATTCGTCAGAACGCTGGGTCGCCAGAGCGTAGAAATTTCTGTCGCTATCTCCAAAGTAGATGGTCCCAGCGTGAATGATCGGAGTGGACCACACCTTTTCTTGCGTCTTGAATTTCCAAATTCCTGTGCCGGATTCGATGTCGACCGCATAAAGATTCCGGTCGTTACTTCCGAAGTAAACCACTCCATCAGCCGCAGCAGGGGAAGAGAAAACGTCATCAGTCGCTGGAAATTTCCAAATCCGCCTTCCGGTCTTTCGGTCTAGAGCGTAGAGATTTCGGTCCTTGCCGCCGAAAAACAGGTATCGCCCATGAACTGCCGGGGAAGAGCCAATCCAGTCCTCAGCGTCAAATTTCCACTCGACACGACCGGTTGCGCGATCGGCGGCATAAAGGAAACCGTCGAAGCTGCCGAAATAGACCAAGCCGTCTACCACCAGGGCGGACGACTCGATCCAACCCTCTGTTGCGATACGCCACTTTTCTTGGCCGGAAACTGCATCCAATGCGTAGAAGTTGTTGTCCCGGCCGCCAATGAAAACGACACCATTATCGATGGTTGGAGAAGTGACGATTGATTCCCCGGTTTGAAATTTCCACTTCTGGTGGCCGCTTTCCGTATCGACGGCATAAACAGCGCCATCGCGGCTACCGAAGATAACTGTCGAGTCCCAGACTACCGGACTCGAGTCCACCCAGTCATCGGTGGCGAATCTCCATTTCTCCCTGCCGGACTGGGCGTCCACAGCAAACAAATGGTCATCGCGGCTACCAAAATACAGCACTCCATGCACCAAAACAGGGGAAGACTGGACGCCCCCATCCATCGTAAAGCGCCATTTCTCCTCGCCGGTCTCCACCGACAGAGCGTATAATCCGGCGGGCCCCAGCCTGTCACCGCTGCCAATAAACAGGGTGTCGCCAGATAATAAAGGCGCGGTCTTGATCGCTCCGCCGGTCTTAAACTGCCAGCGTAAATTTGTGTTGTAGCCGCTAAGGTGCTGAGGTTTGGCCAGGGGAGTCGGCCGATTAGATCCGCTGTCTCCTGCAACATTCGTGGCCTTTAATTCAGGACTAGCCTGCTCTGGGGCGCTAGATGCTGAAGGAAAGACAACAGTAGACGCCGGCGCAACCGTGTTGTTGGGTATCGCCCGGGGGTTGGCGTCAAGACGCCATCGGCGCAAGACACCAAAAACACAATACCAAAAACCAGAATCAGGGTTATTAATCCGTTCGGTTTTTGCATCCACCTCTAATACGGAGAGCCTTAGAAAATCGTAATCAGTCGGCCAATATTAGCCTCTGCGTGGCGACATGTCTGGCTTTGCGAACAGTGCGGCTTGAAATTGATTAGATGAACGGTCAGCCCAACCGGTGCGACGTAATCTGATATTCTTCAGATATTCTAACGATGCGGTCCAATACCAACTCCGTTTCCCAGGCGAAAACCTACGGCCTAAAGCGGACTGGACTAATGTGAGGGATAATCTATGGGCAAGCCAAAGGTAATCCGGTTCAATGAAGCCGAGCATCAAGAACGCAGACCCGGCGTTTTTTTGACGAGCCTTGTGGATGGAAAAATCGGCGCAACCGAGATCGCCAGCGGCATAGCCGAGTTCTCGGTGGGCAGCTCGGCGCCAACCCACTACCATAATTCTGAAGAATCGGTGATAGTGATGGAAGTCCAGGGCCGTGTTGTGATTGAAGGCGTGGAACACATCGTCAATCCCCATGATGCGGTGTTCATAAACCCGGGCGACCATCACAGCATAGCCAACCATGGCGACAATCCGTTCAAGATTTCTTGGACCTACGCATCAATCAATTGGACCACTACTCCAGCCGGGTGAAATAGCGCAAGTATTATTTTGCGGAAACACCACCCGAAAAACCGGACTCGCCTTAGTCTTGACCCACAGCTCTTAGAACCTTGCGAAAGGCGGTACTACGTTTCCGGTTTTCTCTTGTCATGAACCGATAATTGACGCTATCATAGACGCCATGGAAACTCCTCCTGTCAAATATGCCCTGGGAACTCTTTCCCACATTGAACCTCGCACCTTCGGAGAACCGGGAAACCGCACGTTCCATCTGGCTATAGAAGCCGGTCCCGCCGTTGCTACGGTGTGGCTGGAAAAAGAGCAGTTATTCCAGTTGGGCCTGGGTTTACAGGATGCGCTGCAAGCGCTGAGCGCCGAGGAACGGGACAAACCGAGCGGCTCAGCGGAAGCGGAGTGGTCCGGAGCGGAGCTCTCATTGGATTTTAAGGCTGGCCAAATGTCCTTGGAGTACGGCCATGAAAGCAACTCCTTTAGGCTGACAGCCTACGAAGTCCAAACAGAAGACTCGGACGTCTCCCCAGAGGACACATCGTCGGTCAGTTTTTGGATTACCACGGTGCAGGCCGGGAAAGTCTCTGAAGAAGCGCTGAGGATCTGCGCCGCTGGGCGGCCGCGTTGTTTCCTTTGTAGTCTACCGATTGACCCCGAAGGCCACGTTTGCCCCAGATCCAAGGGTCACACGGTCTTTGAAGCAGGTTAGGCTGGGCCGGCTTGCCAGTACCATCTAAGAGGACGCCCCGTTGAGCCTCGATCAATTAGCCTGCGACATAATCCATCAGGGCGAGATCGTCTCTTGTCAGTTGACGCCCATGGGGTCGAACTACACCTTTGTTGTGCAAGTTCAACTGGGCGAGCAGACCAGCCTCGGCATATACAAGCCGCGAGACGGTGAGTCTCCCCTGTGGGATTTTCCTTCAGGGACTCTGTATAAACGGGAATACGCCGCCTATCTCCTGAGCCAGCATCTGGGCTGGGATTTTATCCCCTACACCGTCATCCGTGACGGCCCCTATGGCATTGGGACCGTGCAATTGTTCGTGGAGCACGACCCCAAACAGAACTACTATTCTCTGACAGATGCCGACGCAGACCAACTCAAGACCATTGCTTGCTTTGACTTAGTCGCCAACAGCACGGACCGGAAGCCAAACCACCTATTGATGGATGGTGACGGCAAATTGTGGAGCATCGATCACGGTTTGACCTTTCACTCCGATACCAAGATCAGGACCGTAATCTGGGATTTCTGCGGCCAACGCATACCGAAACGGTTGTTGAAAAAACTGTCCGCGCTGTACCACGAACTGGATACTCCCCAAGGACTGTTGAAGGAACTCCAAGAGACGATAGATGCGGAGGAAATGGACGCACTGCGGCGGCGGGTGCGGTGGGTACTGTCCGAGGGCGTGTATCCGGGAGTACCGGGCGGTTATCGGCGCCGTCGCTAGACCCTAATTACGATCTCTTACTCTACTGTGTATTCGACGTTCCAGGCATGAACTGGTTCCTGGCCTCAGCCAAGACTCGTTGGTAGACTTCCTGAAACGGCGCGCCAGCTTCCAAGGCGATGCGGCGGCAGTCTTCATACTCCGGGGCTACTCCAATAACCACTCCTTCCAAGTACTTCACTTTGACGCTGACAAGACCCATGCCGGTTTCCACGGACACGCTTTTTCTCTCGGCTACGTAGCGCTGGATAGGCCGGCTCCGCACACCCAAAGTAGGTGTCTCCCGTAGGATAACCTCCACTGCGGCAGACTCAAGCTCTTTAGGCACCAATGCCGACAGGACTACCCCCGGCCTGTTCTTTTTCATCTGAACTGGAACACTCCACACGTCCAAGGCTCCAATGGCGAAAAGGCGGTCTTGAGCGTATCCCAGCACCTGTCCGGTAGCATCGTCTAAGTTGGTTTCCAACAGGACGATCTGTGATTGCTGACGGGCCACGGGATGCTGGGCCACTTCGCCCAGCCAGACCCTTGTGACATTGGCGAAGTTTTCCGGGTCCTTGGAGCCCAAGCCAACGCCGATGCCTTGGATTGACATGTCAGGTTGTTGGAACTCGGCCAACGTCGTGATTATCGCTGCTCCCGTCGGCGTCGTGAGCTCTCCGGCGCCTTCGTAAATCGAGCGCTGTTCCACAACAAGCGCTCCGGCCAGAGCCGCCAATTCCAGCGTTGCGGGAGCCGGGTTGGAGTAGCCTCCAGGCCACCTTGGTGGCTCAGCCGCGCCCAAGACCAGTGGTGACGCATAGATCTTTTCCACGCCTAGGTAAGCCAGACCTATGGAGAAACCCACAACGTCGACCAGTGTGTCCACGGTTCCCAGTTCCTCCAGCTCCAGAGCCTCTTGCGGTTGGCCGTGAACTCTGCTTTCGGCCCGCCACAACGCGTCCAGCACACGAACTGCCCGTTCCTTTATTCCCTCTGGCAAGCCGCAATTGGATACGACTTCCATCAGTTCCTTGGGGGTGCGCCGTGCCGGGTCCGGCACGCCTACAGTGAGCTTCGTGCCCCGCATCTCCCGGCGCGTATCAGTCTTGGCCGTAATTTGGTAGCCGGACAGGTTTAGTTGGGCCAGTTCCCCTTCCAAAGTTTCCAAGGGTAGGCCCAAATCGACTAAAGCGCCTAGGAGCATGTCGCCGCTGGCGCCGCCGATAGATTGGATGTAGGCTGCTTTCATAGTTGTGAAATTATTGCCCGCTAAGGCATCGGCTTGCGCTCAGAGCAGCGGTTAATTTTTTGCGTATTCTGACTCATGCGTTGCACCCAGCTAGGAGATGGTAGTATACCCCCAGACCTGCCAGGCATAAAGCCCAAGGCGAGCCGCTATGTAAAGCGCGTATAGGTGAAGCCGTGACAGCACAGCAAATTAGCGCCGTTACTCTGGCGGTGCGGAACATGGCCCGTTCGGTGGACTTCTACGAGAACAAAGTCGGCCTGGAGTTGCTTTACGGAGGAGGAACCGCTTCTTTCACCAGCTTCCGCATCGGCGCAGGATATCTGAACTTGACACTAGCACCCGAGGCCGACCTTAAATGGTGGGGCCGGTTAATACTTTGGGTGGACGATGTGGACGCCATGCACCGCCGCCTGGTGGACGCTGGCTTGGAAACCTCGACGACCCCTGTCGACGCGCCTTGGGGCGAGCGTTACTTCCACATCAACGACCCGGATGCCCATGAACTCAGTTTCGCAAAGCGCCTGGCGCCGCCGGGCTAGTTTGGGGTATTTAATTCCTTCTGGAAGCCGAGAATACTCACCCAGCCAGTCTCGCCCGCAACTGTTGAACTCCAACCATCCCTTTGATTTCCCCGTCTAGTTCAGCAACCCAGGAACAACAACCGGCTGGGTACAAATAATTTGCCTGGATGTCAGCCAAATCGTCGTTCAGAGAATCGCAGATGTAGTCGCTTACTTGGGTCAAATAGTCGCCTGCGAAGTCCAGCAGACCTTGGGTGAAAATCTCCCGGACCATGCCGATATCGGAGCGTTGGAATGGCCGAATGGTAAGCGTGAGAAACTCCGAAACCGTCAGACGTTTATCAAGAAGTTAATCACGTCGCCGTCTTTAACGCCGTAGGTCTTTCCTTCGGAGCGAAGCAGGCCCTCTTTCCGGCCTTGGGCTATACTGCCGCAGCGTATCAAATCGCCGTAGGCGATGACCTCAGCGCGGATAAAACCACGGGTGAAATCGGTGTGGATGATCCCAGCCGCTTCTTGAGCGGGCATCCCCGAATCCACGCTCCAAGCCCGAACTTCGTCTTCACCTACTGTGAGGAAGGACACCAGTCCCAAAGTATCGTAGCTGGCGTTTACCACCCGCGACACCGCCGACTCTCCAATGCCCATTTCCGTCCGAAACTCCTCGGCCTCGTCGTCGGACATCATCGCCAAGTCCGCTTCCAATTTGCCAGACAGACTGACATGCCCCAGTCCAGTGGAAGTTTCGCTAGTCAACCCCAGGGATTCCAGTGAAACCTCTGGCCCGTCCTCATCGGTGTTAAAAGCTACAATCACCCGCTTGAAGGTGAGCAGTTGGTAGTTGTTCAGGAAGGCCGTTTCAGAGCCGGTGAACTGCTGCTGCCACATGGGAATGCCCGCTTCCAGCCCCAACTTGGCCTTCCTAACCGTTTCCATTTGGGACGCAATGGCTGGCCGCTCCGTGGTCTTGGCCTTCTTCATGCCGTCTTCTAGCCGTTCGATGCCCCGATCCAGGACCACTAAGTCGGCCAAGGTTAGCTCATCCAGCATGGCGCTCAGGTCCCGCCCCGGGTCGGCCACTTCTGAAGAGTCGGAGTAAGTGGGATGGGGCACCGATGGGTCGGTGAACGTGCGCACCACCAGCAAAAAGGCGTCGGCCGCTTGGAGCACGTTTAGATACTTTCCGCTCAGCCCTTGGGAATTGGCCAAGGACTCGGGGCCCGGCAGGTCCCAATACTTTACTTCGGCGTGGATGATTTTCCGGGGATGGAAAATGTCGGCCAGCACATACAACCTCGGGTCGGCGACCTTCACAACGCCCACATGCATCTCGCTGGGGCCGGTGGTATCGGCGTTGCCACGGGTTAGGGCATTAAACACGGTGGTCTTGCCGCTCATGGGCAAGCCGATGATTGCTACGTCCATTGTTGTCCGCTACCTATTAGTTCGGTTAGGAATCGAAGACTCAAAAATCTCTGCGAAGTTAATACGACTCAAACAGCCGGCCCCACTCGGTTTTCATGGCGGCCGCGATGCGGCGGCGGCCATGGGTTTTGAGCCAGTAGCCGTTGTGGTAGAGGTTCGAGGCCAGGTAGGACAAGCTGACTAACGGGCTACGGAGAAGCAGCTTCTCTACGGGTTTTAGCGGGCCCCAGTAAATCAGTTTCTGGCCCCGGCTGGCGAAGGTATTTTCCACGCCGGAGAACTGCCAGTTGACCTGGCTTATGTCTTCCCCAACCACATCTATCTTGGAGACGTCGCCGCAGCCCAAGCCCCGCTCGTGGGCCAAGCGGATAAACTTGATGCTCATGGGGTCGAAGCCCATCATCTTGGCAGCTACAGCGTCGATTGCAACTTGGTCGGCGCTGGCTAAAATGCGATCCTTTATGTGCCAACGCATGGCCCTAGGACCCGGACCGTCACCGGCGAACGTGCCGTCCATAACGGCGAAGATTCCATTGTGAATTTCTTGCTGTATAGCCAGCAGGTCCACCAAGGTTTCGTGAATCACCGAGTGGGTCCAGTGGCGTTTCCGGTGAAGCAAGCCTCCAAAGGCATTCTTCATAGCCCCAGTCATGGTGGTAAATACGTGGGTCTTCATCGTAGGCAGATGGACGATATTGGTCCCTGAAAAGGTCTCAGGAATTTGTATCCCTTCGGGAAATATATCGTCCAAGACCAGCATTTTCGCCTTGGGCTTGTACTCCACCCACCGGTTCGGCGGAGTGTCCAAATGCACAGTGGGCAGGTCTAGTTTGTCTTGGACCGCCTTGTGTTTGTTATTCAGTTCCCCTTCATAGGAGTCAACTACCACCGTCCCATTATGAGCGCCGGTCAAATTGGTATACCCCAAGTTTCTCAGCCCGTTAATTACTCCTTCCAGTTGCCAGGGCGCCGTGGAGCATCCAGGGTACCAGTGTTGCCAAGAAATATTGATCTTTAGAAGCGTCTCAATTTCGAGAGCCAGATGCTGGGCTACACCCGCCAACTGCATTGCACTCTGGTAGTCCTCCAAAACGGTTTCCGGGCGTGTGGCCACCACGGAGACGACAGCCCGCTGGGATGACGGCTGGCCGGAAGGGCCTGGCGCATCCGCCGGTTGCACCGCACCGGTTACAGCGTCGGGCTGACTTAGGCTATCGGAACTTTGCATCAATCCAAACTCTCGGGCACACTAAGAATAGAACGGAAACTATAACGGGAGCAGCGTCCTCAATCATTCAGGATTAGCACTAATACCGCCGCCACAATCCATCCCACTATTGAAAGCACCAGGGGGACATCCCGCATTATGAGTTGCTCCGGCGCCTCAGCTTCCTTGCTTGTGTTCAACAGATATAGGTAGCGGAACAGCCCAAAGGACACCAGCGGGATGGTCAACAGCATAGTGTTGTTTTGAGGCAAGTTGTCTGCTTCCACAGTGTACAAAGTATAACTCAACCAAGCTGCGGTGGCCGTTATTGTGAGTAGCTGGCTTATGAAAGGACCGGCGTATTTCCCCAAGACTGACCGTTGCTCCGAGGCCTCGTCACCGGCCAAGCGCACTTCGGCATAGCGGCGGCCCACCACAATAAACAATGCCGCAGCAGCAGTGGTGGCGTAGAGCCAAGGCGAGGGAGTCACATCAATGGCCACGGCCCCGGCTACGGCGCGGATCACGTAGCCGCTGGCCACCGCCATAACGTCCACCAAAACAATACGCTTTAGGCCCAAAGAATAGGCGACGTTGATGGCCAGGTAGATTAACCCAATACCGCCCAAAACCAGTTCCACCAAGAAAGTGGCGGCCAAGCCGGCGGCTGTCAGAGCCACCATAACTGTCACGGCCATGGGAACACCGACTTTTCCCGATGCAATTGGGCGATGCTTTTTAACCGGGTGTTGTTGGTCCGCCTTCCGGTCCGATAAGTCGTTAAATAGATACACGGCCGCCGAGAGGGCGCAATAACCAGCGAAGACAATAAACAGCTTGCCGATCAATTCCGGGACCGGGTCCAGATTGTCCAAAGACCAAGCTTGTTCGATAGCGAACAAGAATGGCAAGAACACCAGAGCGTTCTTAACCCACTGCTGAGGCCTTAGCGCCTTCACCAACGCCGCAGGCGCAGAAGCGGCCAGTCCGGAACCGAATGACTTGCTAATTTTATCTGCTGCACCCATTAATATTCGGCTCAAGGCTGAGCATGCAGTGCGGCGTGGTCCGGTCCGCTCTGCTCTTGAACAAGGCCGGGCCGCATCCTGTTCAAACACAACAGGGCCACCAATCCCAACGCTACAGCAAACCAAAGAGTGACTAATCGGACCAGCAATGTCCCAGCCGTTGCTGCGCCTCTGGTTAATCCGCTCTGCTGCAGCATGGCTAACATGCTTCCTTCCGTGCCTACTAAACCCCCAGGCAAGGCGCTAACGGCCCCCACCAGTGTTGCGGCGGCGTAGATAGACAGAGCCCGCAGCAATGACACATGGGCGTCTAAGCCTTCCAAAACTACCCACAGCGCCAGCCCCTCGCTAAACCAGGCCCCCGCTCCTAGAATCACGGCCACGGTCATAGGGCGGGGACTAGCCAGTTGGCGCATGCCAGCAACCGAGGTGCGCAGGCCGCTACTCCAACGGCGGATCAGGGGAACTTCGAAAAACCAGTCTCCTTTTTGGGTCACTATCAGGGCCACCAACACTGAGATTAGGACCAGAACCACCGCCAATACCAACAGCACAGAGAGCGGTAGTAAGGCCAGTCCTAGCAATGCCAACAGCACCACGGAAATCACATCGGTCAACCGCTCCATGACCACCACCGGAGCCGTCTCCGCCACCGGCACTCCAACCCGGTCCCGCAGCAAATAGCTTTTGATTAACTCTCCGGCTTTACCCGGAGTTATGGCCATGGCAAGTCCGGCAAGAAAAACCAAGGCGCTCACTACAAATGGGACGGGAATTTTCAAAAAATGTAAGTAGTATGACCAGCGCAAGAAGCGCAAGGCGTAGTTGACCAGGGCCAAACCTAGGGTCGCTAGCAAGTGGACCAATGGGAACCGGGACAGTTCTCCGCCAATGTCCCTGAAATCCCCGTAGCTAAATAGACCCACGAAGACCACCACGGTCAAGAGGATCAGCAGCAACAGCCTCTTGCTGGTCAAAGGCCGCTAATCTCCGGCCGAGGGTCCCATCTGATTAATCTGGGCGGCTAGATAACCTGCGCCAAATCCGTTGTCGATATTGACCACCGCCACGCCGGGAGAGCAGCTGTTTAACATGCTCAGCAGGGCCGCCATGCCCTCAAAACTGGACCCGTAACCCTGGCTGGTTGGCACGGCGACTACCGGCGCAGGCACAAGACCGCTAACTACGGAAGCCAGAGCGGCGTCCATGCCTGCTACCACCACCAAAACACGTGCCTCGCGAAGACCGGGGACTGCGTCCAGCAGGCGGTGTAGGCCAGCGACGCCCACATCGTTTAATCGGGAAACCTGGCTGCCCATCAGCTCGGCTGTGACGGCCGCTTCTTCAGCAACGGCCAAATCCGCCGTGCCAGCGGTTACCACCGTCACGCCATCAATCAAAGGCGGGGCGGATTCGACCGGAATCACAATGGCGCCAGCTAACTGGTTGAACTGGGCTCCGGATGTTTGCTTACGCACAGCATAGAAGGCATCAGCGCCGGTCTTTGTGACCAAAACCGGGTTTCCTCGCCCGGCCAATGCGGCGACTATTTCGGAGATTTGCTCAGGGGTCTTGCCTTTGCCCAAGACCACTTCGGGAAAACCTTTCCTCAGAGGTCGGTGGTGGTCAATCTTGGCAAAGTCCAAGTCCTGATAGGGGAGGTCACGGAGTATTTCTAGCACTCCGTCTACGCTCTGGCCGCCATCTCGCAGGGCTTCCAGCTGTCGGCGGAGGTCGGAAGAATGCATAATACAAGTAAACTGTGGCGCTAATTTTGTTACTGAATGGGGATCGCAGAATGCTGGCGCATCAACTGTGATACAGCTACCACTATACCTTGTTTTGCGCTCCTCGTCCGGCGTTGTGACTGCGTTTCGTCATCAGATCTAATTGGTCGTTGAGGCTGCCCGAGCGCAATCCTGCAAGGTCTAAGGACACCCAGAGGTAGCCGATTTTCTTGACGTTTTCGACTATATCTGCCCGGTGAGCAAAGGCCAGTTCTATATCCGCTTCACCCACTTCAATTCGGCATAGTTGGTCATGGTGCCTGGCCCGGACTTCACGCAGGCCCAAGCCCCGCAAATAAGCTTCGGCTTTCTCGATTTTGGACAGTGTTTGTATGGTTACGGGTGTGCCGTAGGGGATGCGAGACGACAGGCACGGTTGAGCCGGCTTATCCCAAACGGGCATTTCCAACTCTCGAGCCAAGCGCCGAACGTCGGCTTTGTTCAAGCCAGCTTCAACCAGAGGACTGCGGGCTTGGTGTTCCGAGGCCGCTTTGAGTCCCGGCCGGTAATCTCCCAAGTCGTCCAGGTTGGCGCCATTGGCCACCCACGCGAAGTCTTCCTGCTCCTTGATTTTATCCAAGTGAGTATAAAGCTCGTCTTTACAGAAGAAGCATCTCTGGGAAGTGTTGGCTACATACCCTTCCCGCTCCAATTCTTGGGTGTTTATCACCCGGTGGGCGAAACCGAACTGCTGGGCCAGAGATTTGGTATCTGTTAGTTCTCTTTCGGCCAACGCTGGTGAAACCGCAGTCACCGCCAAGGCATTGGGTCCCAATATTTGGTGGGCGACCACTGCGGTCAAGGCACTGTCCACACCGCCGGAGAACGCCACAATCACCGACCCCATTTCGGTGAATATGCAACCCAATTTCCGGAGGTGTTCATTTTGCGCTTTGGACATATCTAAATCTTGGTCGACATGGCGATTAATCGAGTCTATTAGAGCGCCAATTTGGTGTCAAGCCAGAAAATTCGCGGCTTAGGCTGGTTCTTCGGCGGGCTCGGCCCGGGCAGCCCTGATCTGAGAGTAGGTTGCACCCAAAGCAGCCATGGTTGCGGTGTACATGGTGAAGACCACCACGGCCAGCCACAAGAGCAATATAAACCGGCCGCTGAGATCAATGGTCGCCATTAGGCTTGCTCCCACCACCACGAGAATCAAGGATACCGACAGTCCCAATATGCCGCCGAAGACGGCCCCTTTTATGGCAAATGCGCCGATTTGGGCACTGGTAGGAGGGCCCGGCGGGAAGGCCTCGCCAGTGGACGCCCTTATCGACGCCATACCATAGTAGGCGCCAATAAACGGCCCAAAGGGGATACCCACAAAATCCACGATGGGAATCAACATCAGCAATAGCATGATTCCCAATCCAACCAAAATGCCCTTTAGCATCGGGCCAGGGAACATGGCTCCAACGGTCGCCATTCACCCTCCGGAATCTTAATAGTCCCGGCAATCAGCATTGGAGGAATTTCTCCCGGTCGGGAGACCGCCAACTATTATAGACAGGCCCATGGGAATGTTGCCATAACCGGCGCTGCCCGCGTTCCGGCCGGAACCTTTGGCAGCCAGATATTCCGATGCAAATCATCTTGGGTCCGTATAGCCATGGTTTGCAGCCGAAGGTATACTGGGTGCGCCCGAGAATGCCCCTGGAAAGTGGCTACGACCAGAACTTTGGGGGGCGGATAGCAACTCTCAAAGTAGTTGGATAGGCGTCAATTGAGCGATCAAGACCAAGACGAGAGCCTCAATAACCAAAACGATGGATTTGACGCCAGCCTACAAGGCGCGCCTCCATTTGCCGCTCTTCTGGGCATTTATGAAGGTATCTCAGCTGACGGTGTTGGCACCGCAAGGATGCCAATTAGGGAATACCACCTGCAAGACAGGGGCTACGTTCAGGGCGGGTTGATAGTTACGCTGGCGGACTATTCCTATTATCTGGCGGTCAAGTCGCTATTATCACCGGGGCAGATTACGGTGACGGTGGAACTAAAGGTGAACTTCCTTGCCGGAGCGAGGGAAGGGGAGTTGACCGCCACTGCCAAGGTGGTCAGTGGAGGACGCCGAATATTCGTGGTTGAAGGCGACGTCAGTGACGACAAGGGAGTGATAGTGGCCCGCGGCCTGAGCACTTACTTGGTGTCCGAAACCAGGCAATGATCCGCCAATTCTCACTATAACATAAACAGCATCTACAAGCCGAAAGGGGATTGTTGACTAAACTAATCGACTTAGTTGGAAATCGCCGCTCCCGATGCTATAATTCTACTACCTAACATTCAACTAACATTAATCTGGCAAACACGGACCTGGTGAACTTATAACCGCCCTTCTTGTTCAAGTTAGAGGGACAAGCCGGGAGGTAGGCGACATGAAAATACCGATGCGTGTGGATTACGGAGTCCGGGCCTTGGTGGAATTAGCCATGCACTATGGCGAAGGCTCGGTCCAGACTGCGGACATCGCTAGCAGCCAGGGAATCCCTGAGGCCTATTTGGACCAGTTGATGAGCACCCTGCACAAGTATGGTTTCGTAGCAAGCCGCAGAGGCCCTCAAGGGGGACACAGGCTGGCCATGGACCCCAAGGACATCAACCTTCACATGGTAATGACGACCCTGGATGGAAATTCGTCGCCAATAGACTGCCTAATAACCCCGACCGACTGCGTATTCTCCGAATCTTGCGCCCAGCAGGAAGTCTGGAAATCTGTGGAAGAAGCAGTGGAGGAAGTCCTGCGGAACATCAAGATTTCCGACCTGGTCCAACGTAACCGGGTCTTGGCCACTCAGGCAGGATAGTATACATATTAGGCCTAATTTTGGTGCTACGTCGGCGCCGTTTAGCTTGACAAGGTCAGGCGGTGGAGATAGACTCGAAAATTGATGATACAACCCGATAATTATTTGAGTTCTGGCTTTGACTGTACCTGTCCTCCCACATAGGGGGGCAAAATAGCAGCCAATCCGAGGCCTGCGCCCACCCAGAAAGGTGGCCCCTAGATAGGGGGAAAAGCGCAGGCTTTTTTTATGGCTTAAATATTGACGACCAAAAGAGCAAATATGGGATACAGGCCCAAACCAGCAAACGCGAAGGTTTGGCCGCCCCGAAGGGACAACTAAGGAGGAACGGAACCATGGCACAGCAGCCCCTGACTTTGACACCGACTCAGGTACAGCGTTACAGCCGTCACATAATCATGGGAGACGTGGGCAGCAAGGGGCAAAGAGCCCTCTTGCAGTCCAAAGTCTTGGTTTTGGGCGCAGGCGGGTTGGGATCCCCTTCCGCAGTGTACTTGGCCTTGGCCGGCGTGGGCACAGTTGGCCTCGTCGATTTCGACGTGGTCGACCTTTCCAACCTGCAGCGGCAAATTCTGCACCACACCGCTGATGTTGGCCGGCCCAAGCTCCAGTCGGCGCTGGACAATATTAAAGCCTACAACCCGGACACCAACGTTGTGCTCCACGAGACAAGACTGGAGTCCCACAACGCAATGGAAATCATCAGCCAGTACGATTTGGTGGTAAACGGGGCGGACAATTTCGCTACCCGCTACCTCGTAAATGACGCTTGTTATCTACTGAATAAACCCTTGATAGACGGCAGCATATTGATTTTCGACGGACAATCCACGGTGTTTTTGCCGGGTCAGGGCTGCTACCGGTGCTTGTTCCCGTCGCCTCCTCCGCCGGGTATGGTGCCCAACTGCGCCGAGGCTGGGGTCTTGGGCGCGCTCACGGGTCTGGTTGGCAGCATTCAAGCAACTGAAGCCTTGAAGCACATCTTGGGCATCGGCGAATCTTTGAGTTCCAGGCTGCTTCTGATTGACGCGCTGAGCATGAGCTTCCGCGAAGTAAAGCTGAAGAGGAATCCCAATTGCCCGCTCTGCGGAGACAACCCCACGGTCACAGAGTTGATCGACTATGAGGTGTTCTGTGGTATCAGCGCACCGGAAGAAGTAGCGGTAGCATCTGACTAATAGATTAAGATCCAGGCATCACCGTAGAGAGCCACAAAAGAGAGCCACAATAAAATTCCCGTTCGTGGTAAGTCCTTCGACGAACTGAGGACAGGCTTGTCGAACCATCCCCAATTTCCTACTATGCGTTAGGTCCTTCGAAAGGTCCGACTTCGCCGGGACTCTCGATGAAATCGGAGCTCAGCACGAACGAAACGACGTGAACGTAACCACATAGGGGATATCAGATATCTTTAGGTGGATGGGCGCACCTCGAATGCAGAGAAGTTACCTAAAAACATGGTCACTAAGCTAACTTACAAAGGGATACTCGCAACCATCGGCAACACCCCCGTCGTGGAGCTCCAGAACATGAGCCCCAAGGCGAGCGTCCGCATCTTCGCCAAGCTGGAAGGGCATAACCCAACTGGCAGCGTTAAAGACCGGATCGCGCTGAAGATGATAGAACAAGCAGCGCAAGATGGTGAGTTATCCAAAAACCGCACCATCTTGGAGCCCACCAGTGGCAATACGGGCATTTCCCTGGCGATGGTCGCTGGATTAAAGGGCTACAAAGTCGCTGTGGTGATGCCTGAAAACGTCAGCGTAGAGCGGAGCCAGCTACTGGAGGCCTATGGGGCGGAAATTATTGCCTCGGACGGCTCCAAGGGCACCAACGGTTCCATTGAGGTTGCCAAAGATCTGGTTGAGAAGAATCCCCACGACTACTTGATGCTGTACCAGTATGGTAATTCTGGCAATCCCAACGCCCATTATGAGACTACTGGCCAAGAGATTATCGAGGCTTTGCCCGAGGCCGACATGTTTGTGGCGGGCCTTGGCACCGGGGGAACCCTAATGGGTGTGGGGCGTCGCCTCAAAGAGCACAACCCCGGAGTTAAGATCGTCGCCGTGGCTCCAGAGCCCGAGGATTTTATTTCCGGTTTAAGGGACCTGGAGGAAGGTTTTATTCCGCCCATTCTGGACATTAACCTCCTAGACTCCCGGATGCTGGTAAGCAGCTTCGACGCTTTCCGTACCGCCAAGGACTTGTTACACCAAGAAGGCATCTTCGCCGGAGTGTCCTCGGGCTCTGTGGTGTACGGCGCCATAAAACAAGCAGACCGCATGGACTCAGGCGACATAGTTTGCCTGCTGGCCGACGGCGGTTGGAAATACTTAAGCACCAGCCTGTGGACCAAGGATTACGATCAGTTGGCCAAAGATTCTCAAGGCAAGATTTGGTGGTAGCCCGAGGCTGGTAAACGGCTTTTCCCCACGGACTTGAGGTATTTGTCACCGTCCTCCTGACCTTCCTCTTTCACCGCCATTTCCCCTTGCTCCACGGCAACCATCTAGAGGCTTGTAGTAAGCTCAGCCGAGCCGAACGACCGGGCGGTAATTCCGCGACCTCCAGGATCTACCCCCCATTTTGAGGCTGGCATAGTCACGTTGGGAAGGTCTTAAAAATGGTCTAAAAACTTGAAACGCCTACCCTCTGGTGATATACTTTGCTGACATGGTTGGTACTTGATTTGAAAGCGGGGGTCCCCGCTTTCTTGCTGAGTGGACCCAACGGTTTTCGGGTGCGGGTTAGTGGGTATGTTAGCTGAGGAGGGTTTGCAGTGAAAAGCGATTTTTTGATTGCGCTGACCCAGTTGGCTGCGGAACGCCATCTGCCTCGAGAGCAGGTGCTTCAGGCCATTGAGGTTGCCCTTGCATCGGCTTTTAAGAAAGACAATCCAGTGATGGGGCAAAATATTTCAGTCAAACTCAACCCCAACACCGGGGAAGTAGGCGTGTACGCCCTTAAAGCGGTTGTAGAAACCGTGGAAGACGCCGAAAAAGAGATTACCGTCGCCGACGCTCAGCAATTCAAGAAGGGCGCAGAGCTGGGCGACGAGGTAGCTGCTGAAGAGCCTCTGCCTCATAACGCCAGTAGAATCGCCGCCCAAACCGCCAAGCAAGTAGTTCTTCAGAGGCTGCGCGAGGCTGAGAGAGAACTGCTCTATCAGGAGTTCTTCCAGCATCAGAACGACATTGTGTCCGGAGTGATCGAGCAGACCGACTCTGGCCGAGCCATCACCTTGGACTTGGGCCGCGCCCAGGCCATTTTGCCTTACGAAGAGCAGGTCAGCACCGAGCGGTACCGCAAAGGTCAGCGGACGAAGATTTACGTCCTCAGCGTGCGCAACGGACCCAAAGGACCGGAGATAATCGTGTCCCGCAGCCACAAAGACATGCTGCGGCGGCTATTCGAAATTGAAGTTCCGGAAGTTTACAACGGCGTAGTTGAGATTAAGGCCATCGCCAGAGAGGCTGGCTTCCGCAGCAAGGTGGCCGTGAACGCCACACAAGCGGGGATCGACCCCGTGGGCTCGTGTATCGGCATACGCGGAAACCGGATTCAAAGCATTGTCAACGAACTCCAAGGCGAAAAGATTGACGTAGTATCTTGGGATAAAGAACCCACAGTATTTATCTCCAAGGCTCTCAGTCCTTCAGAGCCGGTGCATGTTGAGCTGTCCCCTGAGGACATGACCGCCATTGTTGTGGTCCCTGACCGGCAGTTGTCGTTGGCCATTGGCAAGGAAGGCCAAAACACCCGGCTGGCGGCCCGGCTTACGGGTTGGCGCCTGGATATTAAAGGTCATACCGAGTGGGAGGAACTCCAAGAAGAGCGACTGCTGAAGGATCAAGAAAAAGCAGCAACTAAGGCAAAGGAGAAGGAAGTTCCGTCCGTGGTCGCCGAGGCCGAAGCAGTAGCCGCCAAGGCCGATGAGGCTATCACTGAAGAAGCGGCAAACGAAGAAGCTCTAGTAGCTTCTGACGAAATCGAAGCTACGGCGGAAGCGGTGCTGGAAACCGCGACAGACTCTGAGGAAGCCGCAGTAGTTGCTGAGGACGACGCCGTTGCCGCCGAAGCTATAGAACCGCAGGACGAGGAAAAAATCCTCGAGGCCCTGATAAACGAAGAGGAAAAGGCCGAGCAAGCAGCGGCACAACTCCAGACAGATACCGGCGCTGGGTTCAGCGTCGAGGATCTGGAGTCCTTCACCCTGGGCGAGTCGGAACTGCTAGACGATGATGAGGAGGAAGAGGACGATGACGACAGGGAGTTGTCCCCAGACGACCTCGACCTCATTCCAAGCCTATCGGTGAATATTCCGGACGCTGGCAAGATACGGTTCGCCGAGGATATTGTCGAGGAATCCCGAGGCCCGGGGAGAGGTGGACGGAAGGGCCGCCGAAGCGGAGGCGCAGCCAGCCGCGGCGCTAGGCGTCGCTAAACAATAGCCATAGCTAGCGGCTAAAAGGATTTGGCCTTGGCCAAGGCTCAACACGTTCCAGAACGCAGTTGCGTCGCTTGCGCCCAAAAATTCCCGAAGCGGGACTTGATCCGAATCGTCAAGACCCCAAAGGAAACGGTCGTTGCGGACCCAATCGGAAAGTCCGCTGGCCGAGGGGCCTACCTTTGCTGGAACCCAAGTTGCTGGCAACGGGGCATCGAAAAGGGCGGGCTAGAGCGCAGCTTCAAACTCGAGATATCTGCCCAAGACAGGGCGTCCTTGCTGGAATTTTATAATAAAGAGATATTACGGACGCCGGGACCTTCTGTGAAAATAGAACCGTGAAAATAGAACCGTGAAAATAGAACCGTGAAAATAGAACCGTCTTCTTAGCTAGAAATCGCCCTAAACTAGATTCAGCGGAACCGAGATCCAAGAGGATACTAAATGACCACAAACGGCAAAACTGAAACAACGAGTCAACCTACCGGCACCGCCAGGGCCAAGCGCCGCGCCGGGGAGACCCGTCGGCAAGCTCGTACATTGGTTTTGCCTCAAACCTTGACGGTTCAGCGCTTATCAGAGCTGATTGACCAAAACCCGATTGAGGTTATCAAACTCCTAATGCGCAGCGGCATCATGGCCGCAATGAACCAGGTAATCGACTATGAAGTAGCTACTCTGGTCACGTCGGCGCTGGGCATCCGAACTGCCTTGGCCGAAAGCGCCGAGGGTACGGCCGGCCCAGGTCCCGCAGCAGATTCTGCGGAGGACCCGGCAAACTTGTCTGACCGCCCTGCTGTTATAACCATATTGGGCCACGTAGACCACGGCAAAACCTCGCTATTGGACACCATCCGGCGCACTCAGGTAGCCGAGCGCGAGGTGGGCGGTATTACTCAACACATCGGCGCCTACCAGGTAGAAGTCCAAGGAAAGCAATTAACGTTCTTGGACACCCCGGGCCACGAGGCTTTCACCGCTATCCGAGCCAGGGGCGCCAGAGTAACCGACATAGCGGTATTGGTGGTAGCGGCGGACGACGGACTGATGCCCCAGACATTGGAAGCGATCAACCACGCCAAGGCCGCCGAAGTGCCCATAGTAGTCGCGATCAACAAATCCGATCTTCCCACAGCCGACTCCGAGCGGGTAAAAAGGCAGTTGAGCGAGCGCGAACTTCTGGTGGAAGATTGGGGCGGAGATGTAATTTCCGTGGACGTTTCGGCTAAAACCGGCGACGGAATCGAAGATCTACTTGAGAACCTTTTGGTTGTTGCGGAGTTAGCGGAACTGAAAGCAAACCCAGACAAGCCGGGTACCGGTGTGATTATTGAAGCGAAGCTGGACAGAAAGCGGGGCCCCACGGCCACCGTGTTGGTCCAGGATGGCGCGCTGAGCGTCGGCGACTATATAGTGGCCGGGGCAGCCTGGGGTCGGGTAAAAGCGTTGGGAGACGACAAAGGTCAGCCAATAAAATTCATTAGCCCGGGGGTCCCTGGCGAAATCCTTGGCTTTAATGCAGTCCCGGAAGCTGGCGATTTATTTGCGATTATGCCCAACGAGCGTGCGGCACGCAATGCTATTGGGGAGCAAGAAAGGCTAAGTGCAGCACAGCAGAACCAAGCTAGGGCGTTGACTCTGGACCAGGTTGTCAAACAAATCGATTCCGGCGACATCAAGGAATTGAATTTGGTCCTAAAGGCCGACGTACAAGGCAGCGTGGAAGCGGTTGAGCAGTCACTGGACGCCTTGGCGGCTGAAGATGCTACCGTGCGAGTCTTACACAGCGGTTGCGGGACCGTCACAGAGTCAGACGTTATGCTCGCCAGCGCATCAGATGCCATCGTAATCGGATTCACTGTGGGCAACGAACCCAGCGCAGAAAGACTGGCCGACCGCATGGGCGTCGAAATTCGGCATTACAACATCATTTACCAGCTCATAGACGATATTGAGAAAGCGCTCCAAGGCCTGTTGGACCCCGTTTTCACAGACGTGATATTAGGAAAGGCCGAGATCCGCGAGTTATTCCCCTCCCGCAGAGGAGCTCAAATAGCTGGCTGCAGGGTTACTGAGGGTCGCATTACCAGAGGCGCACAAGTACGAGTTCTCCGGGACGATTCAATTATTCAGGAAACAACCATCGCCAGCCTGCGGCACTTCCGGGAAGAAGTAAACGAAATGAACTCCGGCACCGAGTGCGGTGTGACCCTCCAAGGCTTCAACGACTTCCAGGAAGGGGACGTGTTGGAAGCGCATCGCCAAGAACCGGGCCGCCGTTAGACTCCTCCCCGAGGAAGTTTCGCTTTGCGCCCTCCGGGACCCGTATGCGGGGCCATAGCTGGGGAAGTTTACATGTCCAGACGAATCGAACGCGTCAACGAACTATTACGCCAAGAAATCAGCCGTCTACTGACGTTGCAGATCAAAGACCCGCGGTTGGACGGAGTGATCACCATAACCCAGGTGACTACCAGCAGCGACCTGCGCAACGCCAGGGTTCACTTGAGCGCAATGGGTGATGAGGAAACGAGGCAGAACGCCCTGGCAGGCATCCAGTCAGCGGCTACCTTCATTCGTCGGGAACTTCGGTCCCGAGTAAACCTGCGGTACATTCCTTTCCTCAGCTTCGAATTGGACATAGCCCAACAAGAAGCCAATTACATCTTAGATATTATGGATGGTATCCGGAACAGTGTACCTTCCCACGTCTCATCCACAACTTCCGGTGAATCCGGTGAATCCGGATCGTTGCCCGATTCCCGACAGACTGGCAATCCCGGCTCCGACTACACCGGTCCCCTGTCCTCACCCAATCGCAGCGTCTAAGTCATGGCCAAGTCCAAAAGCGGCCCGCCGCTGAAGAACGGGTTCGTTAACCTTTACAAACCCGTAGGTATAACCTCAATGGACGCTTTGCGCCAGGTCAAGCGCATCACCGGCCAGCGGAACAAGGTGGGCCACGGCGGAACTATGGACCCTCTCGCTCGGGGTGTTCTTCCCGTTTGTTTCGGCCAAGCCACCCGTCTCATGGACTTTGTAGTTGGCGGCCGCAAACGTTACAAGATGGAAGTGGCCCTGGGCGTCTCCACTACAACCTATGACGCTGAAGGAGAAACGATCGATACCAGAAGTTTGGACGGAATTACCAGAGAGCAAGTGGAGGAGGCTATACCGTCTTTCATCGGAGTAATCGACCAATTGCCGCCGGTGTACAGTGCGTTGAAAGTGCAAGGGCAGAGGATGTACAAGCTGGCCAGGGCCGGGGTCGAGTTTGAACGTGAGCCTAGACCCGTTGAGATTTACGACGTTCGTTTGGTAGAATTTGCGCCCCCCAAGCTCATCCTGGAAGTGGACTGCGGGAAGGGCGCCTACATGCGTTCCTTGGCCCACGACTTAGGAGAGACGCTGGGCTGCGGCGGCCATGTGGTTGACTTAGTCAGGTTGTCGACGGGGAGGTTTCACGCCGATGAGTCTATAACCCCGGCTCAACTGGAGGAAGCCGCCGCCGAGACCGAAGGCTGGGAGAAGCACCTTCATCCCATAGACTGGGTGCTTAAGGACCTGCGTAGCGTGTCTGTCGGCAAGCAGGCCGAGAACTTTTTGCGTAATGGCCAAGCGGTCAGCCTGGCTTCCCAGTTTATGGACACCGCCTATTTGGAGGCATTTAGGGCCTACAGCTCCGATGGCCGGTTTTTAGCCTTGGTGCGATTCGACCGTCCCGCCAATTCTTGGCGTCCGGTTAAAGTATTTCAACTGGATAGTCCTTCACCTTTCGCCCCGGAATCCTGATTCCCGCGAAGACATTCTTCAAATCCGCTACATAATCGATCTAAAGTTGCGTTGTCGCCCCTATTTTCTGGAAGAATTTACCTGTTTCCTACCAATTTTATACAGAATCATTGATTGCTGGCATACCTGCCTTGACAAAATATTTCACCTCTGTATATTTATAGCGTTTACGTTAACCCCGCTTCTAAGCGCCAAACCATTTAGATCAACATTACAAGCATGTAGACAGTGAGAATCAGCAGCTACGAGAGTCTGACATTCTGGGGAAGCAGCAACCGGCGCCTGCGCTAGGTGGCGTATCCCAAGCGTGGCGGCGCTTCCTAAATCAACCACGCACACGAACTTACGCCTGGCATAATTAATCGTGGGGGTCTAAACATGGAGGCATACTGCTTCAAGTGCCGAAATAAGCGGGAAATATCCAGGCCTCAGCAGGTAACTCTAAAGAATGGGCGTCCTGCAACGCAGGGTGTGTGCCCTACTTGTGGCACCAAGGTTTTCCGCATCGGTAAAGCTTAATTCGGTTTAGGTCCAGGCATCGGTAGCCCGTTAGGGCGTTGCGATTCTGGGCTCGGTAGCTGACGCTAAGTCGTATCCCAAGCGTTTCAGTAGTTTCTGAGGATTAACTTGCAATAAGGCGTGGGCGTCCTCGTCGGTGAGGCCTGCGCCTTTCGCTATTTTATGGGTAATCTCCGCCGTCAACAGGTCATCCGGCTCATGAGCGTCGGAATCCAGGACGGTATAGGCTCCCGCCTCTCTAGCTACTTTGACTACGTGACCGTTGGTTAGGCTGTGGCCTTTGCGCGCTGAGACCTCAAGATAGACATCATTTTCCGCCGCAAACCGAGCATCGTCGTAGGAAATGAGTCCAGGATGGGCCAGAATATCAACCGCCCCGGAACGTATCGCAGCTTCGTTCGTCCCCGGTTCAACCGGTTCCACAATGGTCTCGCCATGAACCGTGACTATCTTAGCTCCTAGCCTTTTGGCCGCCTCGGCGACCATCTTAATGTCGTGTTTTGGCACGTGGGTAATTTCCACACCCGGCAAGGCTAATATGTCCCACCGCTCGGTCGCCTGGGCACAATCTTTGACCAAAGTCTTGACTACAAACTCCAGATTGCCCACACCCACGTGGTCGGTCACCGCCATAGCTTTATAACCCCTTATCAATGCCCTCCGGATGAGCTCTATAGGGGATAAAACGCCGTCACTTAAAAATGTATGAGTGTGAAAGTCGTACATGGATTTCCTCTAAATCTTGTGCGGCTAATCCGGGTCTGACACACAGTAGCCTAACGCTATTTTATTTTCC
>MUCR01000007.1 GCA_002816455.1 SAR202 cluster bacterium Io17-Chloro-G4 | reverse complement strand
GAAAACATCGCCTCCGGCCTCCTACATGGGAACATAAGCGGTCCGCAGATTGCCAAACGCAGTTTTCTTGAAAACATCGCCTCCGGCCTCCTACATGAGAAAATAAGCCGTCCGCAGATTGCCAAACGCAGTTTATTTAAAGAAAAGGCCGCCCTTCGATTAAGAAAGACGGCCGAAATGTGATTCCCGGCGCCTGATTGTTGGAAAACCGGACTAGGGGTATGAGTGCTGTTAGGCCTCCGAGAACATTACTCCATATTTAATTAAGGCTGCTGGCCCGGGTCGACCGGAGCTAGCCGGGCCAGCGAATTTGCTTAGCGTCTTAGGTTACCTGAAGAAACCCCGGCCCCTGGTACCGGACTGTCGGCGCAAGAAGCTGGGCACGTCTAGTTCGTCTTCCGACTCGGGGATAACGTCCTGGAGCAACCGCTCCAATTCAGCCTCGCGCATTTGCTGTGTTTCCTGCAAGACGGGGAAGGCTGCGGCCACCATGGTAATTTTGACTTCGTCTTCCAGTTTGGCGTCCCGGCTGGTTCCAAAGATGATATTTGCGTCCGGGTCGGCCATCTCCTGAATGACGTTGGCGGCGTCTTGGACCTCTTGCAAAGACAATGTGCTGCCTCCGCTGACCACGAAGAGCAATCGCTTTGCCCCGTCCATGGCGATGTCCAGAAGTGGGCTCTTGGTCGCCATTTTGGCGGCGTCTATGGCCCGGTTCTCGCCCTTGCCGCGGCCAATGGCCAGCCAAGCTGGTCCGGCGTTGCTAAGAATAGTCTTGACGTCGGCGAAATCAACGTTAATTTCGCCGGGCACAGTCACCACTTCGGCGATGGCTTGGATGCCCTGCTGTAGGACGGAGTCGGCCATCTTCAAAGCGTCTTCCCATGTAAAGGTCTGCTCACCGTGGGTGTTCAACTGCAACAACCGGTCATTAGGAATGGTGATTAGCGTATCTACGTGGTCTTTGAGCCGGTTAATTCCTTCCTCGGCGTTCTTGCGCCGGGTCGCTGCTTCGAAGGAGAAGGGCCTGCTGACGACGGCGACGGTCAACGCGCCGGACTCTTTGGCTAACTGGGCCACCACCGGCGAAGCGCCGGTCCCGGTGCCGCCGCCCATGCCCACGGCCAAGAAAATCATGTCCGCCCCTTCCAGGGCTTTCTCGATCTCGTTCCTACTTTCTTCGGCAGCTTGTCGGCCCAGCTCGGGTTGAGCGCCGGCGCCCAGGCCCCTGGTCAGAGTCTGGCCGATGGCCAAACGGTGGGCCACGTCGCACCGGAACAAGTGTTGAGCATCGGTGTTGATTGCGTGATACTCGACAACGGGCAGTTTTTCTTTGAACATGCGGCTAACCGCGTTGCTGCCGCCGCCACCTATGCCAACCACCTTAATGATGGGCGCCCCGGCTCCAATCTCTGGCACACCACCGTATGGGTCGTTATTTTCAATTGGCGAGTCCCACGAAGCTGAATTTTCGAATACCATGTTTACTCCTTCCACATCCCTAAATTCCGCATCCCAATTTCCTTTACTAAGCCCGTGCATCCTGATTGTTACCGGCCTTCCTTTCCCCGAGTAATCCGCACTCGACAATCTTCGTTTGTTGGCGACTTATCTAGGGATGCCGGTTCAGTTGGACCGAAGCATTAACTCCGGCGCTATGTCGCAGTCCTCACTTTCACATAATCTTCGCGCTGGCCGTAGCTCCAACCAAGCTGGTGGGGGACTGCGTTTTCTCTGATCATTGCCTGGGTTGTTAATGTTCTTTTCGAAGCGGATTAATTGCGCTTCAGTGATTTAGCTAACGTACAGTCTTAACCTACAGTGGCTTCGCTACGGACTTTCGGCTCTTTCTTGAAACGGCTCAAGAATGACTTCTTGCCCCATAAGGTGCTTTCGCCGCTTCCGTAGAGCCGTTTCTCCCCTTGATGCTTAATTCCCCAAAGGAGTAGACCAACGGCCGTGGAAAAAGCGGGTTTCCTCAGATTCGTGGGCAACCCAGAGATCCCTCGAGGATGGGCAATGCGCACCGGACCGCCCAAGGTTCCCAGAGTCAATTCTTGCAGACCCGGCAGCTCGGAACAGCCGCCCGTGATTACCAAGCCGCCATCGGGCATCTGACGCAAACCGGATTGGCGCACCTTCAGCAGAATCTGTTTGAGCATCTCAACCATTCGTGCGTTGAGGGGTTCCGCAATAAGCTTTCTCTGGACCATACGGCGAGGTTGGCCCTGGAAGCTTGGTATCACCACCTCTTCAATTCCCTGAAGCATCTCTGGGAAGGCGTGGCCCCATTTGAGCTTTATTTCCTCGGCTATGTAGAACGAGGTGCCCAGCGCCACTTGCAGGTCCTTGGTGAGTTGGTTGCCACCCACCGGAATCATTGCGGAGAACCAGGGACTGCCTTGCCGGTAGATTGCCAGATCCGTGATCCCAGCGCCTATGTCCACGAAAACAACGCCCATCTCCCGCTCATCACCTGTGAGGGTGGCTTCCGCCGAGGCCAAAGACTGGAGCACCAGGCTCTTCACGTTGACCCGGTTGGACTCAACGGCTTTAACCGTGTTTTTCAATGCGACAGCGTCGCCCAACACCACATGAGCGTCCACATGTACTTGCTCGGCGTGTAGACCCACGGGATTTCGGACGCCGCTCAAACCGTCAACGTCGTAACCGATTGGGATAATGTGCAGCACCTCTTGACTGTGGCCGACTTCGGGGAAGGACGATTTGATCAACTGCTCCAGGAGGTGAGTGTTAATGTCTTTAACTTCGCCAGGATTATCGACCACATCTTTAGTGTTTACGCAGGTAATGTGGTTACCGCTGACGCCCACGTACACGCCAGACACTACGCCGCGGCCAATATAACGCTGCGCTTCTTCCAACGACGTTGCGATTGCGGTCTTCACCTCATCGATGCTTTCTATTCGCCCTTTTTGCATCCCTTGAGAAGGCACCACGCCGGTTCCCAGGATTTTCAACTCGCCTTCCGTGCCGACCCGGGCCACCACGGAAGCTATTTTGCTGCTGCCGATGTCTATTGCTGTATAGAATGTGTCACTAGGCAAGGCGCCACCGTCCTTTCATCCAGCTGGGTTGATAGTTTGGAATAATTGGCGATATAACTCTTTTTACCCGAGGTTCTTCTGTTGGATGACATAGCTTGTTGGATCACATAGCCCGTCAATGTCATAGCCGGTGAGCCACTCTCAACTTTGCGCTTCGGCTTCGCGGGTTCTCCTTAATCTCCCCTGCGGAGGGTTTGATAACTCTCCGGTGTACCAACTTCAAACTTGGCTGATGCCCACAAACACAGACCGGAACTTCCGGCGGACATACGCACCGGGCGCTCTCCCGCTGCAAAAAGAGTTTGACCATCCGGTCTTCCAAGCTGTGGTAGCTTATGACCGCCAACCGGCCCATGGGAGCCAGTAACCGGACGGCCGCATTCAGTCCCGAATCCAGGTTGGCCAATTCGTCGTTCACTTCGATTCGAATCGCCTGAAATGTTCGTGTCGCTGGGTGGATTCTGCGTCCCCGCCGGGGACCTGTTGCCCCAGCCACAATTGAAGCTAGTTGTGCCGTCGACTGGACCGGACGGGACCCAACGATCCTTCTGGCTATCAGCCTGGAACGTGGCTCCTCGCCAAATTCGTAGATTACTCGGGCTAACTGCTGCTCTGAGTATTCGTTGACCACCTCGTGGGCGGTTAATTGAGCCTCCGGGTCGTAGCGCATATCCAACGGCTCGTCGGTCTGGAAGCTGAAGCCGTAGCCCGGCGTCCCAACTTGCCGGGAAGAAAATCCCAAGTCCATCAACACACCATTCAATTGATCCGAGCCCAAAGAACGGGCTAAAGCCACCATGTCCCCATAATTTCCGGCTGCTGGCATGAACCGCTGCCCGAATAATCGGAGCCGTTGGACCGCCCCTTCCAAGGAGCGCGGGTCCAAATCTATGCCCAACACTCGACCCGTGGGATCGGAAGCCTCCAATATCGCCGCCGAGTGCCCGCCCAAACCCACGGTGGCATCCAAATAGATGCCCCCCGGGTGAACCGAGAGCGCTTCCAGTGACTCCGTGACCATCACGGGCTGATGAACTAATTCGCTGCTCATGTGTCAATCTATTTATCTCGGTTCTCGTTGCGCCGGAGTCACCGGCCATGTGATTGCGAATTAACAAAATGGGCTTGAAACAAAGCCGTTTTCTCTCGAAGTCGGAAATGCCTGCACATGAAAAGGTGTGATGAGCCAGATGCCTTCGCATGGAAAACGTCAGGAAGTAAAGCTAGGAATTGTCGCCGATGCTGATCTGAGGATATTCCTCCGCCTCCCCACTACTACACTTCTAGTACCGCAAGTATGGGCCTGAAAATACCAATTTCCGACCGTTATTGTCAACCTTTTTTTAAGACCAGTTTTAACTTATTTTTGTGTTTATGACCAAAATTGGCCGATGTACCAAAAATATTTACTAATATCACTCCAGGTTTTCCTCAGTTCCAACCCGGACGCCGACCGGCTTGATGCGGCTGGCACCGTCCCAACAACTGGTTCCTTGGGCCGGTATTGCCGTCCAACCCGTGCTCCAAATCAGAGCGGTTAGGGACCAAGATAGGCTGGCTAACGACGGGCGCCTTTCTTTAAACTGGTCGTGGACTATGCTATACTTGTGGCTACCCCAATTGACCGCCCTGATGGGTAAAACTCTGCATCGGGCGACCCATTCTTCAAGCCATTCCTTGGTCTCTGCCAAGGGCCCATACTGGGATTCGAACCTGGGCTCAGTTTGGTGGCTTAGTAGAGGATCAACCTTTGAACGTTACCAAGGATTCGGTTTCTCCTACCGAGGTCACCCTAAACATTGAAATGACCCCGGAGGACGAGGAACCCTTTGTCACTCGTTCCTATCGCAGATTGGTAACTAGGGTCAATATCCCCGGCTTTCGGCCCGGCAAGGCCCCAAGGTCTATTGTTGAACAACAACTGGGCCGATCCGCATTAATCCAAGAAGCCCTGGATTTTATGGTCCCTGAGACACTAGACCAAGTACTCAAGGATGAAAATCTTCAGGCTTTCATGGAACCCCAGTTGGAGATCCTGGAAATGGAGCCGGTGTCTTTCAAGGCGGTGGTGCCGCTTGAGCCCGTGGTCGACCTGGGCGACATGGCTTCTATCGAATTAGAACGCCAGCCCGTGGAGGTTACCGACGAGCAAGTCGATGAGCTCCTAGAGCGGTTGAGGTTCGATTCCGCCCCTTGGGAGCCAGCCGACCGCCCGGTCCAATTCGGCGACCTTCTTACATTAAATGTCCACGGAACAATCGCCGGGGAAGAAGCGATCAACGATGAAGGCATCGACTTTATTCCCCAACAGGACAACCCATCACCAATTCCAGGTTTCTCCATTTATCTAGAGGGAATGACCGAAGGCCAAGAGAAAGAGTTCACCCTTCCCATCCCCGAAGATCATGGGCAAGAGCAGTATGCTGGCAAAGATTGCAGCGTAAAAGTCGAACTGCTTTCTATTAAAGAGAAGATTCTGCCCGAGTTGGATGATGAGTTTGCCAAGGGTGTTAGAGATGGCTATGAAAGCATGGAGGCCCTGACCAGCTTCCTGCGCCAGCAGCTAACCGACCACGCTGAGCATGCCTCAAACCGCCAGGCCGAGCAAGACGGTCTGGACAAGTTGCTGGAAATCTCCACGATACAGGCTTCGCAGATGATCTACGACCGGGAGTTGGACTCCCTTTACGAAGAGCGAGAACGGTCCGTGCGCAACCAGCGCCTGGACATGGATACCTACCTGAGCTACATCGGCAAATCCGAAGAAGAGTGGCGGGAACAGCTAAAACCCCAAGCCGACCAGCGCCTGCGCACCTTCTTGGTCCTGCGAAAGCTGGCCCAGGATGAGGAAATCGAGGTAGATACGGACGAGGTTCAGACCGAAATCGATACTATGATTAACCAGTCCGGTGAGTCTCAGGACGCTATGCGGCAAGCGTTTTCCTCGGATAACGCCAAGGACTCCATCCGGTCTTCACTATTAAGTAGGAAAGTTATGCAGCGCCTGGTGGAAATCATCGAAGGACGCAGCGGGTCTATCGAAACTTCTGAAGAAGCCGACGCAGATGAGCCAGACGCTGGTGAGCCGGAAGCAGTCGAACCAGACTCAGTCGAATCAGAAGCCGCTTCCGAACCCTCAAATGAGCCGGAGCCGGAAGCTGAGTAAAGCTGACTAAAAAGGAGCAGTCCCCAATGCAAAACAACCCTCAAGATTCGCCCTTATTCGTTCCCCAGAGCATCATTCCCATGGTCATCGAGACCAGCCCCCGCGGGGAACGCGCTTTCGATATTTACTCGCTGTTGCTCAAGGAGCGAATTGTGTTTCTGGGCACCCCCATCAACGACCAGATAGCCAATACAATCATCGCCCAGCTTCTGTATTTAGAACGTGAAGACCCGGATAAGGGCATCAACCTTTACATTAATAGCCCCGGCGGCGTGATTAGTTCGGGTCTGGCGATCTACGACACGATGAACTTGATTAACCCCGAAGTTTCCACCATCTGCCTGGGAATGACCGCAAGCATGGCGACAATCCTCCTTTCCGGCGGGCAAAAGGGTAAGAGGTATGCGCTGCCCAACTCCACGATTCACATGCACCAGCCGATGGGCGGGGCGCAGGGCCAAGCTACCGATATTGAAATCGCAGCGAGAGAAATAATCCGGCTGCAAGATAAAATCAGGACTATGCTCTCCCAGAATACTGGCCAGACCTACGACCAAATAGCCCGCGACACCGACCGGGACTTCTATCTCACTGCCGAGCAAGCGGTGGAATACTCCTTGGTGGACGAGATCTTGGGTTCTGCTAAAGATGAGGAGGCCAAGTCGGAAGGTAAAGCCAATTCTAAAGGTAATGCCAAATCGGATACCAAGTAGAGGACCTGACGCTGAACTCGTCAGCCCCATAGTCTAACAATAAAGACTTCGCCATTACATCCGCCGAATGCGATAGTGTAGAGGTGATTGGTGACTAGCGCCAGAAACAGACCAAAACTAGGCCAATGTTCGTTCTGCGAGAAGGCTCAAGCCAGGTCTACTTTGGTTGTCGCCGGACAGGGAAGGGCGGCGGTTTGCTACGATTGCATACGGGTATTGGGCCAACTGGTGGATGAAGACGCACCCCAGCGTGAAGAGCCGGTAGAGCCTCAAGGCCCCCTGATTCCCCGGGAGATTCACGCAAACCTGGATACCTACGTGGTTTCCCAGGAAAAGGCAAAAAAAATCCTTAGCGTGGCGGTTTATAACCACTTCAAGAGGATCTGGTCCGGTTCCAAACGCACGGACGTTGAGCTTCAAAAGACCAATATCTTGCTAATCGGACCCACCGGCTGCGGCAAGACACTGTTGGCGGAAACATTGGCCCGAACCCTTGATGTCCCCTTCGCTGTCTGCGACGCCACTTCTTTGACCGAATCGGGTTACGTCGGTGAAGACGTGGAAAATATCTTGCTCCGGCTAATCCAGGCTGCAGATTGGGATATTCCCAGGGCTGAGCAGGGCATCATCTACATTGACGAAATAGATAAGATCGCTCGCAAAGAGGGCATTAACCGGTCAATTACCCGGGACGTGTCCGGAGAGGGCGTCCAGCAGGAACTACTTAAGATCATCGAAGGCTGCGTCGCCAATGTGCCTCCTCAAGGCGGCCGCAAGCACCCTCACCAAGGGTTTCTGCAAATAAACACCAAAAATGTCCTATTCATCTGCGGCGGCACTTTTGACGGCTTGGATGAAGTCGTCGCCAAGAGAGTGGAATCCGGCTCTTCCCGGTTGGGGTTCTTGGCTGGAGGAAGAACGAAAACCGAACTTGAAGGAAGCTACCTGAGCTACACAACACCCGAAGACCTATTGGAGTACGGATTCATCCCGGAAATGGTTGGCCGGCTGCCCGTCGCCGTGCCATTGGAACCTCTGGATAAAGATTCTCTGATCCGTGTGCTCACCGAACCCAAAAACGCCATCGTGAAACAGTACCAAGAGCTATTTAGTATGGACGGCGTGGAGTTGGAATTCACTGAAGAGGCCCTGGCCGTCGCCGCTGACCGGGCTTTGGAACAGCAAACCGGCGCCCGCTGCCTGCGCTACGTAATCGAAGAGACGTTGATGGACGTGATGTACGACCTGCCTTCGGTGCCCGATGTTGTCCGTTGCGTGGTTGACGGACCAGCGATGCGGGGAGAGCGAAACCCCAACCTGATCACGCACACGGGGAAAACATTCAATCTGCCTTTGGGTCCCATTCAAAAGTCCGCTTAGATTGAGCGCCGTAGCTCGAGCTGCACGCAAATCTTGGTATCCCGCCTGAAATAAGCGTGTGCTTCCTCTGAATGTGACTGTGGTGCGTTGGTGATAATGGGGCGACCCTCAACTTGTGCGCATAGCTTCAGGATATTGGTTGACATTTGCTCCTAAGATATAATATATTCCACGAAAGTTCCGGTTTGGGTTGGAGGTTGTATGGTAACCGCGATTAACGATGACATGTTTAGCGGCCAGGCCATTGAAGATCCCTACGGATACTACGGACAATTGAGGTCGGAAGACCCTGTCCATTGGAACGAAAAGTACAAACTTTGGGTTCTAACTCGCTACGAAGACGTGGTGTGGTGCACCCGCCACAACGAACTCTTTTCCTCCGCCGTGTTCAAAACCGACGAAAGGACGCCATATCCTGAGATCGAAGAGTCGGATATGGGTCTCTACGATGATATAAGAAAATTCTTCGCCAGCTGGTTTATCCAGCATGACCGTCCGGTGCATATGGACATGCGCCGCGTGCTACACGGTTACTTCACCCCCAAGTCCATGGAACAGTGGCGTCCCATGGTCAAGTCGGTCATCAAAGACTTGCTGGACGAGGCCGACGAGCAAGGCGAAATGGACATCATGCGCGACTTCGCCACGCCGCTTCCCTTGTTTGTTATTGCCCAGATGATGGGAATGCCTTACGAGGACCGAAAATTTATTCGTATGCTGGCGGAAAAGCTCCTTTTCATCGGTCGCGGAGATATCGGCAGAATGCAGCCTCTGCACGACGGCATATACGAGTTGATTGATTACCTCTCGCCGGTGGTTGAAAAGAGGATCAAGAACCCCGAGGACGATTTCATATCCGTATTGGCCGAAGGCGAAAAGAGTGGAATCTACACCCGAGAGCAAGTAGTTTCCAATGCTATTTTGCTGTTGTTAGCCGGTCATGAGACCACCATCAACCTGATTTGCAACGGCTCGCTGGCGTTTATGCAGCACCCCGATCAATGGGATCTGCTGAAAAACGATAAGGGCGATGTTGTGCCGCCACTGATCAACCGGGCCACTGAAGAGTGCTTGCGGTACGACCCACCGGTGAAGTCCATTCAGAGGATTGCGTCCGAGGATGTGGAGATGGGCGGAAAACTGATCCGCAAGAATGACCGCATCCGTTGGTTTATTACCGGAGCGAACAGGGACCCAGAGCAATTTGAGGACCCTGATACCTTTGATATTAACCGTTGGCCCAATGCCCACGTCGGCTTTGGTTCCGGCATTCATCACTGCCTGGGCGCTACCTTGGCCCGGCTGGAAGGCCAGGAGGCCTTTAAGGCGCTGGCCGATAGGTACGATACGCTGAACTTAGAGGCCAGAGAGTTCGATTATCAGCCCAGCATCACTTTCCGGTCTCTCAAGGCTCTTCCCGTGACCATGGCCATGGCTGCGGACTAAGGTAAGGAGGAGCAAATGGCGGGGAAACTGCAGGTTTCAATCGATCATAATGTGTGCGTGGGGAACGCCATGTGTCCCCACTTGGCAGGCAAGACCTTTGCTCTTAACGACGATCGTCAAGGCAGCGTAATCGACCCCGACGGGGACACCAGGGAAAACGTCTTGGAAGCGGCGGAGGCTTGCCCGGTCAGCGCCATTACCGTGGTTGACGCAGAATCCGGTGAACAGCTGTTTCCATAATCACGATTCTCACCTGACCAGTTGCAGCTAACGGAAAGGAGAAGACCTCCCTAAGATTCAGGGAGGTCTTCTTCTTTCCGTCCCTGTTCCCGTCTGAAAGGCTTTGCCTCAAAAGTCACTTTTGTGGCAAAGACCGGCTGGGGAGACTAGCTCAGAATCTCCACGCCGTCGGCTTCCATCGCCATCATGATGCCCTCGTCCAAACACAACCCCGTCGAATCCGCTGGATTTATTGCGTGGCCGTTGCGGTCAATCAATTGACCATCCCGAAGGACAACTTGGCCTTGGTCCACGGAACGCAGGGTCTCCAGCAAAAGATAAGGTTCTCGCTGATACTGTGCCTGGCGGATTCTCTGAAACAACGCCAGTTCCTCACCTTGGTCCGCTTTTAGTTCAGACATTTCGTGTTCCTCTAAATCAGCCCACAATGGAGTAAACCCACCGCCGGTTATGGGGACGGTACAGTAAGAGAGCACGGGGCCTCGGTCTACGTCTTCGGTGGCCAGGTGTACCATTGCTCCTGTGTGGGTGGCCCGGGACTCAATTAGCTCCCATATGACTTCCTGCCAAGTGCCAATGGGACCGGTGGGCAATGCAGGATGGAGGTTAAGGAGATGATAGGCCCGGCACATGGCGCCGCTGGCGATCAGCATATAACCGGCCAGAACGCAAATATCCGGGCTGTACGAGGAAAGCAATTCCATCACCTGCTGGTCGTATTCTTCCCGGTGGTCGGCGAATCGCCCAGGTTTGCCCCGACGAAACTCGGCCGAGGACGATGTGACCAATGGCAGACCGAAGTGTTCAACCAGCTTGAAATACTGGTCCGAGCCTTCTGCTTCACCCCGCTCGCGGTTGCTAAACACAAACTCGATGCGGGCGTCTAGCCGGCCACCAAGAATCTGCTGTTGGACAAACTGCAGCAGGCCCCTGGAGCCCTCACCTCTTCCTGTGGAAAACCACCCAATCCTAAGCAACGGCTAGTCCCCTGCGCAGTTTTGAGTATTCGTCATTCCGGCCTACGCCGGAATCCAGAGTAGTCTGTACCGCATCAGTTCCTAGACACCGGCCTCCGCCGGTGAAACGGATTGGTGTGCCTGGAGCCCCAAGGAGTATACCCCCGTCATTCCGGCGAAGGCCGGAATCCAGAGTAGTCTGTGTCTTATCAGTTCCTGGACACCGGCCTCCGCCGGTGAGACGGATTGGATTGCCTGGAGCCCCAAAGAGTAAACCTCCGTCATTCCGGCGTAGGCCGGAATCCAGAGTAGTCTGTACCGCATCAGTTCCTGGACACCGGCTTACGCCGGTGAGACGGTCAATAATTTGGATATGAGCCGCTTGGAAGTTTTGAATACGACCCATCGGTACAAATGCGCCGACCCACAAGCGGTATGCGGAAAGGTCACTCTTCAGAGGAATCTAAATCGGGCTCCTCACCGAGGCCTAATTGCCCAGGCTGCCCCAGAACGACTTCCTCACGGGCGTCCAAGCTCTCGTTGTAAGAGTCCTTCAAGGTGGTTATCTTGAGTTCCGCCTGCTCCAATAATTGGTTGCAGCGGCGGACTAAGCTCATGCCTTGCTCGTAACGAGCGGTGGCATCGGCCAGCGTGAGACCTCCATCCTCCAGAGAAGACGCCATTTCACTCAAGCGGGTGAAAGCGTCTTCGAAGGTTAAGGAGTCTAGATCCGGGTTCGGACCTGGCTCTGGTCCCGAGCCCGGAGCGCTTCCTGACGTTTCGGCCAATTAAGTTCCTTGTCCGAAAAATAATGATCCAGGGTAGGTGTGCATTATAGACGGTGAGATGGCACAGTGGGTATAGTCCTCAGAGCAGTAACTCCATCTGCTCCGTGGGCTGGGGAGTTATGGACTTTCTCTTCTGGCGCACCGGCTTTGCTGGCGTCCCTTCTCCCGCAGTGGCAGGGGCGACGCCGTCGGAAACAGTGATGGCCAAAGCATCGCCTGGAGCCAATTGGGAAGTTAGGCTCACTACTTGTCCGGACGCCAGGTTTTGGACTACTGAGAATCCCCGGGCCAATGTGGCCGCCGGGTCCAAGGCCCGCAACCGGTGCTCTAGGCCCTGAATTCGGGAGCCAGCCAAGGAGACGCTGGCGGACGCTCCAGTTTGCACTACGCGGCCGAGGTCGTCAACCCGCCGCCGCCAAATCTCCAAGTTGGGGAGCCCTGAATCCATGCGTCGAAGCAACCCCGCCAACAATTCCCGCTGGTTCTCCAAACGATAAAATACGGCCCGCTGGGCATCCTCGGCCAACTCGGTCAATTGGCGCAGTAAATCTTCCCGGTCAGGCACGACCAACTCGGCCGCCGCTGACGGAGTGGGCGCCCTGACATCCGCCACTTGGTCGGCGATTGTAACGTCGGTTTCGTGGCCCACCGCACTAATGACGGGCGTCCTGCTGGCATAGATGGCCCGAGCTACCACCTCTTCGTTAAAGGGCCAAAGGTCTTCCAGAGAGCCACCGCCGCGGGCGACGATAATTACGTCTGCGCGTCCTTCTCGGTCCAACCGTTCCAAAGCTGCCGCAATGGACGTAGCGACATCGCTTCCCTGCACCGGCGTGGGGGACAAGACCACTTCCACCAAAGGGTAACGGCGCATGATGACGTTTGTAATGTCGTGGAATACCGCCCCCGAAGGGGAAGTAACCACTCCAACTACTTTGGGAAAGCGGGGCAGTTCTCTCTTGCGAGACGTTTCGAACAGTCCTTCAGATTCCAAGCGCAGCCGGAGCCGCTCCAACTCCAGGGCAAGCTCGCCTACTCCTTCGGGCATGGCGATGTCCACCATAAAATCGGTGGAGCCCCGGGGACCATAGAAAGAGATGCGGCCGTGGGCCGACACCGCAGCGCCGTTGGCCAATATGTCCGACCCGGCTTGACCACGGAACATTACGCAGTTAAGCAAGTTTTGATCGTCCTTCAATGTGAAGTAGGAGTGTCCCGAGGAAGACACACGAAGGTTGGACACTTCGCCCAGCACCCAAAGGTCGTTGAGCAAAGAGTCGCTTTCGAAGTATTGCCGGATGTGGGTGGTAACTTGGCTAACTGTATAAACGGGCAACGTAATCATCCAGCCGGCGGATTGGGGTTAATCTCTGGTCTTTGCTCAATTAGGGCCTGGGAACCTTGACACCGAGACCTGGCGGCTCCGGCTAAAGTATCAAATTTGGGCTCTTAGCTGACCCGCTCGGTGTATTCGCCGGTGCGAGTGTCCACGCGGATCACCGTGCCTTGGGTAATAAACATGGGCACGGTAACCCGCAAACCGGTTTCCATGGTTGCGGGCTTCGTTCCTCCTTGGGCAGTATCGCCCCTGAAGGACGGGGGTGTTTCGACGACTTTTAATTCCACGTGGGTGGGCAGGTTTACGTTGATGGCTGCGCCTTTGTAGAAGACTACTTCGACCATCATTTGCTCTGTGAGGTAGTCCAGATTGTCCCCCAGCAGTTCCTTGGTCAGCTCATATTGGTCGAAACTTTCTTGGTCCATAAAGTAGAAAAACTCACCGTCGGTGTAGAGGTATTGAGAGGGCCGGTTGGACATGTCGGCGACGGAGAACTGAGTGCTGTACTGCTGAAACGTGCGCTCCACGACGGCGCCGGAGAGCAGGTTTTTCATTTTTATGCGCGTTACGGGCGCCCGCTGCTGCATCTTGTGGCGCTGGTAGTCCATGATCTGCCACGGCTGCCCATCCAACTCAATGACCATGCCGCGGTTTAAGTCTCCGAAGTTAATACTCAAGTGAGCAAACCTCCCACCTTCCAGTGATTAAGCTTTGTGGGCGCCAAGGCCTATTTGGAGGCTTTGCTTAGCGGGGTGGCGCCGTCTTTGCCCAGGATGACGATGTCTTCGATGCGGATTCCGCCCCAGCCGGTGATGTAGATGCCCGGTTCCACGGTAAAAACAGTGTCTTGGTCGAGAATGTCCTCGGACTTGGGCGATACTCGGGGATTTTCGTGGACCGCCAAACCTACTCCATGGCCCAAGCTGTGGCCGAAATTATCGCCGTAGCCCGCTTCGGCGATGACGGTGCGGGCCAAATTATCACACTCTTCCCCGGTCATTCCGGTCTTGACAGTGTTGATCGCTGTTAGCTGAGCTCCGAGCACTATGTCATAGACTTTCTGGAAAGTTTCGTCCGGCTCGCCCACTACCACAGTACGGGTGATATCGGAACAGTAGCCGCCGGCTATCGCGCCCATGTCGATAACAATGGGCTCGCCCCTTTGGATGGCTCGGTCCGAAGGCTGATGGTGGGCCATCGCTCCGTTTGGCCCGGAGGCGACAATGGTGTCAAAACTGAGACCGTCGGCCCCGAAGTCTCGCATGGCTTTCTCCATGCGCCAGGCCACTTCTCTCTCGGTCATTCCTTCCGCGATCTCTGGGCAGACCGCCTCCATCGCCGCATCGGAAGCGTCGATGGCTTTTTGCAGCGACTGGAGCTCACTATCGTCCTTGATAGTTCGCTGTTGTTCCGCCATGCCGGAAGCGCCAATCAGCGAAACGTCATTTAGTGAATCTTCTTTCTTTAGAGCTTCAAGCAGTGCTCCGTGGCTGGCAACGGTCATGTTTTGACTCTCGAAACCCAGGCGCTTGACCCCGGTTTCCTTGAGCCAATCCACCAGCCAGTCCCAGCCGCTGCGGCCCTGCACCACCCGGTAATCTGTGGCTTGGTTTGCCGCTTGCTCGGTGTACCGGGAATCGGTGACCAACACCGGTTGGCCCTGGGAGATGAGCAAATAACCTGCTGACCCGGAAAACCCAGAGAGGTAACGCCGATTTTCCGGTGAGGATATTAGCATCCCATCCAGGTTTTTCTCCGGCAACTGGCCTAGGAGCCCTGCCACGCGGTCTGTCATTCTGCTCCTCCACTTTGCTTCCGGGTGAGCGGGTAATTGCCGTTCAGTCCGGGTATGTGAAAATCTTTTATGGAATTAACTTTCTTTGGCGATTTCAGCGATAACGTCCAGAGCCGCAGTATAGCTTCTCCAACCGAACCCCGCAATCTGGCCACGAGCGATGTCGGCTATGACCGAATGCCTGCGGTACTCTTCCCTGGCGTAAATATTGCTCAAGTGGACTTCTATGACCGGCACATCCGCATCGATCAAAGCATCCTTCAAGGAATATCCGTACATTGTCAGTGCGCCGGGATTTATGACTATCCCCTGAATATTACCCCAGTTTTCTTGGATGCAATTAACCAAGTCCCCTTCCAAGTTCGACTGGTAGAAGGACACGTCAACACCCAATTTTTGGGCTTGGGCGGTCAAAGCTTGGTTGATCTCGTCCAAGGTCTTGCTGCCGTAGTGTCCCGGCAAACGCCGTCCCAAAATGTTGAGATTGGGCCCGTTTAGGATCAATATCCTGGCCACTGTTCTTTAACCTCCCTTTACCGGGATTGTTTTTCCGGGGACCTTTGCCCACTGGCGAAGAGGGCTCTTAACCCTGAGCTTCTTGTTCCTGGTGCGGGTCCTGCGATTCAACATCCGGAACATGAGCCGCCGGCGATGGTCCGCTGTCCGAAATGTCCGAACGCGGATGATGGGCGATATAGGCGGCCAACGCTTCCTGCTTGGTCACATGGGTGTAAATTTGGGTTGTCGTTGGGCTGGAATGGCCCAGCAACTCCTGAATTATACGAAGGTCCGCTCCTCCTTCCAGCATGTGGGTAGCGAAAGTGTGCCGCAGGGTGTGAGGATGCACCCCGTCTCGAGTGCCCGCTTCAGCGGCATAGCGCCTTACCAGTATCTCAAAACTGCGCCGAGAGAGGCGCTGCCCATACCGATTCAAGAAAAGGGCTTGCTCGGGCGGGGTCTGTGCGTTAGCTAATTGCGGCCGGCCTTCCCGCAGGTAACGGACCAGGGCCGTCTCTGTGGGCTTTCCGAAGACCACCCAGCGCTCCTTGGCTCCTTTGCCACGCACCAGGATTTCTTTGCGTCCGAGTATTATGTCATTGGCATTTAGGCCGTGAATTTCCGCCAGTCGTACGCCACAGGAGTACATCACTTCCAATATAGCCAAGTCTCTAATGCCTATCGGACTTGTTGTGACCGGCGCTTCCAGCAGCCTGCCAACTTCCCGTTTGCCCAAAAATCCGGGCAACGGTTTCTCTACTTTTAGGCGAAAACTGCGGCCTGATGGCACGGGAGTCGACTGAAACAGGCCTTCCTGAACCAGATAGCGGTAAAACGACCGCAATACCGTGAGCTTGCGGGCCATGCTGACCCTGGCGAAACCTCGGGCTTTTCCCATTTGGCTGTTTGTTCTTCGATCATCATGCGACTTTTTTCCGGCAGCTTTTTTGCCACCGTCTCTTTTACCAACAGTAGCCAGCCATGCCAGATAGTTGCGCACCATGAATCGGTCCATGGCCATTGGATCCAATCCTTGGTCCACCACGAACTCTCGAAAAGAAACCATGTCGGCTAGATAGACGCGCTCTGTGTTCTCGCTGAGCCCCTTCTGTCCTCTGAGAAATTGGGGGTAGCGTTGCATAAGCTCGTCAAACTGGGCGAGGCGCAAATCCTCGTTTATTATCTCTTGAGCGAAAATCTCTTGAGCCAAATTAGCCGAACTCCCAGCACAAGGCAGCCTTGGTCGACAGAGATTTGATGGAGCCGCTTTGCCGTGCGGCAACAACTGAAAATCCCCCCAAGCATCCCTTTGGCCAAGGGGTGCAAGCGGGGATTTTAATCAAACCAAGTCTCCCCATGGCGCTCGTGGTAGCGATTCCGGGCTGGGGCCGGATGTCAGTCTCCAACCGGGGCCAACTCCTCTGATTCCGCAGCATCACCGTCCACCGGTTGCCCCTCGATGCCCTGACTCCAGTCGCAGGCTGTGCAGGCTGCGGTGGACCGGTTGGCTTCCACCACCAAGCCGTTGCACTCCGGGCAGGGAGTGGGCAGCGGTTTTTTATTGCTGATGAATTCGCACTCGGGATAGCGAGAGCAACCGTAGAACGACCGGCCCCTTCCTCGGGCCTTGCGCTCCACTATATCGCCGCCGCAACCGGGATTGGGGCACTTGGCGCCGGTCTTTTTCAGAATCGGACGGGTGTGCTTGCAGTCCGGGAAACCCGTGCAGGCTAGGAATCGACCGAATCGGCCTGTTTTTATCACCATGGGCCGTTCGCATTCAGTACAGACCTCGTCGGTCTCTTCCTCCACCTTCGTTCGCGGCATGGATTCCTGAGCTTCTTCCAGTGCTTTCTGAAACGGGTCGTAAAACTCGCCCAGCATAGGCACCCATTCCCGCTCACCCCTGGAAACGTCGTCCAATTCCTCTTCCATCTTGGCGGTGAATTCCAAGTCCATCACGTCGGTGAAGTACTCGATTAACAGTTCCGTGACGGTGGTGCCTAAGGGTGTGGGCACCAGCCGGTTTTGCTCTTTGCTAACGTAATTCCTGGCCAGCAATGTACCTATAGTTGGGGCATAGGTGCTGGGACGGCCTATGCCCTGCTCTTCCATGGCCTTAATTAGCGTCGACTCTGAGAACCGGGGAGGCGGCTCCGTGAAATGCTGAATCGCATCCAGGTTCTTACAGTCCAGCGGGTCCTTGGGGGCCAGTTCCGGCAACGCTTGTCGTCCGTCTTCCACGGTTCCGTCGTCTCGGCTCTCCAGGTATACCGTTCGGAAACCGGGAAACTTTAGGACTGAACCGGTCGCCCGGAACATGTAAACGTTGGCTGAATTTTTGCAAGCCGCTTCTATGTCGACGGTGGTGGCTTCGGACCTGGCGTCGGCCATCTGGCTGGCCAGCATCCGGTCCCAAATCAGTTTGTATAGATTTAGTTGGTCGCGGGACAAATGAGCTTTGAGGGACTGAGGATCGCGCGCGATAGAGGTTGGCCTAACCGCCTCGTGGGCTTCCTGAGCTCCCTTGGAACGAGTCTTGTAAGTCCTGGGTTTATCGGGCAAGTATTCCTTGCCGAACTTCTTGGAGATGTAGCTCCGCACTTCGCTAACGGCGGTATCAGCCACCTGTACCGAGTCCGTTCGCATGTAGGTAATCAAACCCACCGGGCCGCCGTCTCCTACTGGAAGGCCTTCGTATAGTTGCTGGGCCACGCTCATAGTTCTCTGGGCAGTGTACCTGAGCTTGCGGCCCGCCTCTTGCTGCATGGTGCTGGTTGTGAAAGGAGCGGTTGGCCGTTGGCGAACGTCTCGCTTTTTGACCTCTCCGACGGTGTAGGCTGCTCCTTGAAGCTCAGCCTCGTACTTTCGAGCTTCATCTTCTTTGTCAATGGCGATTCGCGCTTTCTCGCCCTTGAGCGAGCGGAGCACACCGGTGAACGGGTCGACTTTTGCTTTATTACCATCCTGCTTTTGCAGTTGAGCTTCCAACGTCCAAGATTCCACGGGGATAAATGCTTGAATTTCCTTTTCCCGGTCCACGACCATCCGCAAAGACACCGACTGGACTCGTCCTGCCGAGAGGCCCCTTTGCACCCGGCGCCAGAGCAGCGGGCTGATTTGATAACCTACCAACCGGTCTAAGATCCGGCGCGCTTGCTGGGCGTTGACCAACTGCATATCGATGTCTCGCGGGTGCTGGAAAGCCTCCTCCACGGCTTGTTTGGTGATTTCGTGAAACACCACGCGCTTGGGAGGCAGGGCGCGCTGCTCCCAATTGGCGGCCGTCTGGAGGTGCCAAGAAATAGCCTCGCCTTCCCTATCAGGGTCGGTGGCCAGATATATCTCTTTTGCCTCGTCGCCAGCCTTCTTAAGCTGGTTGACGATGGTCTTCTTGTCCTGCATGACGATATAAGAAGGCGCAAAACCCCGTTCAATGTCTACGCCTATCTTGCTTTTAGGCAAGTCCCTGACGTGGCCCTGTGAAGCGGTGACCAAGTATTTCCGGCCCAAAATTTGGCCGACGGTCCTTGCTTTGGCTGGGGACTCTACAATGACCAAGCTCTTCCCGGCGGCGCTGCCTAGGGAAGCTTTTTTGGCTGGACCTTTCTTAGCAGGAGCTTTTTTTGCCGAAGCCTTGTTGCGGCCTTTGGCGCCGGCATTTGCTCGCGGTTTTGCTGCGCTTTTGGCGCCAGAGCTAGTTACCATATATTTCAGTTCTCTCCTGCATGCGAACGTAATGCATGCAGCCCACCTGCTTCACCTTCCCCTTTAGTTCGAGCATCGTGAGCATACTGCTGACCGCAGCAATAGGCAGGCTGGCATTCTTTCTAATATCGTCTATGTGCAGCGGCTGGTGATCCAAGTACTGGAGCAGTCCTGCCTCGTCATCATCCTCTATACCGATGTCTAAAGGCAACTCGTGTTGCTTGGCCACCACGTTCAAGTTCAATTCCTACAGAACATCCTGATAACTGGAGACCAGCTTGGCGCCTAATTTAATCATTCTATTTGTAAATCCGCTGGCCGGGGAAAAAATGCTGCCGGGCACGCAGAAAACTTCTCTGTCTTGGTCCAAAGCGTGCTTTACGGTCCAGCTGGCGCCGCTGGTTTCGGATGCCTCTATTACTAGAGTACCCAGACTGAGGCCGCTAATCAAGCGGTTTCGACGGGGAAAACTGCGAGGGTTGGGCCGAACACCCAGCGGATATTCGCTAACCACGGCACCCTGTTCCTCGGCGCGGCGGGAAATTCCAGCGTGCTCGGAGGGGTAAATTAAGTCCAGGCCGTTGGCGACTCGGCGATGGTTCGCCCACCATTGTCCAAAGCCGCCCGGTGGGCAATGCCGTCGATGCCGCGGGCCAAGCCACTGATTATGGTAATGCCGTTTCTTGCCAAGTCGGCGGTTAGAACGCTTGCCGCTTCACGTCCGTAGGTCGTGGGTCCCCTGGTGCCTACCACGGCAACGGCCCTCTCGTCTTCCGGTTGAAACGCCCCCTTGACGTAAAGGACCGGGGGCGGGTCGGGAATTTCCTTTAAGCGCCAAGGATATTCGGAATCGTTCCAAGCAATCGCCCTCACCGAGGCTCGATGTAGTTTCTCCATCTCGGCGTCGGGAGAAAAATTCTCCCGAGCGTCTTTAATCTCCCGAATGGGGGCATCTTCAATCCCCGCCGCCTTTAGCTCGCCAGGACCGGCCTCCCAGGCGTTTTTTAAATCTCCAAAGTGGGATTCCAGGCGACGGAATCTAACCGAACCCAAGAGGGTGACGCGGCTGAGCGCTAACCAATACTTCAAATCCTGCATATCAGGGATTTTAGCACAGGGAAAATTTACCAACAATCGCGTTTTGTCTCCAGTTATCAAAGCTGAACCCAGTGGACTAATCGTAATCCGGGCTAGGCGCACCTTCGTGACTCCGAGATTTGAGGCTTATGCCGTGGCCGTGGGTTTTGGGCTCAGCCAACCCTAAAAACCGCATGAACTAAAGAAAGGCCTTGCTAGAATCACCAAGGACGAGGCGGAAAACTTGAAAACAGTCCGGGAGTTGGTAAAGAAATAATGGGGTGCTTGTTCGACATAATAAGATCGGTCGTGGCACTAGTACTGGGCGTGGTGGTCTTTTTCGGCTTCCTGTTCCTGCTTCTGCTCAACAACGTCTCCGACAAAATGTTGAGTTCCGACTTCTACACTGACACCATCACCGGCGAAGATACTTACAATCGGGTGTACGACGAGGTGTTGCTGGACCAAGAGTTGCTGGGCACCACCCAGGACTTGTTGGGCGACGTCCAGGTTATAAGCCAAGAAGAGATAGTAATGCTGCTACGGCAGATAGTCCCCCCCGAATATCTCCAGTCAGAGGTAGAGGGCTCAATTCAGCGCACAGTGGACTATTTTAATGAGGACAGGGATACCCTGGAACTTTACTTCGATCTGGGTCCGCCCATTGAAAACATAAAACCGGTGGTATTTGAGTACATTGACCAGCGAATCGACGAGTTGGTTTTGGAGGACTTGGGTAGGCTTGAATGTACCACTAACCGGGTCAACGAGCTGGCTGGCCGTTTCGAAGCGCGGTGGGGTGAATTGGCCGACGGAAAAATTCCTGAAACCGTGCCATCGTTGGAGTCGTTGGAAAGGACTTGCAGAAATCTGGTTTTCGAGCTGGCCTTTACTCGCTTGGTCGTCGGGAGTTCCCTGAATGACGATGCCAAGGCCGGTTTACTAGCCACGGAAAATGAGATAAAGCAAGAGTTCGTGGATGAAGGAGACACCCGCGGAGTGTTGAAGGTGGCGGCGAGGCCCTTGGCCACGCCCTTGATGGACGAAGCCATAATTCAAATCAGAGAAGAGCTGGACGACCAGGACCGTTTGGACTTGATTCATCAACTGGCGGAATGGAATGACGATTTTACCGAAGCCGAGTTGCGGGATGATATCGATACCAGCCGGGATTGGCTAAACCGGGGCCGCACCGATTTGGGCAAACCGGCTGCTTGGGCCATGTTAATTGCCGGTTCGATCGTGATGGGGTTGATTTACTATCCCAGTCTCAAAAACGCACTGCGCTGGCCTGGTCTCACCCTGTTTTTGACCGGCCTAGTATTCTTCGTAACCGGGAAATTAGCGAAATCGCGGGTGCCAGACGCCCTAGAAGAACTGGTGGAGCGGGGAACTAACGAGATATCGGGTGTGCCATCTTCAGTCACTGACCTGGGCGGCGACCTTCTCGTGTCCTTTGGCAAGCAATTGACCAGCGGCATAGATGGCCCGGCGCTGTCGCTTCTTATAATAGGGGCTTTACTATTCGCCGCGTCCTTCTTTGCCTTCTTAATCGGGCCCTTATTACTACCGGTTACGGCGTCCAGATTAGTGCTGAAAATATTGGGAGTACTTAAAGCGCCCTTCCGCCGAGGCGGTGGCCAACCTCCGAACCAAGGCGCCGGCGGCGCCAGTTATGGCGAAACTCCCCAGAATGCAGCGCCAGAAGAAGACGAACCGCCAACCGCGACCCAAACCCTGTAACTCCGCGATCTCTGCGTCTCTGCGGTGAGTAATCTATCTAAAGCTGAGCCCCGGTAAACGCCGGATAGCCCCGCATGAACTCAGCGGCGCTTTGGGCTCGGCGGCCCTCAAGCTGGACGGTACGCAGCGCCAATAGCCCGTCCGAGGTGGCCACGGCGATAATGGAATCAGGGCCGGAGGACGACACTACTCGCCCCGGTTCGCTACTCGTTCCGGATTCTGGGGGCAACGGGGCCACATCAAGGAGCTTGAGCACTTTGCCGTCCCAGACGGTGAACAACCCAGGCCAAGGTGTAAACGCCCGATGGCGGCGCTCTAAGTCCTCAGCGGAAAGGCGCCAATCTGCTTCCCCGTCGGTGCGTTGGAGTTTGCTGGTAATCGTTGCCGAGGATTCGTCCTGCTCCTGTGCCCTCAACTCTCCGGCGACCCAAGGACGCAAGATTTCCAGCAGCAACTCACCGCCCAGTTGAAACAACGCAGGAGTCAGTGTCTCAGCGGTCTCGGTACCGTGCAGCGGTAATCTCTTCTGGGCGATTATAGGCCCGGTGTCCATGCCTTGGTCCAACAGCATCAACGTAACACCGGTGGCTTGGTCGCCGTCCAGTATTGCTGTTGCCACCGGAGAAGGCCCTCGGTATTTAGGCAAAATGGAAGGATGTATGTTTAAACAACCGTGGGGAGGGGTGGAAAGCGCCGCTTGGGGCAGGAGCTTGCCGTAAGCGGCGACCACTATTACGTCTGGCTGAAGCCCAGCCAGTTCTTGTTGGGCTGACTCTGGTCGTAGGCTCTGCGGTTGGAAAACGGGCAGGCTGTGTTCTAGCGCAAAGCTCTTTACCGGCGGCATTTCCATAGACCGGCCCCTTCCCTTTGGCCGGTCAGGTGGAGTGTAGACGCCGATGACTTCCACCCTGTCGGCAGAATTCAGGGAGTCCAACACAGGTACGACGTAATCCGGCGTGCCCATGAACACTAAACGTAACGGCTCTCTTGTAATGACCATTAACCGTACCGACAGGGGTATTCAATCAATTGCAAGCAATCATACCGTTGAATAATACGGTGAATAATACGTCTTGCAGCGTTCGGCGCACACGGTGCTGAAGTGGGCAAAAAGGTCTGGATGGGGCCTTAATGTGTTGACACCAAGTGGGCCGGTTGCTAAAATACCTTAACCGTTGTGCGGAATGCGTCGCGGAAATAAAAAAGGAGATGATAGCGCATGAAAGTTAGTTTAACACGCAGGGGCGATGGTAGGCATCTGTCTGGACACGACGAGGTGATCGTCTCCTAACACCTTCTTTAAAACGAGAACCCGTTCGTCGGGCCCAGACCAATGTCTACCATCGCCCCTCGTAACCCAGGATAGGGCGTTCCAAAACGGCAGAGGCTGGGCCCGATGGTTTTTTATACCAGTCTTTATTACATGTTTTAATATTCAGGTCCGGAAGGTTCAGATCTAAACATTCACCTATCTCTGAAGACCTTGAGGGCCAACTGATCTGGCAGCGGAACCCCTGCACGTCCAGGGGTTTTATTTTTGTTTTGCGGCTACTAGTTTTATGGCTACGTGAAGGCGGTTCCAGAGATTGACAACCGCTTACCCTCGGCTTAAAATCGCCTTGGAGCACGACCCGCATAGGGTGCGTGGGAGAACAAATGCTACGAATTCGGTTAAGAAGGGTGGGGAAGAAGGGGAAACCGTCATACAGAATCGTCGTCGCGGAATCAACCGCACCTCGGGACGGTGCCTACCTAGAATGGATCGGTAACTACGACCCGATGGCGGACCCCCCTGCCATCACGCTCAAAGAAGACCGGGCGGCTCAGTGGCTGTCGAAGGGCGCTCAACCCTCTGACGCTGTGGCCCGCATTCTTGATAGAAACGGCCTATTCCAGCGGACTGAAGAACACCGCATCGCTGTGCGCAAATCCGCAGATTCAGCTCCTGCTCCCGCGGCGGCTGCGCCCTCTCCGACCGTTACAACTACGCAGACGGATGCGACAGAAGATGTGACTGTTGAAGAGGCGGCTTCAGCAGGAGCCGCCTCTGACGAAACCCCAGTGGACGAAGCTCCTGCGGCAGAAGAGGAAACCGAAGCCACGGTAGAAGATGCCACAGTAGACGAAGCCCCTGCCGAGGAAGAGCCCACCGGTGATGACGCTTCTGCTGACGAAGAGGAAGCGGGAGAGGCTGCCGAAGAAGACGCTCCTTCTGAAGAAGAGGAAGCTGAAGAGGCTGCAGAGGAAGAAGAGACTGCAGAGGAACCGGAAACTCCGGTAGACGAAGCCCCTGCTGACGAAGATGAAGAGGAGGCTGAAGCTCCTACCCAAGAAGAGCCCGATGAGGCTTCTGAGGACGAAGCCGAGGAATGAAAGAGCTGATCGAGTACATCGCTCGTTCGTTGGCCAGCGATCCCGATGCGGTGGTGGTCACGGAGTCTGTCGAGGACGGGCGTATCGTGCTCCGGTTGGAAGTTGCTGCCGAAGATAAAGGTAAGGTTATTGGCCGCCAAGGACGGGTGGCCCAAGCTATGCGGGTGCTCTTAAGGGTAGCGGCGGTGAAGGACGGCACCCACGCCGTGCTTGAGATAGTCTGATCCCTGGTCCAAATCGTCTCTCCCAAGTGATTGAACCCGCCTGGGAAAATTTGTGACGAATCCTCCCCAAAAACCCCAGTCCATCTTAGTTGGAAAGATTCTCGGAGCTCATGGCCATGCTGGAGGCCTCAGAGCCACGGTGCTCAGCGACGCTCCCCACAGATTCGACCCCGGTCAGACCCTCTATATCTTGGGCCAGCCTTATGAAATCACCTCGTCATCCTCGGCTGCGTTTAAATCGAACGCTTCAGGTAAGTCAAACTCGACCGGCAACCAAATCATTCTGCAG
>MUCR01000006.1 GCA_002816455.1 SAR202 cluster bacterium Io17-Chloro-G4 | reverse complement strand
CGGAAGCCAACCCCGCGGAAACCAACCCCGCGGAAACCAACCCCACGGAAGCCGGGAGACCACAGGCGGAGCGTCAACACAAAGCAGAACCGCACCAGCCTCCTAGCGTCTTGCGGTGCTGGGCCGTCAGAGAGAAGATTCGGTTCTACGCTTGGAGCTTCCTCCCCTGTAGCTGCGACCAAAGCTTTTAAGGGCCTGTGCGATTTCTTGTAATACTGCCTCGTCCCGCTCATCTGCTCGGGCTTGCTCCAGCGCCAACTTGGCTTCTGTGACGCCGATTCTCCCCAGTGCCCAAGCCGCGTGACCCCGCACCAAGGCCTCGCCCGCGAATAGCGCTTGGCGTAAAGCGGGAACAGACAGCGGGTCGCCCTTGTTGCCTAAGGCGACGCAAGCGTTTCTCTGGAGTCCAACACGCTTGGCCCTGAGAATCGGGCTGCCTCGGAACCTTTGGCGGAACTCCTCTTCGGTCATTTTCAGAAGCTCCACAAGGTCCAAGGTTGCTATCGGTCCCGAAGGCGGTGCGTCTGAGACTTGGCCTGTGGGCAGCTTATGACTTTGCCCATCAGTCTGAGACCCTCCCGCATCGTCCCCCTGCCATAGAGTAGGTGTGGGAGTCACTTTGCGGTTTACCGGGCAGACGTCCTGGCAGATGTCGCATCCAAATATCCAATCGCCAATTTGGGGCCGCAGCGCTAGGGGAATCTCGCCCCGGTTCTCGATGGTCAAATAGGAGATGCACCGAGCGTTGTCAATAACGTAGGGAGCGACAATCGCACCGGTGGGACAGGCGTCAATGCAACGCACGCAATTGCCGCAGGTTTGTTTCAGCGGTTGGTCTGGCTCGAGTTCCAGGTCCGTTATCACTTGGCCCAGGAAAACCCACGACCCTAGGTTGCTAGTTAAGATGTTGCCGTTTTTGCCGAACCAGCCCACACCCGACCTGCTGGCTGCGGCCCGGTCTAGCATGGGCCCGTCGTCCACGTACCAGCGAGCTGAAAACTCATTACCCAATTTCTTGCGCAGACCCTCCACGTAGACCCGCATGCGCCGCTTTATGACCTTGTGGTAATCCCGGCCCCAAGCGTAGCGCGCCAACTTCCCAGTTGGCGCGCTGGATTCGGGAAAATCCTGGCCGTCCTCGAAATAATTCAGGCCCAAGCAAATTATCGAGCGAGCGCCGGGGAGCAGTTCTTGGGGCGTAGTTCCGCGGAGGACCCGGGAATTGTTGAACCAGGGGAGGCCGTCCATCAGCCCGTCTTTGATGCGGTCCAAAGCGAGCTTGCGGTCATCAACAAATTCTTGGGCCGATGCCACCCGCACCAAATCGAAGCCTGACTCCTCAGCGTAGGCGGTCACCGTCGATTTGAGACCGGTGGATATGAATTCGGTCGCAGAACTTTCTCCCAAAGCTCTAGCCTCGGTCCCAGGCATGTCCGACTTTGGCATGGCTTCAGCCAATGTTCTCGCTTTGGAACCGGCCCTGATAGCCCTGGCTGACTGCGCCGGATAGCTGAAAGAAAACCAACTGCATTAGCCTTGCGTTCTTTTGTACCCTATAACCGCCGGGATGGTATACCACCAGCAAGGATTGGGAGCGGCCCCGGTAGCCGGAATCCCAGACCGCTGTGTGGACGCTGACCCCGCTTCGCAAAAGGCTGGAACGGGGACGACCCAAAGCCATGACGTCCAAGGGCAGGTTGACGACCTCATTGAACGTTACGAGGTATGGGCCGGGGCTGAGTTGCAGCCAGCCGTCAGGCCCGAATTGGAGGTTCTCCAATTCCGACACCTCTCTCTGGTCCGGTTCGGCGCCGATGTTGCCTGGGGAAACCAAGGAGCTTACTTGCTTCAAAGAAAGGTCGAAGCCATTGGGCTGGAGTTGCTGCTCCAAGGAACGGAAATCCTCCACCAATGGCGGAGCATTATGGATTAGTCTGCCAATGGACTCCCGGTCCAAGGGATTGCCGTTCATGTAGACTCCCTGCGCTTTCCAAAAAGCCCGACAGACTGTTTAAACTGCGGGGGACCAATGGCAGGAGCCGGTGGCTTGACGGGCCGGGCTGCGATTACCGAATCCCCTTTTTGTAAGTTCAGCCGGGGAGTCCAGCGAGTCGCTGGTCGTTTAGTCGTGCATGAAGTCCTGCATGTCCTGGGGCAGCGGCTTCTCCTCCGGGATCTCCGTGATGATTGCTTGGGTTGTGATCATCATTCCGGCGATGCTGCCTGCGTTGAACAGAGCCGACCGGGTGACTTTTACCGGGTCCACTATGCCTCGTTCGATCAAGTGGCAGTACTCGCCCAACTCGGCGTCAAAGCCCCAGTCTCCTTCACCGGTGCGGACGTTCTCCAGCACCACCTCTCCCGGGTGACCGGCGTTGTCGGAGATGAGCATCAAAGGCGCCGACAATGCGTCTTTAACCAAGCGCACGCCCAAAGCTTCCTCTCCCTCTAAACGCTTTTCCAAGTCATCCAGCACCAAGCCGGCCCGGATAATCGCCACGCCGCCTCCGGCCACTATCCCTTCCTCAACCGCAGCCCGGGTGGCTGACAGTGCGTCTTCGGTCCGCGCTTTGCGCTCGTTGACCTCGGGTTCGGTAACGCCGCCAACTTTGACCACGGCGACTCCGCCCACCAAGGAAGCTCTCCGCTCCTCCAGCTTCTCCCGGTCATAGTCGGAGGTTGTTTCCTCGATTTGGACACGTAACTGGTTTACTCGGTCTTTGATAGCGTCCTCTGAACCGCGGCCGTCGACGATAATTGAGTCGTCTTTTTGGATAACAACACGGCGGGCCGAACCCAAATGGGACAACTCGGTGGCGTCTAAGGCTAGGCCGACATCGGCGCTGATAACTTGACCGCCGGTTACGATGGACATGTCCTCCAGCAATGCCTTCCGCCGTTCTCCGAAGCCCGGCGCCTTAATTGCCACGCAGTCCAGAGTGCCCCGTAATTTGTTGATTACCAATGTCGCCAAGGCTTCTCCGTCCACGTCTTCGGCTATTATCACCAATGGCTTGCGCCCTGCTTCGATGACTTTCTCCATCAGGGGGACAAGATCGTTTGGTGAGCTAATCTTCTGATCGGTAATCAAAAAGGCCGGCTCTTCTAAAACCACTTCCATTCGCTGGGTATCGGTGACGAAGTGAGGCGAAAGATAGCCCCGGTCCAGCCGCACGCCTTCGACGACCTCCAGTTCGTCATCAAGCGCCTTGGACTCTTCGATAGTGATGACGCCGTCACGGCCCACTTTATCCATAGCGTCGGCTATCAGGGCGGCGATTGCTTCTTCGTGAGCGGATAAGGCCGCCACGCGGGCGATTTGGTCCCGGTTTTCCACAGGTATGGCCATCTTCGTTAGTTCTTCACTGACCGCCTCAACGGCCTGCTCGATACCGGACTTTATCGCCATGCCGTTAGCGCCCGCGGCTACGTTTAGGAAGCCGCCTCGGACTATGGCCTGGGTCAGCACCACGGACGTGGTCGTGCCGTCTCCCACCATGTCATTGGTCTTGGCAGCGGCCTCCTTGACCAACTGGGCCCCCATATTCTCGTATGGCTCTTCCAGTTCCACTTCCTTGGCGATGGTCACACCGTCGCTGCATACGATGGGAAGGCCGAACATTCGGCTCAACAATACATTTCTTCCGCTGGGCCCTAGGGTTAGCCCTACTACTCTGGCTAGTTCTTCGACTCCGCGCATTAAGCTGGTGCGGGCTTCTTCATCAAAAGTAAGTTGCTTGTCCGCCATTGTTGTCTCCTCGATGATTTATGGGCTACGTGCCGGCACAGTCGCTCCGGCTACTACAGTTTAAGAGCAGAATCAAACAGTATATAGTGCTCGTTGACGCAAATTGTGCAGAGTAAAATATCCGCTAGTCTGGGGCGATTGTCAACTGGCAGCGGCCAACACCGGGTTTCAGTCTCGAACTCGTCATTCCGACGAAGGACGGAATCCAGGGGACGTCTGAATCCAGCGAGTTCATGGACACCGGCCTCCGCCGGTGAGGCGGTCCGGACCGCAAGTCGGTTAATTGCACTTGATAATGTTAGAAGAAATAATTCCTTTAGGGCGCAACTCGCCCGGGCTTGCCAACCATCGGCGGCGGCCCCCAAGGCTTAACACCCTCCCGGCCATCAACCTCTCGGGCCAGTTGCTCAACTGTGAGCTTCAGGGTTGGGTGGACCAAATCCGGTTGTAGCTCCGCCAGAGGAATCACCGCAAACGCTCGGAGATGCATCCGTGGATGCGGAATCTGGAGTTTAGGTAGTTCCACTACAGCGCTGCCGTAGAGAAGAATATCCACGTCAATTAGCCGTGGACCGAAGCGCAAGCCCGGCTGGCGTCCTAATATCTCTTCCACGGCTTTGGCGCATTCCAGCAAGCCAGCAGGCGGCATTTGGGTGTCCACTTCCAGCACGCAATTCAAGAAATCCGGTTGGTCCTTCAACCCCCAGGGTGCGGACTCGTAAAGGGAAGAAGAACGAAGGATTTTTATGGCATGCGCTTTTTGACTGGAAGCCCCCGGAGAGTGGCCGTCGGGCTTGGCTGAAACTTCAGCCAAGAGATCCATGGCCGCCTTCAGGTTTTCTTCCCTTCGGCCCAAGTTTGATCCCAAGCCTAAATATGCTGTTACCCTTTCCAATTTTGAGGCCTCCAGCCTCGGACTATTGCGTCGCTCATCCTGCAAACACTTAGCATTTCCTTCACGTCATGGACCCGGACTATGTCCGCGCCGCCGGCTATCGCTAATGCCACCGTCGCTGCGTTGCCTTGGATCAACTGCTGGGAGGAGTCGCTGCCAGGCAGGTTCAGGGTCAAGCGGACGGTGGATTTGCGGGATGTTCCCACCAGCACGGGGAAGCCCAGTTTCTGGAATTCTTGCAGACATCGCAAGATTTCCAAGTTGTGGTCCGGGGTTTTGCCAAAGCCGATTCCCGGGTCCACGATGATGTTGCTTTCCGGGACGCCGGCTTCCTTGGCCACTGCCACGCTATGTTTAATGCTGGCCAAAATGTCGGGCAGAAGATTTTCGTAACGGCGGGTCTTCTGATTGTGCATAATTACCAAAGCTACACCCGCTTGGGCGGCCACGTCGGCCAGATCCGGCTCCGCTTTCAATCCCCACACATCGTTGATAATCGCCGCTCCGGCCTGGATGGCCTGGCGAGCCACTTGGGCCTTGTAAGTGTCTACGCTAATGGGTATCGACACTTTGCTGGCGATTGCCTCCAGCGGGGCCATCAGCCTGGCTAGTTCTTCTTCCGCCGTGATGGGCAAAGCTTTGGGGCGAGTGGACTCCGCTCCAATATCCAGGATGTCCGCGCCTTCCTCTTGAAAGCGCAAGGCCTGCTCCACGGCCGCCGTAACGTCGGAGCCCAGGCCGTCACCGGAAAAGGAGTCGGGGGTCAAGTTGATGATCCCCATAAGGTAGGTCCGCTTCCCCCAGATGAGCGGTTCATCTTTGGCCACGGTCAGGCCGGCGAGGCCGGTTTTGGCAAACTGAATCATGTTTCTGGCTTTTGTCATGGGAAGTCTAATTCTAACACTCCGTTCTTCCTTGCACCGTCTATACCCGTCTGCTAGGATGAAGCTCAAAGCTGGCCCATAGAATCGGCGAGATTTGCAGGATATGACTGCCGCTGGGTCACAGCAATACCGCCGTTGAGCCATTTTTCTTCCACCTTCTTTTGTCCGGGGAGAGCACAGTGACTGCGGAAAAGAGAGCCATCGACCAAAAGCTTGAATCGCTGGAAGAGTTGCGCTTGCAGTCCCAGAAAGGCGGCGGACAGCAGCGCATTGACCAGCAGCACGACCGGGGGAAGCTCACGGCCAGGGAACGGCTTGCCCTCCTAATGGACGAGGCCACATTTGAAGAAATTGACAGCTTTGTGACCCACCGGGCCACCGATTTTGGTCTAGCGGAACGAACCTTTCTAGGAGATGCGGTGGTTACCGGCCACGGCAAGGTAGAGGGCCGACAAGTATTTGCATTTGCGCAAGACTTCACCGTCTTCGGCGGCTCCCTATCGGAGGTGGTGAGCCAGAAGATTTGCAAAGTTATGGACTTGGCCTCCAAAACGGGTTGCCCCGTGGTCGGCATCAACGACTCGGGTGGCGCCAGAATACAGGAAGGTGCGCTAAGCCTGGCGGCCTATGGCGACATATTCCTGAGAAACACCATGTACTCGGGCGTGGTTCCCCAAATCTCCGTGATCTTAGGCCCATCGGCTGGGGGCGCCGTTTACTCTCCGGCGATCACAGATTTCGTCTTTATGGTGAAAGACCTAGGTCAGATGTATATCACCGGCCCCGACGTTATCAAAGCCGTGACCGGCGAGGACGTCACCCACGAGCAACTGGGCGGGGCGGCAACCCATGCTACCCGCAGCGGCGTTGCCCATTTTGTTTATGACAGCGAAGAGGAGTGCCTAGAAGAGGTCCGCCACCTGCTGAGCTACCTCCCCGCCAACAACTTGGAAGACGCTCCCTTGGTTACCAGCCAGCGGAATTCCTCGCTGCCCGACGCGGACCTGCGATACTTGGTGCCCGATGACGCCAACCGGGCCTACGACGTCCGGGACATTGTCTACAAGCTGTTGGACGACGAAGAGTTCTTGGAAGTCCACCAAAACTACGCCCCCAACGTTGTTGTGGGGTTCGGCCGCATGGATGGCAGGGCAGTGGGGATAGTCGGCAACCAGCCAGCGCACCTCGCCGGAGTGTTGGACATAAATGCCTCCAACAAAGCCGCTCGGTTTGTGCGTTTTTGCGATTGCTTCAATATTCCCTTGGTGACCTTGGTGGACGTGCCGGGTTTCATGCCGGGAGTGGAGCAGGAACACGGCGGCATCATCCGCCACGGCGCCAAACTCATCTTCGCCTACGCCGAGGCGACTGTGCCTAAAGTCGCTGTCATAACCCGTAAGGCCTACGGTGGGGCATATATTGTCATGAGCAGCAAACACCTACGCTCGGACATCAACCTGGTGTGGCCCTCCGCCGAAATCGCCGTGATGGGCGCTGAAGGGGCGGTTAATATCATTTACCGGGAAGAGATTTCCAAAGCCAAGAATCCTGAAAAGAAGCGGCTAGAGCTGGTTGCTGACTATCAGGAAAAATTCACCACCCCGTACGTGGCCGCCAAATACGGTTTCGTGGACGATGTTATTGACCCGGCCGACACCCGCTTGCGAATCGTCAGAGCTCTAGAGATGTTGCAAAACAAGCGGGACACCATGCCAGCCAAGAAGCACGGAAACATTCCTCTCTAAACATCGCTGATGTGATTCCTGGAACGTAGCTTGGTGACCGGAGCCACTGTAAAAGTCATGCGCCATCTGCTGTCCGCTGAAAGCTGATGGCTAATCGCTAACTAGGAGCCCTCTGAATGAAATTTGGCGTCTTCTACCAATTACCCTGTGCGGAAAGTCAGACTGCGTCCGCCCGCTACGACGACACCCTGGCCCAAGCCCGTTTGGCCGACGAATTGGGCTTTGACAACGTCTGGTTGGCCGAACTCCACTTTAATCGCCGTTTCTCCGTCATGCCTGCCCCTTTGATGGTGGGCTCCGCCATTGCCGCCGCCACCCAACGGATAAAGATAGGCATGGCGGTTAACTTGGTGCCGTTGCACCATCCCATACGCTTGGCCGAGGAAACTGCGACTCTGGACCTGCTCTCCCATGGCCGGGCGGTGTTCGGCATAGGGAGAGGTTCTAATCCCCGGCATTTCCACGGATACAGCTTGGACATGGAGGAGGGCAGGAATAGTTTCCAAGAGGCGGTAGAACTCATCCTTAAATCTTGGACCAATGATGCAGTGACATATAAGGGAAAGCACTTTCAAGTGGAGGGGGTGAGTGTGGAGCCCAAGCCACAGCAAAAGCCCCATCCACCGGTCTATGTGGCGGCCAACAGCCCCGACACCTTCGGAATGGTCGGGAAAATGGGGCACAGCATCCTGTTAGCGCCGATGATTTCCACACATGAGGGGGCCATAGCGGGAATGGAGGAGTTCCGGCGCAATCTGAAGCCCGATGCCCTTGGAGGCAAGGTGAACGTCAACGTCCCAATCTTTGTCGCCGAGAACCGCATGAAGGCTTTGGTGGGATTCGAAGCGAGCATCGACAACTACCTGGGCACCCTCCGAGCCACCAGCCATGGCAGGGGAATGGAACGGGCCAATATGCTCGACTATGAGCAGGTTGACGCCGATTTTGCCGCCATCGGCGATCCCGAAGAGTGTGCCGATAAGCTACGGCAGATTCAGCAGATGTACGACGCCGACGAGTTCATGTGCTGGTTCAATACCGGCGGCATGGTGCCCAGCGACGAAGTAGCCAAGTCCATGCGCTTGTTTGCCGATAAAGTTATGCCCCAGTTCCGCTGATACCAGCCCTCAGCTTTCGGCAATTGCTGTACCCGGCTTAATGCCATTAGGAGCCACATGATGGAATTCGGAGTATTCTACCAGCTGCCCTGCGATGAAGACCAGTCTCCCCAACAGAGGTACGCCGACACCATCGCCCAGAGCCAATTGGCGGACTCATTGGGTTTCGACAACGTCTGGCTGGCTGAACTCCATTTCCATCCCAATTTCTCCATCACCCCATCTCCATTGCTGCTGGCTTCCGCGATGGCTCAAGCAACCCAGAACATAAGGCTGGGCACGGCGGTAAACTTGATGCCGCTACATCATCCCATCCGTTTGGCCGAGGATATCGCCACGTTGGACATCATTTCCGGTGGCCGGGCGATTTTCGGCATTGGCCGGGGAATCATCCCAAGCCATTTTGAGGGCTACGGCGTCTCCATGGAGGAGGGCCGCCAAAGATTCGACGAGTGCCTAAGATTGATCGTTGACGCTTGGACCAAAGACGAGTTGGATTTCCAGGGTGAGTATTACCAGGTCCGGCAAATAGTCCTTGCCCCCAAGCCGCTGCAAAAACCTCATCCGCCGATACATGTTGCCGCTACGGGCCCGGACACCTTCGAGCTTATCGGGTCCATGGGCTACAACCTGCTGGTTGCCCCGGTAATTGCCGGAAAACAGGCAGCTATCGAAGGTGCCAAAATATACCGGGAAAAGTTAGCGCAAGGCGGCCACGACCCTGAAAAAGGGAAACTCTCGGTCACCTTGCCAATTTATGTGTCTGAAAATCGGCACGAAACCGCAGGAGTGCTGAAAGAGACCATCAATTCATACATTAAAACAGCTCAGGATATGATTAATTCACCCGCCGCAGACAGGGCAGCAGCGGCAAATCCCCGCATCATCCGTATGCAAGAAGGGCTGAGCAAGCTGAATTACGAGGATATCCTGCAAGAGAACACGGTCATAGGCACACCGGAAGAATGCGTGGAAAGGCTCAACCAATTTCAAGAGTCCTTCGGTGCCCAAGAGTACTCAGGTTGGTTCAATATCGGAGGGCGGCTGCCCCACGATATGGTGACCAAGTCCATGCAACTCTTCGCCCAGAAAGTGATGCCCAATTTCCGCTAACTTAATAACCTGGCCGTATAATAGGCAGTGACAAGAAGCTGACCGCGGAAAGCCGAGGGCTAAATCATGGCCTCATCCCAGTCGCTGTTCGAGCATGAAGGGGAACGCCGGGCCAAGCAGCAAGCGCCCCTGGCCGACAGGCTGCGGCCCCAGTCTTTCGACGAGTTCGTCGGCCAGGAGCATATCGTCGGCCCGGACCGGGTCTTGCGCCGGGCGATTGCGGCACAACGGGTTCCTTCGTTCATATTGTGGGGCCCTCCCGGCAGCGGCAAAACCACCCTGGCTCGGCTTGTTTCCGGGGTAACCGATTCCCACTTCGAGGCCATCAGCGCCGTCACATCCGGCGTGGCCGACTTGCGCCGCACAGTGGCCGAGGCCAAGGAACGCCAAGGTATGTACGGCACGAAGACCATATTATTCGTGGACGAAATCCACCGGTTCAACAAGTCCCAGCAGGACGTCATACTCCCCCATGTCGAAGACGGCACATTCACGCTGATTGGGGCCACCACGGAAAACCCTTCATTCGAAGTAATCGGCCCTTTGCTGTCACGCTCCCGTGTATTCACCCTGGAACTTCTGAGCCCCGAACAGGTCGAGACCATAATTGGGCGAGCGCTGGAGGACCGCGAACGGGGTATTGCCGATCTGAAAGTAGACCTGGAAGAAACTGCCCTGAAGTACTTGGTGGACTTAGCCAACGGCGACGCCAGGTCTGCATTAAACGCCCTGGAAACCGCTGCCTACGCCACGAATCCCGGTGAAGATGGGCGCCGGCACGTGGATTTGGAAACCATCTCCGACGCCATGCAGCGCCGGTCTCCCAGATACGACAAGGCTGGCGATGGTCACTACGACACCATATCCGCCTTTATAAAGTCGGTGCGAGGTGGGTCTCCCGACGGAGCTCTTTACTGGCTTGCGCGGATGATAGACGCCGGTGAGGACCCGCTGTTTATCGCCCGGCGACTGGTTGTCCTGGCCGCCGAGGATATTGGCTTGGCCCAGCCCGGGGCCTTGGCGGTGGCCATGGCGGCCCAGCAGGCGGTGCATTTCCTGGGCATGCCTGAGGGCCGTATCCCACTGGCGGAAGCCACCGTCTACCTGGCTACGGCGCCCAAGAGCAACTCGGCTTACGCTGGAATAAACCTGGCGTTGGAAGACGCCCGCCAACACGTTAACGAGCCCGTGCCTTTGCACCTCCGAAACGCAGTCACTGGGCTGATGAAACAGTCCGGGTACGGCGAAGGCTACAAGAACGCCCACGATTACGAAGGCCACTTCGTGGAGGAAGAGTTTTTGCCCCCTTCATTAAAAGGACGCCGATACTACCAACCCACACAAGAGGGCACGGAAAAGGAGATTGCGGAGCGGCTCAAGAAATGGTGGGGGGCCGACAAATCTCAGGACAACGAAGATGCAAATGAGAAGTAGGTCAAGTGTTTGTACTTGCGCTGAAAATCCACCAGCCCATACCCGAAAGGATGGTTCGACAAGCCTGTCCTGAGCCGAGCCGAAGGGCTCACCATGAGCGGTATGAGCGTTCCCGCTCTTCCTGAGCTTGTCGAAGGATATCCGCCATCAAGGCCGATTAGGTAGACCACATCAGCAATGTAAGGTGCAACCACTCGTACTGAGCCTTTCCGAATCAATCTTTACTGGAAAATCCCTTAAGAAGACCCGCGGACCGTGACCCTCTGGCTGATATCCAATTCCTTGCCCCTGCCGACGGTGACCGTCCCTCGCGCCCGCCACGAAACGCTAGTTTCGTGCACCGAGATGGTGGTTAACAAGCACTCCGGGACCGGCAAAGAAAATGGGAACTCCATCGCTTCATCCGCACCAGTAGACTCCGGGATTTGGAACTCCACTACGCCGATGCTTAAATCGGCATTGCTGGTTCCCGCCGCTTCTGCGCGCATCAATTCCACACGGGCCGCTTGCGGGGTGCGGCCTGTTTTCGGATAGACCCTTAGGACGCCGTCCACCGTCTCTCCCATGCATACCCGGTGAGCGGTTAGAGATAAATTCATGTCGCACTCAGCGAACTGGGTTAATGCTGGAGCGGCGTTTTCTGTTGGCTGGGTATTATCGGCCCTTTCACCGGGGGCCGGCATAACTATCAGATCAATCTCCCGGCTGATGTCCCGGCCTCGTGCCACGTCCACGGTCACTATCAAACGCCAGGCAAGATTAGCGACTCCTCCTTGGACCGTGGGGGGCGCATTTAGGGGGATGGTGAAGTTGATGTCACCTACTTGAGGCATCAGGTTGGCGATTTCCGAACCGACAAATAGGGGATGGGAATATTCGCGTATCAACGTGGCGGCGGGTTCGTTGGTTTCGGCGGAGCCGAATCGACTTGTCCGCCGGACCCTCAACCAGTAGGTCTCGGTGCAAATAAACTCCGCTTTTGCTCCGCGCATCTCAAAGCCCTCGCCGGGAAGCAAGGTAACCCTGCCGGTGATGGGCTTTCCCAACTGGTGCTGGCCTTCATCCAGCTCAATGGACAGATCGGCATTTGGCGAGCGCAATCGGGACACCATAGGAGAAACCTCCCTAAATCCTGTTCCGGAGACCTAATTCCATCTATGCAAGATTGACGAGTACGACCGCGCCCCCATCCTAACTCTCCCCCTTTACGGGGGAGAGTTAGGATGGGGGCGTTCCCCGGTTTTTGTTTATTGTCCCAGCCTTTAGCCCGAGGTAAACACCTGAACCTGCGCAGCCGTCTCCAGACGCGTCCGAAATGTTCGACCTAAGATGCCCTTCACCCGCCAAACCACCCATGTTTCGTCAAAGTTTGCGCTGGGCAGCATCAGGTCTGGAATCTCCAACTGGAAAGGCCATTGGTATTCCTGCCTTGCCTGGAGCGATGATCGGCCTTGGAGGTAGGCGGTTGCGTAAACTGCTGAGGATTCTTTGGCGCCAGCTTGCTCCAAGCACTCCAATTCCGCTTGGACTTTGGTGACGTTGATATCGGTAATCGCTCTCGCATTTAAGACGCCGCGCAAAGTTTGGCCTGTTCTCATAACGTCTTGAGCCAGCGCTAAAGACACATCGCATCGGGCCGTGCTGGTCTTGCTGATGGCAGCCGGACGATGGCCTGACCCATGAAGGCGTTCTTGGTCGCCGGTAGTTCCCACGGGACTAGACAGCACCGTGATGTGGCCCACTGTTGTAGATTCCTGAGACGGGGCGGAGTTCAACCTCAACCGCAACTCCCAGTCTACATTCACGGTTTCGCCCTGAATACTAGGAGCCGCATCGGTGGGGAGCTGAAATGTGGCGGTTCCCCTCAAGTTGCCGTGGTCTAGATCGTGACTATTCAGAAGCACGAGGCTGGACAAGCATGCCAGGTTCTTGGACGTTTTGAACCGGCCAGGCCGTCCTGCCGCCGTGTAAGACATGCCGGTGTGGTTCTCCTCCCCGTGCCCAGGGTACTGTCCGATGAATGCAGCGCCGGTGGATTTAACGGTGTACCAAAAGGTCTCCCGGCAAACCAAATCCAGAAAAACCTCTTTGGCGCCGCCTTCTTTCTCGCCAGCTTCACCGGTAGAGATTAACTCAACGTCTACCTGGTCACCCGGCAGGAATGGTCCGCCAATTACTTGAGCGTAGACACCCGGGTCCGGTCGTTTTGACCGGCTCAACAATCGCATGATCATGGTTACAACCTTCGCTCCGAACAAGCGGGACCGGACAATAGTATTTCTTGGTGACCAGGCGGCGCTGCGCCATCTGTTACCCTAGGACGTTTAGAAGTCCTTCCCCGTTGTTGATGTGGTCCCGCCAGACCGCATAAACCACGTGGCCCACGGAAATTGCCAAAGCAGCCAGCGCCAACCAGGTCGCGGCCCGCCCTGAGAATAAGCCTCTCGCGCCACCGGATTTGCCCTTCAAGCCAGTTGATTCTTCCATGTTAGTTTGCGACTCCCAATGGGGTTTGGTTCACCGCAGAGGCGCAGAGCTAGATGGTTAAAGCTGTGCGAAGGGAAATTATTTTTTTGATTCGTCTCTGCGCTCTCCGCGCTTCTGCGGTGAATCGGTGTCTACGGAATCTCCACGTCCATCAGAGGCCCGTGCTGCTGAGCGCCGTAAACGTCCGAGTCCTCCACGGCGCCTGATCCGTGGAGCCGGGGGATGGTGGCCTTGAATGCGTTAGCAGGGGGGAATTCCACCAATAGCACGTCGCTTTCTGGCACGCTATAGAGCCGGGAAATTAGCTGCTTGGAAATGACCCCGGAGGTTCGAACTCGCTCAAACGTTTGCTGATCCGGGAAAACCATGTCCAGGGTTAAGGAAAAGGGATTGGCGTTCTTGCTGCGGCAAATCACCGCCAAGTCACGTATTCTAGCCATATTTCCCCCTGTGATTCCTCAAAACAGTTTGAACTCATAGCAGGAGCTGGCCGCTGCTCGCTGATAGCTGATAGCTAACCAGCTAAACCGTCACGTACTCGACGGGAAACATCTCCAAAGGACTGTCCGGTTCAACAGCGTGGAGCATGTTGTACTCGTAAACTGGGCCAGCGGGAATGTCCGATGGCGAGTAGGGATATGTGATGCATCCTTCGTCGCATAGCTTGCCTTCATAGTGCAAGTTCTTCCCAGCCTGGCGGGCCAAGCCCAGGATTTCATTGGCCAACTCCTGAGTCGAAGCCACAGCTTCCATTATTATCCCCAACTCGTGGGTCAGTATCTCTTTTACTGGCTCTCGCTCCCCCATGACTGCGTTTTTGCCAATCACGCGGAAGACCAACTTGTAGTCTTCAGCGGGCACGCCCATGCCGTCTACTCGGCTAACGACCAACTTCCGGACGGCATCCAAGTAGCCGTCAATGCTCTGGACCAGCACCGGGTCTCTCGTGTAGGACACGCAGATGCACCTGTAGCCCACCAACTCCACTCCCTCCAACCGGATGGTGTACTTTTCTCGAGGATGGAATTGGGCGCCGGTGATCTTCACGGTTCGTTCGTCTACCGCCTGACAATCAAGGGCGGTCAAGTCCAATACTCCCGATGGCTCGGTGTGGTAAAGGGGCGTTTCGTTTTCGTGCAAGAAAAACGTGGAAACGCTCAAGGGAGTGCAGGTCAATCCGGGATGGTTGGGCTCGACCAAAATATGGTCTTCCCGCACCGTGACGGTAATGCCTTCGCTGCCGTATTTTTGCCGGGGCACGGCACACGCGGCACCGCATTCCAACAGCTTTCCGGCCACCCAACCCAACGCCGGGTCGAACTCTTCTTTTATGGGCATCGCAGCGAAAATGGCTGCGTCGTCGGAGCGGCCACAGAGGATTACCTGAGCGCCTCCGCCCAAGGCTTCGATGTAGGGCTCGGCGCCGGCCATGCCCACGATGTTGGTTGACCTGGCTACGGCTCCGGGGTCCAGGGCCCCCAGAGGCCAGATGGGTTCAACCCTGCCATCTTCAAGTTTTTTAGCGACGTATTCCTTGGACTGCTCGGCGTGGATCAAGGCCATCTTGAAATGCAGATTGTTTTCCCTGGCGATTTCTTCGACGATTTCCCGGGTCCATTGGAGGTGAGCATCGCCGCCGGCTCCGCCGCTGGTACCGACAATCATGGGGATCTTCCGGTCCACCGCCGCATGAAGCATCAAAGAAAGGTCGCGCTTGGCGGCATCCCGGCCCACAAAGGCTTTGCCCATGCCCAAGTAGTTGGGTCCTGGATCGGTGCTGCCTCCGTCGCAAGCAATCAGGTGAGGGTCTTTCTGGAGGACCCGCTCCAAGGAACTTTCCTGAAAACCGTAGCCCACGATGGCCGTGGGAGCAATGATACGCAGTTCTTGTTCGGACATTATTCCACCGCCTGTATCTCTACTGTTAGGTCAGGTACCCAAAGGTCAGCTGTCGGCGAGTTTGGTATAGTACGTTAGGCGCTCGGACACTACTCCCTTGTCACCGACTTTTATCAGGCCGGTGCCTTGTATTTCGGTGCCGGGGACCGACCACCAAGCTCAAGCAGTCAAGATTCCTGCTTCCTCCTGAGTGACAATCTCGGTGAGTTCTATGAGAGAGCCACCGATGTTTCCACGTATGGATTCTACTTGCTGCTTGAAGCCAGCCAGGTAATCGGAAAACTCTCCCTTGGATATCATCCCGAAGTTGGGATCGTCTAGCGTGTAACCATCGTCCACCGCCCTTAAGATGATGGCTGCCTCCCCTTTGGTCCAGCCTTCGGCGTAAGTATTTAGGTGATCTGCACTCGACATATTGGGGTTCCCTCCTCCGATTTACTTTTGGGCCGCTTTTGTGACCGGCTGCATAGCGACCGACAGCCATCGTTGGCGTGTATCCGTGGCCGACTGCCGGATGCTGACCGCTTACTTAAACCCTTTGGCCACGTTGGACACCCTGGATAAGGCATCGTCCACGTCGCCGCTATCGATGTGGCGGTGGGTGACCATCCTGATGGTGTGCTCGCCGGGGTAAGAGACCTTCACGCCCTCATGGTCCAGCGCACTCATGAACTGTTGGACCGTTGCTAGTGCCGGGTCCACCTCGAAGATCACGATGTTGGTCTGGATTTTCTCCGAGTCGACGCTGAGCCCATCGATGTTGGCGAGCCCTTCGGCTAGTCTCTTAGCGTTGGCATGGTCGTCGGCCATCCGGTCAATCATCGTGTCCATGGCAACCAAGCCCGCCGCAGCCAGCACCCCGGCTTGGCGCATTCCGCCGCCCACCATTTTGCGCCATTTGCGCGCTTCGTCAATAAAATCTTGGGACCCACAGATGACCGAGCCCACGGGGCAACTCAAGCCCTTGGAGAGGCAAAAGCTAATGTCGTCTACGTCCTTAACCAGCTCCGCAGCCGGGACTTCCAGGGCTACGGCCGCGTTGAAAATCCTAGCCCCGTCTAGGTGGACGGCAGCGCCAGCGGCGTGGGCCACGTCGGCGACGCCCTTGGTGTCTTCCGGGGTCAGAACCATGCCGCTGCAACGGTTGTGCGTGTTTTCCAAGCATACCAAGGTTGTCGGAGGGAAATGGATGTTGGTTTTGGGACGGATGGCCGCTTCCACATCCGCTGGGTTGATGCGGCCTTGTTCGTCATTGGGCACCAAACGCGATTGGGCCCCAGCCAATGCGGCTGCTCCCGCCGATTCGTTCCAGAACATATGGGCTTGGTCGCCCATGATGATTTCGTCGCCCCGGTGACAATAGGTCAAGGCGGCTATTAGGTTGCTCATGGTGCCGCTGGTGGTGATCAGGCCGGCCTCTTTGCCCAGCATCTCCGCAGCCCGTTCTTGCAACTTATTTATGGTAGGGTCTTCACCAAAAACGTCGTCTCCGACTTCGGCCTCGGCCATCGCCCGCCGCATCTCGTCGGTGGGTTTGGTGACCGTATCACTGCGCAAATCAATTACTGCCATCCACGCCTCCAGTGTGTGTTGCTGAATCTTTGTTGACCCTGGCGGTTTTAAATCCCCCTCAATCCCCATTTACAAAGGGAGAGGCTCTGGTTTTGAGGCTGAGGGTCAAATCCCAAAGGACAAACCTGAAAATTGCCAAGAACGGGAAATTGCATCGTCACTACACATTGCAGCTCCCGGATTCCAGCCCCCCCCTTTTTAAAGGGGGATTAAGGGGGATTTCGCCCCGCTCCCGAGCCTAGTCTTCAGATTGGCTAACGACGCCAAGGTAGGGGCTATTCTAGCAGGATATTTCTGCCAACACTATAAATCCGGCTAAGATGCGGTTAGTGGGGAAGCATTCTTGCAGATGAGGCCTCGCTTCTCTTAATATAGAAGCAGGACTGCCTGGACTGACCGCTTATGTGGATTGGAGGTTGAGCGTTGCGACAGAGCGCCGTGTCATTTAAGGTCAAAGGCTTGAGCTTCGAGGGCGTGGTGGCTCAACCTGATGAGCACAACGGCTCCATACCCGGGGTGGTTATCTGCCATCCCCATCCCTTATACGGCGGCAACATGGAGAACAACGTGGTGCTGTCGCTGAGTTTTGCCTTGGCCCAACAAGGGTTCGTCACCTTGAGGTTCAATTTCCGGGGCGTGGGCAACAGCGAAGGCGAGCACACCAAGGGCGAGCTTGAGACAGAGGAAGCGTTGGGCGCATTAGATTTGGTGAAGGCCTGGCCGGGTGTGGATTCTAGAAGAATAGGGCTGGCGGGTTACTCCTTTGGCTCCAGGGTCGTGCTGAACAACCCAGAGCTACATAAAAACGCTAGGGCCTTCGCCCTGGTTTCCCCGTCACTCGTTAACCTGGAAGCTACGGAATTGAAGAGGTATGACCATCCGGCATTTGTCATTGTGGGCGACCAGGACAAGTCGTTCAAATCGGAAGAGTATATCCCGGCCTTAGACGCCTTTTCTCACCCTCCGGGCCGCGTCGTCGTTGCTGGCGCCGACCACTTTTGGTATGGCTACGAGGACCAACTAGCGCCGCCGGTGGTCGAGTTTTTCACAGGCGCTCTAGAATAATTGGGGCACCTAAGTAACACGGGCGTTGAAGTAACCGATTATGCCCCAGCATGAGGTCCAAAAAGCCGGTGTACCCAGTAAAAAACCCGGGACCGTGACAATCCTGCGACGCCCCATCTACAAGGACTGGGTCCTCCTCCAATTGCTTGCCATTGTCTTCTTGGCGGACCAGTTCACAAAATGGCTGGTGCGGGAGTTCTTGGAACTTCGGGAATCAGTTCCGTCGGAAGGCTTTTTCCGACTCACCCACACATTTAATAGTGGCAGCGCCTTTGGCCTTTTTCGCGACCAAAATTTCTCATTGATTTTGGTTTCCGTGGTGGGAATCACGATACTGTACTTGATTTACCGGAGCCAGCGCCAACCAGGGAACCTGCTCCGATTGAGTTTGGGCTTGCAGTTCGGCGGCGCCGCCGGAAACTTGTTGGACCGAGTGCGGTTGGGCCATGTCACCGATTTTGTGGACGTCGGTTCCTGGCCGATTTTCAACCTGGCAGATGCGTCAATAGTCATCGGTTTGTCTTTGCTGGCTTGGATGTTTTTAATCTCGGACGGCTCCAAATCCAATCGGGCCAAGTCCAGCGCCGGGTCTAAGAATGCCGCCGTGGAGACGATAGCTGGAGTCGGAGCAGCGGAGATTCCCGTGAACGATCCGGACCCGAATTTCGGTATCACAGAGGAACCAGAATCCAGCCTGCGGTCAGGCGCAGAAATATCCGAACCGGACGACCCAAAAAATCATTTGGAGTCTGGGGAGATTAGGGAATCTGGGGAACTCGGCGATCCCGGCCACTCAGATGGGCGGGAATGACGGTATGGTAGTCGAACCCGGATTAGTCAGCCGAGCCCCCGCCAAGGAGTATAAGGTCGAAAAAACCTGGTCCCGATTGGACCATTTTCTGGCGGCTTTAGATATTGGGTTGACTCGGAGCCAGCTACACCGGCTGGTGGTCCAAGGCTCTGTTTTAGTTAACGGCCATACCAGCAAGCCGTCGCAAACGATTCATCAGGGCGACAGGGTTTCCGTGACGGTGCCGGCGCCACGACCCCTGGACTTGGTGCCTCAATGGATGCCGCTGCAGGTCGTATTTCAGGATGAGCACATTGTCGTTATCGATAAACCTCCCGGCATTTCCGTCCATCCCGGTCCGGGCCATCCAGACCGCACTTTGGTAAACGGGCTGCTGGCACTGTGCCCCGACATTCAAGGAATCGGTGAAGGTGTGAGGCCGGGAATAGCGCACCGGTTGGACAAGGACACATCAGGATTGATGATGGTGGCCAAGACCCACCAAGCCCACTTGGCCCTATCCGCCCAGATTAAAGACCGGCAAGTAACCAAAGGATATTTGGCTCTGGCCACCGGGGTCTTCCCAGACGCCAAAGGCCAGATCGACGCACCCATTGGCCGGGACCCCCGAAACCGTAAACGAATGGCCGTGGGTCCGGGGGGACGGGAGTCCCGGACCAATTACCAAGTTTTGGAAAAAATTAACGGATACACACTGCTGCAGATTTACCTAGAATCGGGGCGCACCCATCAGATAAGGGTCCACCTGGCTTACCAGGGCTATCCGCTGCTTGGTGACCCGCTTTACGGCAAAGCATCTTCCATACTCAACCGCCAGTTCCTCCACGCCAATCACTTGGGTTTTCGCCATCCGGCCAGCGGCCAGGACGTGGAGTTCCGGTCCCTGCCGCCCCAAGATTTAGATGATGTCTTGGAGGCCTTACGCGAAAAAGCACCCAATTAAGATGGTGGGGTAAAAAAGCCCTGTCCCCAGTGCGGTGGATGTTAGCAGTCCGCTCATCCTGAGCTCCGATTCCATCGAGAGTCTCGACAAAGTCGGACCTGTCGAAGGACCAATGTTCGATCACCCAGGTGGTTCGACAAGCTCACCACTAACGGGGGAGCGGCCCCCGACGAGAAGGAAGGTTACCCCTTGGTGTGGATCGCCTCTGAACCCAGGCCACGAATCGTGCTAGAATTAAGCCCCGTAATTTGTGATCATAGAAGGGATTCCGTTGCAAAAAACCAGCCGGACAGACGATGTCCGTGTCCGTTTCGCGCCTAGCCCAACGGGCTTTCCTCACATAGGCAATATCAGGACCGCCCTGTTTAATTGGCTCTTTGCCAGGCATCACGGCGGAAAATTTATTGTGCGTGTAGAAGATACGGATCAGGACCGGCTGGTGCCCGGGGCCACCGATGCGGTATTGGAGGCTTTGGACTGGCTGGACATCCAATGGGACGAGGGTCCCCGCGTTGGTGGACCATATGGTCCCTACTTCCAGTCCGAGCGCTTGGATATTTACCAAAAACTGGCCGATGAGTTGCTGGACAGGGAGTCGGCCTATCGCTGCTACTGCTCGGAGGAGCGGCTGGTAGAGATACGGAAAGCTCAAGCCAGCGCCAAGATTTCCATCGGCTACGACCGCCATTGCCGGAACTTATCCAAAGATGAACGCCGAGCGAAAGATGCTGAGGCCGGACGTTTTGTTATTCGATTCGCCTCGCCTGCTTCAGGGGCTACGGAGTTTGAGGACTTGATCCGAGGCCATGTGGCCTGGCAAAACGAGCTTATGGACGACTTCATCCTGATAAAGTCCGACGGCTTTCCCACCTACCACATGGCGGTGGTGACCGATGATCATCTGATGGAAATTAGCCACGTAATGCGCGCCGAGGAGTGGCTACCCAGCACACATAGGCACCTGCAACTCCACAACGCTATGGGTTTTGAGCCGCCCGAGTTCGCCCACTTGCCCATGATTTTGGGTCCGGACCGGGCCAAACTTTCCAAACGCCACGGTGCCACCGCTGTGCTGGAATACCGGGACGAAGGGTTTATACAAGAGGCCCTGGTAAATTTCTTGGAGTTGGTCGGTTGGTCTTTGGACGACCACACGGAAATCATGACTCCCAGCACGGTTATAGAGAATTTCGGTCTTGAGCGGGTCAACAAAGCGCCAGCGATTTTCGATTACGAAAAGTTGACTTGGATGAACGGTATGTACATCAGGCAGCTTTCCGAAGAAGACTTGGCGGACCGGATTTTGCCCCACTTGGAAAAGGGCTTACCCTCGGAATCTTTGCCGGTGGACCGGGATTACTTGTTGCAAATCGTGCCTTTGATCCGAGAGCGGATCAAACTGCTGCCCGAAGCAGTGGGGATGACGGATTTTTTCTTTCAAACTGAATTGGACTTTGATCCTCAAAGGCTGATACAGAAGGACATGAATAAGGAGTCGGCGCTCGCTGCGTTGGCCGCTTGCCAGGCTGAGATGTCCGGCGCCAAAACCTTTGAGCATGAACCACTGGAACAGGCGTTGCGGGCTGCGGCGAACGAGCTGGAACTGTCGCCTCGGCAATTTTTCGGCACTTTGCGGGTGGCCGCCACGGGCAAAGATGCCACACCTCCATTGTTTGAAACCATGGAGGTGCTGGGAAGGGAGCGGGTACTAGACCGGATCCGGCAGGCTATTGAGAGACTGGGCGACACTGACTAAGTTAAAGAATTGACCAGCAATGAGGCGTCAGCATATTGACTAACGAGACCAGCGCCCCAAGCGACTTTGTGCGAAACATAGTGTCCGATGATGTGCGGGCCGTCAAAAACGGCGGTCAGGTTGTCACCCGTTTTCCACCGGAACCCAATGGGTATCTGCATATAGGCCATGCCAAGTCGGTCTGCCTTAACTTTGGTGTGGCTTCGGAAAACGGTGGCCGATGCCACCTGCGCTTCGATGACACTAACCCTACCAAGGAAGAAGTCGAATTTGTGGATTCCATCCAAGAAGATGTCAGGTGGTTGGGCTGGAATTGGGGAGAGCACCTCTACTTCGCCTCGGATTATTTCGAATCCCTATACGAATATGCAGTGCAGTTGATCCAAAAGGGCAAAGCGTATGTGTGCGACTTGAGCCCCCAGGAAATTAGGGAGTACCGCGGCACCCTGACCGAGCCGGGCAAGGACAGCCCATACAGGGACCGCTCTATTGAAGAGAACTTGACCTTGTTTGAGAAGATGCGGGCCGGGAATTTCGACGAAGGCGCTCACGTACTCCGCGCCAAGATCGACATGGCTTCACCCAACGTTAATCTGCGGGACCCGGTAATCTACCGGATCCTCAAGGCTTCGCATCACCGCACGGGGGATACTTGGTGCATTTATCCCACCTACGATTTTACCCACGGCCAGTCCGATTCCATCGAAGGGGTAACCCACTCGATATGCACTCTGGAGTTTGAGGACCACCGGCCGCTATACAACTGGTTCCTGGAGTCGCTAGAGATATTCCATCCTCAGCAAATCGAGTTCGCCCGCCTCAACCTGAGCTACACGGTGCTGAGCAAACGCAAGCTGATTGAACTTGTCGAGAATGGTCATGTGACCGGTTGGGACGACCCTCGGATGCCCACTCTGTCCGGTCTCCGCCGTCGGGGTTACACCCCGGAGGCCATCCGCAACTTCTGCGACAAGATCGGTGTGGCCAAGCGGGATACCGTGGTGGAACTTGCCCTGCTGGAGCACAGCATCCGGGAGGACCTGAACCGGCGCGCCCCCAGGGTCATGGGTGTGCTGCGACCTCTAAGATTGGTGATAGACAATTACCCCGAGGGCCAAGTTGAGGAAGTGGACTCGGTCAACAATCCCGAAGATCCTTCTCACGGTTCGAGGAAAATTCCGTTCTCCAAAGTGGTTTACATAGAACAGGAAGATTTTCGAGAGGACCCGCCCAAAGGCTTCTACCGGCTGTCTCCGGGCCGGGAGGTTCGCTTAAAGGACGCCTACTACGTTACCTGCGTGGACGTCATCAAAAACGAGACTACCGGCGAGGTGGAGGAGCTCCACTGCACTTATGACCCCGAATCCCAGGGCGGCCAAACCGCCGATGGCCGGAAAGTCAGGGGCACTTCCCACTGGGTGTCCGAAGCCCACGCTATCGATGCAGAGGTGCGGCTCTACGATACATTGTTTGCCGATGCCGAACCGATGGGTGTTTCTGACCACGAATTTGAAGAGGAGTCAAACGTTAGACCCGTCGAACATGAATTAGCCGACCATCTTAACCCCAATTCCCTGGAGCTCCTGACCGGTTGCAAGGTGGAGCCGAGCCTGGCTACGGCGGCGCCGGGCAGCACCTATCAGTTCCTCAGACAGGGCTACTTTTGTGTAGACTCTGCGGATTCAGCCCCCGGCATGCTGGTGTTCAACCGCACGGTGCCACTGAGAGATTCTTGGGCTAGGACGGAGAAGTTCCGGGGGTAGCAAGAAAATTCACCGCAGAGGATGCCGAGTTCGCAGAGAATTATCGTCCATTTGTATTTCCCTCTGCGGTCTCCGCGCTCTCTGCGGTGAAAAAATTAGCAACTTAGCTCTTGCGGTAAATCTGTAGGCGGTGGCGGCAACTGTCCACGACGTAGACTCGGCCTTGGCCGTCCAACTTGACCGATGTGGGACCCCAAAACAGCTTTTCCACGTTGGCTGAAGTTTCCCGCAGTTTTTCCCAGGGTGGGTCCACTACCGGCTCCAAGTCTGCGGCGCGCCGGGCGGCGCCTTCATCGGGATTGGCCAAGAAGTAGTCCTCGGCCCAAGTGGAATCCACTGAATCGCCTCGAAGAATGTCCAAGACTTCTCCTTGCTGGTTCAGCACCTGCACCCGCTCGTTGCCCCAATCGGCCACGTAAATATCTCCGCCTTCATCCACTGCAACGCCGGCGGGCCGGTTGAATTGCCCCTCTTCCTCTCCGGAGGACCCCCACTGGGCGATGAACTTGCCGCCCGAGTCCAGCTTCTGGATGCGGTCGTTTCGCCAATCGGCCACGTACACATCACCGGCTGGGTCAACGGCAATTCCCCAGGGCATATTGAACTGCCCCGGCCCGTCGCCAAATTCTCCCCATGCGCCAACGAACGTCCCGTCCCGGTGAAATTGCTGAATCCGGTGGTTGAGGCTATCGGTAACCAAGAGGTTGTTGCCGCTGTCGAAGGCGATGCCCGAGGGCCGGTCTAGTTGACCGGGACCGGCGCCGGCGACTCCCCACTGGCTCAGAAATTCGCCCTCTTTGGAGAAAATCGAGACCCGGTTCAGTGCCTCGTCGGCCACGTAAAGCTGGTCCTCGCTGTCGAAGGCCATGGCGCTGGGCCACCACATTTGGCCGTCGCCCATCCCTCCGGTGCTGATCTCGCCCAGGTATTCTTCATCAACCGTGCAGATGGTGATCCTCTTGTAGGGGATTCGAACGCCCACTTCCGGTCCGACCCGATTCAGCACGTAAAGCAGGCCTTGGGAGTCAATGACCATATCCACTGGATGCAGGAATCCTTTATATCTGTTGGCTAGAAAGCCTATGGTATGGCTATATTGAAAAGCGGTCTTAGTTGTCATAACTCACCTCTGTCGGGTGGCTAGGCTGATGGCTGACGGCTGATAGCTAGGTCACGCCATCTGATATTCTCGGGTGGATAAGATTAATTGCAGCATTTCGGTGACACGCTCCTCAGCGCAGTCCGAATCGCGAAATTTCAAGTCGCCCTGAGTTTTAGCGTGGGACTCCAGGCTAGCGAGGGTACTGTCTGAAACAGTCAAACAGCCCACCTCATCCAAGCAGGCCTCAACGAATTCCCTGGGCGAGAGGACCGGACCTTTGTTCTTTATGTTGCCGATGATTGTCTGAACGCCGGGTTTGGTTGCATCCCCCATCTCCAGCGTGGCGGAGTTAACTCTCTCCACCAACGTCCCGGTGTCCACCCATTCCTGGCCGGTGTGCCATCCCTCCACAGTGGGAGGGTTTAGGATTTCCTGGCCCATAAAATTGGCGTCGTTGGAGAGATTCACTATGCTCCACTCGGGGAAACGTCGGCCGCCAGCCAACCGTGCCGTGCCCGCCACCAACTCCGCTGGGCTCTTGACCCGGGCGAAGCGGGCCTCGTCGCTGCGGAAGAAATCCGAAAGAAACAGCGACCGCATTACCGACCGGATATCTCCCTTCGCTTTCCGGAACTCTTCGGTCAGGTATTGAGTGGCTGCTTCGTTTGGCGTGTCGGAGATGAAGAAGTCGTGAAGCTGGCCAGCGATGAACCAACTGGAGGCCGGATGTTGGGTGATAATGTCGATGATATCGTCGCCGTTGAAGCGCCCCGTATGTCCCAGAAATTTCTTTTCCGAATCGTCGTGGTCCTCGGGCAAATATTGGAATTGCCAGTCCAAACGCCCTGAAGGCCATATGGAGTCCCTGGACGCTCGTATGCTCATATAATCGGCATTACGGATGGTCCAACCGGTAAATGCTCTGGCGCAAGCCTTTACATCCTCTTCCGTGTAGTTACCGATACCCATGGAAAACAACTCCAGCAACTCCCGGCCGAAGTTCTCGTTGGGGGCGTCCTTGTGGTTGTCTTTGTTGTCCAGCCAGAAAATCATTGCCGGGTCTCGCGACAACTCTCTCAAAAGGTTGGCGAAAGAGCCCAGTCCCTCGCGACGAAAGGTGTTAGTCTGATTAATCACCGCTTTGGCGTGGTTTAGCTTTCCGTAGGCGGTGGCAAAGAGACCGTGCCAAAAAAGCGCCATCTTTTCTTCCAGCGGCCGCTGGGTGTTGATCATGCGGTACATCCAGTAAGCCTGGCAGCTTTCGATGTACATCAGGCTGTTCTGGTCGACGTGGTAACGGCGGATTACGTCCTCATCCAACGGTGGAGCAAGTTCCGGGTGGAGCAATTCCTCCACCGTGGCCTCGTAACCCTTGGCAACGTATTGATCGAGCTCATCTTTTGTGGCGCCAAAGCCTGCTCGCCGGAGTAGGTGGGCCATTAAAGCGGTGTCCTGAGTCATGCTTCAACCTCAAATAAACGCCCGGTTTTGCTCAAGAGAGGAGAGCTGGACCGGCGCTGAAAATCGCTATGCGGGGTTTATTACTTAGGTGCCGATATCGAATCGCTCCCATTGGTGGCCGGTAGTATAGCATTATTCAACCTGATTCAGGCAGCGGCATGGGGGTAGGAGGTATGGCGGGGAGAAAAATCGGCGAGAGGGCCGGGGTTGATTGGTGGAGTGGGGAGAATTGATAAAGAATATTGGGCAAAAAACGAAAAATTGACGGGGACAAAAAAGAGGCCGGGAGTTCGATTTAAGCCTAATTTAATTATTTTTGTAAGAAATGTTTAAAAACTGTACCAAAAATTCATTTAAAAATGCCTTGACAAACAGCGAATAGCTACCCATTATCTAATATTGAAATAAAAGGGGTAGTTTAAACAAACGCTAGTTGTCATAAAAACCAACCCGGTCGGTAACGGGGAAAACTACCGGGCGAGTTATTCTCAAATCGGATTAAGGCTTTTATTCTGGAAAACGTACCATACGCGGAACACGACTCCATAACAAGGAGGCTACTATACAAAGAAATTTAAGACCTCTGATGAGAGAAGTCAATGACCGCCTGTCAGGGCGGGTGCCCCAGAAGTTTTGCTTCTAATCGATAACCTTTTATTAAATCCCAGTAATTATCATCCCATTCATATATCTATCAATCAGCAATTATCTTCATTTTTTTCTTATCTACAGTTTTGGAAATCTGGTTTGGAAATCTGGGTTTGGGAGAGGAAGCGGCTTCGACGGTGGGGCAAAGTTACATTAATTTTGCAAGAGGGATTGGGTGTAGAGATGATGTCGACAGCTGTAAAGATCATCAGCGATGGGGTCATCAAGTTTGACGGTGGCTCCATGTTCGGCCAAGTTCCCAAGATGGCTTGGGAAAACAGCGTAGTAACTGACCGAAAGAACCGTATGACCCTAGGGCTCAATTGCATGCTGCTTCAAGTGTGCGGCCGGAACGTCTTGGTTGACACCGGCGTGGGCTCTAAAGATGCCGAGAACGACAAAGAAAACCTGGGATTGGTGCCTAGCCGGCTCCTCAAAGGCCTGAAAGGTTTGGGCCTAACTCCCAAAGATATCCACGCAGTAATTCTCAGTCATTTGCACTTCGACCACAGCGGTGGTTGCACCAGGTTGGACCGGGCGGGCAACGTTATGCCGACTTTCCCCAAAGCTCGCTACTACGTTCAGCAGAGTTGCTGGGATGAAGCCTGCAACCCCAACGAACGGTGCCACGCCACCCACCGGTCGGATAACTTCAAGCCCATAGATGAGCGAGGGCAATTGGAGATCCTGGACGGAGACGCCGAGATTTTCCCCGGGTTAAATGTAATTTTGACCGATGGCCATGCAAAGGGTCACCAGTCCGTGATGTTTAACCACGGTGGGGAGCGGGTAGTGTTCTTGGGAGACATAGTCCCCACGCCCCACCACTTGAACCTAACGGTAATCTCCGCCTTCGACAGCTCTCCCGAGGATACCCTTAGTCAGAAGCGGGACTTGTTGAATCAAGCCGAACGCGAGGGCTGGTTGCTGGTATTCTCCCATGGTCACGATACCAGGGCGGGTTACCTAGAGCGCCGGGGAGAAATGGGATACCTAAAACCCGTTGAGCTGTAAACGCTTCTTCGGACGGGATTCCCGAAGCAACTGGTAAGAACCGAAATCGAGGTTGGACTTAGAGGGCGAAAATCATAGCTCTTAGCCGACCCCCGTAACCGCGCGAAAGTCAGGACCGCACCAAGTTTGGCACTTAGCCGACTCTGGGGTCCGAGTACTTCAGTTCGGATTTGCTTACTGCCTATAAAGCGTAAAAACACGAGGCCGATCAGCCTCGTGTTTTTATTGTATCGGTGCCCTCTAAAGAAACAAAGTATTAGGTAACATAATACATTTTACTGGATACTAGTTAATACACTTTCCATGGCCAGCTTCAAAAGCTGGGCTTGAGTGACCGAATTTTGCAGGTCGGCCTCGCTCCGCGTGTGGACTCGGATGTAATTGTCAGTCAATCCGTTCCAAACAGTTGCGTCCTCTTCGGAGTGGCCGGATTCCCAGTGGCTGGATTCCCACAAGACAGGCCGCTGGCTGCCCAGTAGCTTCGTCCGGAATCTCCGAAAGCCTTCTGAGGCGATCTTTCCCATTTCCCAAGCCCGTTCTTTCTTAGCGCCGTCCGTAACCGAATTTATCAGGTAAGCGGCGCTGGTTCCGGGACGGAGCGAGTAGGGAAAGACGTGAATGTCGCTGAAATCCATGGAGCGGGCGAAATCTTTGCTTAACCGGTACTGAGCCTCACCTTCGCCGGGAAAACCGACAATAATATCGGTGGTGATCCCGGCGCTGGGCAACATTTTGCGGATCAGGACGACCTTGGCGGCGAACAGGGAAGTGTCGTACCGGCGGCGCATGGACTTCAAAATTTGGTCGCAGCCACTTTGAAGTGGTAAGTGGAAATGGGGACACAACCTGGGGTCGGACCATAGCTCCAGCAAGTCTTCCGTGATTTCCTGGGGTTGCAACGAGGAGACTCGCAACCTGGTGACTTCGGTTTCCCCCAGGATACGCTTTAGCAACAGGGCCAAACTGGTGTCAGCCAAGTCGAACCCATAGCCTCCCAATTGGGTACCGGTGAGCACGACCTCCTGGCAACCTTGGTCAATCCGTTGGTTGATTTGCTCCAGCAAATCGTCGGGATGAACGCTACGTTCTCTGCCCCGCACCTTGGGAACGATGCAATATGCGCAAACTTGATCGCACCCTTCTTGAATTTTTATCATAGCCCGGGTGCGCGGCTGCGCGGACTCGGTTCGACCGTTAAACTGCAAGGGCATCCAATCTTTGTGGAGGACGCTCTCACCAAGGCCGCTGCTGCCAACAGAAATAGGTAACAGACGCCTTTGAAGAGCCTGGTCCAGAGCGGCTGTCACAGTGGCAACCAATCGGTCTTTGCCCGTGTTGCCCACCACGAGAGAAACGCCATCAACTCTCGCAAGTTGGTCTGCCGCTCCTTGGGCGTAGCAACCGGTGGCTACCAAAAATGCGCCGTTGTTGGCGCGGCGGGCCCTTCTCAAGGCTTGGCGGGCTTTGGCATCAGCAGTGGCGGTAATTGTGCAGGTGTTTAGGACCAGCACATCGGCCCCGTCGTCCCAATCTACGATGCGGTATCCCGCTTGGGCAAAACTTCGGGCCAGTGTCTCGGTGTCGGCTTGGTTTAGCTTGCAGCCTTGAGTGTGGATCGCTGCAGTCGGTGGACCTGAGCTGCCGGCAACGTTTTCGCCGCTATTCCGCATCGTGGCCAACCGCCGTCTCAGGGCCTTCGGGCTCCGCAGCCAAGTTGGCCGACGGGACCATTTCCCACAATCTCTCGATGGCCGAGCTAACGTCTTCAAGCATAGGGATTATCCGGTCAACTCTAAACCGGGCCTCCCTCAAGCGCTCCACGGATTCACCGAAGTTGGATAGTTGAGTGAACGCTTCGCGCAGGCGCCGGTCTCGGTGATCATGGCCCAATTGGGTGGCGTATTCCCTGACCTCTTCATCGTCGGTCAGGTGATCACCTCGGCTCAAGCCGACCCCTTTTACGGCCAAGGTGAGACTGCCCCACAGCAGGTCTTCTGAACGGGTCCAATGGCCTTGTTTAATTTGCTGCAGCGCTCCCTGAAGCAGATTTATGCTTTGCTTGCGGTAACGATCGATGCGCTGGGTATCTGAGGCCAAGATTGAATCTTTTCCCCTATGAAACGTTCTAATGTGAGACAGTCTAGTGGCTAGCGCCTGTAGGACCGGGAATAAAACAGGAGTAAAAAATTATTTTAGCACAGGCCACACGGCAGTCGGCCTAAGGAGAGGCGGGGACTAACTTTCGGTTTCACCCTGGGCTGTGTTGCCAATTTCTTCCAAAAAGTTATCCCAGCCCGAGCCGGATTGACCCGACCAGCCATCGAGGTGAATCAGAGGGTCTACCGGCAAACGCTCCCGCCAGCCGGCCTTCTCCAACATTGGTTGCTCGTAAAACTGGGTAGGGTAGCCCAGGCAAAGGTAAGCTACAGGTAAGATGTGGGCCGGGACCCCCAGGATCTGGTGAAGCTGGAGGGGATTAAGAATACTGACCCAGCCAACGCCGATGCCCTCACAACGCGCCGCCAGCCACAGGTTCTGAATGGCGCAACAGGTGGAGTAGACATCGGTTTCCGGGATGGAGTTCCTCCCCAACACTTCTCCGGCACGGGTGGGGTCGCAGGTGACGCACACGTTGACCGGGGATTCCAATATGCCTTCCAGCTTGAAAGACAGGTATTGGGAACGCCGCGGTTCTTCAAAAAAGCAGGAAGCAGCCTGACGTTCCTTGTGGAAGAGTTCTTTAACCTGCCTCCGCACGTCGAGGTCCTTAATCAGAATGAAGTCCCAGGGCTGCATGAAGCCCACCGAAGGTCCGTGGTGGGCGGCTTGGATTATCCGGGCCAAAACATCGTCGGGAATAGGTTCGCTCCGGAAATGGCGTATGTCCCGTCTTTCGTAGATAGCGCGGTATACTGCTTGGCGCTCTGATTCGGAGAAATTCTCTATCTGAAATCCCCCTAAATCCGAATCGCCCGCTGGACCAAATTCAGTTTCATTCATGCCCTGACCCCTCTCAATCATCCAATCCTCTCTCCGGAACGTCTGCCCAGACCCGGAAAAAGAAAAGCCCCCGCCTAATTTGTAGCGGGGGCTTTTTATATACCAAAGACGCCCGCTCAATCCACGAAGCGGATAGTCACCCGGACTGTTGGCGATGGGCCAGCCGAAAAAATGCTGGTCCGTCCACCAAAGCCCACGTGTTGTTTGTGCGGCAGGTCTTCTGACTTATGGATCAACGCTGTCCGGCGCCTTCCCACTCCGGTGGTCCGAAGCAGTGGCTGCGCTGTCGCAAGCCGGAGAGCTACCCATTTACAGTGGCGGGCCCGTGCCGGAGTTTCACCGGCTTCCCTATTCTTCCCGATGTTTCACGAATGAAACATCGGGACACCGCACGCTATTCTGTTTCCAAAGAAAAAATAACACGGGCCACAGATAGGGTCAAGGGCTGGCAGTGCGTATCTTGTCAAAGGTCTCGGATTCATATAAAAGGTTGATTTTCGCCGGCCGTGTTGCCCCGATTGCATCGGGGCATGAAAGATTCCGGCCTTCGCCGGTGTGACAGTGCCGTCATTAGATTTGTATTAATAACTTCAAAAGATCAAAGAGACTAGCCGCCGGTCCCCGGCGGAGAAATCTGAAACGGCGGCGGGAGATTCGGGAGGGGCACCTCGATTACCACCGGTCTTTCGGCTCTAAGCGCGCTCCGCAGGGCGTCCCCCATCTCTTCGTGGCTGCCCAGGCTCACCCCCACCGCGCCGTAGGCCTCGGCCAATTTCACAAAGTCGGGGTTGTGCAACCTGGTGCCGATGGTCCGGCCACCAAAGCGTTCTTGCTGGTCATTGAACGAAGCGCCCAGCATTTCGTTATTGAAGACGATGGTAACGGCATTTATCCCCTCCTGCACGGCGGTGGCCAGTTCACCGGGCGCATACCCGAAACCGCCGTCGCCGATGGTGGCCACCACTTGGCGGTGAGGGTTGCCTACTTTGGCCCCCAAAGCAGTTGGAAAAGCATAGCCCAATGTTGCGAAGTAGCTGGAAGTGATATAGGAGCGGGGTTTCAACGCAGGATATGCCAGGTGGCTCCAGTAGCCGATCTGGGTTGTGCCAGCGACCATGATAGCGTCGTCGTCCAACTCCAGCCGGATGGCATCGATAATCTCCAGCTGGAGGGGCGCCATCTCTTTCAATTCTCCGAGGGTCTCCTGACGTATATCATGGACTTCGTCTTGAGTCCATCGGCTTGCGCGGGTCTTGCCTCCCAATTCATCCAAGATAGCTTGCAAGCCCAACCGTCCGTCGGCGCATATTCCCACCGCCACCGGCAGGTTGCGGCCCAACTCTTCCGGGTCTGCGTCGATCTGGATGACTTTCTGGTGCGGCTGGATGTCCCATGGCATCTTGGGGGAAACGTGCATCCGGCTGCCCACGGCCAGGATTACGTCCGCTTCGGGTAGAGACCTTCTGCCGGGACCGTGCCCGTAAAAATAGCAACCCAGCGACAAGGGATTGTCTTCTGGGATAGCCCCTTTACCCTCCGGTGTGGTAATTACCGGCGCGCCAAGGGCCTGGGCCAGTTCCAAGAGTTCTGAGGACAGGTCGGCCTCTCTAGCGCCGCCGCCAGCCCAAATGAGCGGCCGTGTTGCGCTAGCCAACATCACGGCAGCCTCTTTGACCAGGGCAGGCTCCGGCCCCTGTTTAGGGAAAATTTCCCGCTCCGGCAGGTCGATATCGGCGCTGGCTGGCAACACGTCCCAAGGCACTTCAATCTCCACCGGCCGGGGCCTGCCCGTTGAAAGATGCTCCATGGCGGTGTGCACCATACCGGGAATCTCCTCCACACTAGTGCTGCGGGCGCACCATTTGGTGATCTGACGGAACACCTCCAGTTGCTCCGGAATCTCGTGGAGCGCGCCCCTGTTTTTGCCCAAGTTGTAGCTTTCGATCTGCCCGCAAATCAGCAGCACCGGCGAAGATGTGGCGTAGGCCGTGCCCAGCCCAGCGGTGGCGTTAAGGGCGCCGGGGCCGGGCACCACCAAGCCGACTCCCGGCTTTCCGGCGGTGCGGGCGTAGCCGTCGGCCATGTAGGCTACCGATTGTTCGTGGCGCGCCAGAACCAAGCGTATGCCAGGCTCGTCGTAAAAAGCGTCAAAGGCGTCCATGATCTGGACCCCTGGCAGGGCGAACACTACCTCCACTCCTTCCCTGGCCAAGGAACGGGTCAAGGCTTGGGAGCCGCTCATCACGGGCATGACATATCTCCAGCAAATCCGATTTGGGTGAGGCAGGTCAGGGACAACAATCGCCAGTGTGGCTTGAAAGACGGTCGTGGGAATAAACTACCAGTTTAGGGCGTTATCGTAAACCAGGCGCCGTCCCGCTTCAGAGACCCGGAAAGACCGGTCCGTCCCGTCGGCGGAGGCCGGAATGACGTATTCTCGGCTGGCACATTGCTGAAAATAGACGTTGTTGCCAAATTACTTGGCTAGTGGCAACATATGTGCTTGACTCACCCTGAGCCTCTAAAGAATACAAATCGGGAGAAGAACTTGGCAGCTAACGATTCCTTCCGTGCCGTCACATTTCCAGTGCGAGTCCATGCCGGCTCCCGTGCGCTGGACCGCCTGAGTGATGAGGTGGACCGCACCGGTGCCAAACGCGTCTTCGTGGTCTGCGGCCAATCCTTGGCTCGGTTCACCAGTCTCTTAGACAGAGTAAGCGAAGCGTTGGGAACGCGGCTTGCTGGCGTGTTCGATGGTGCGGAAACCGGATCGCCCTTGCCTTCGGTGGAGAAAGGCGTGGCCCAAGCCGCTGAAGCGGGCGCAGACTTGATCGTAGCGGTGGGAGGCGGCAGCGCCGTGGTCACCGCCAGAGCCATAATTATCCTGCTGGCAGAAAATGGTTCGGCCCAAGACCTGGCCACCAAATACCCGGCGGGCCTACCTCCCGTGAGTCCCCGGCTAACCCAACCAAAAATTCCCAATATCCTGGTCTTGACCACGCCCACAACGGCGGCGACCCGGGCAGGCACAGCAGTGATAGACCCGGAATCGGCCCATCGCCTGGAGTTGTTTGACCCCAAAACCCGCCCCAGCGCAATCTTTTGGGACAGCGAGGCCATGCTCACCGCCTCTCCTCAGCTTTGCCTTAGCGCCGCAGCATCCTGTTACAGCGGCGTGATCGGTGGGCTACAGGCCCCGGCGCAGGCTAACCCACTGGCCCAAGCAGACCTGCTTCATGCCCTGAATCTTATGCGTGACAACTTACCGTTGGTGGAATCTCGGCCCGATGACGACAGCGTTCGGATAAACCTCGCTGCTGCGGCATTCTTGTACAATCGGGCTGGCGACAGCGGGGCGACCGGAGGCGGCTTCGGCGTGGTTTCAGCCCTTGCTCACTCGCTGGATACCCGGTTCAAAGAGTGCAGCCACGGCGCCGCCTACTCCATCTTGACTGCGCCCGGAATGCGGTTCAATGCTGAAGCCAACGCTTCCGGCTTGGCCCGGCTGGCTTCGATCATGGGCGTTAACCGGGATTCATACGACGACCATACGGCCGCATTGGCTGCGGCCGACGAGGTGACTGGGACCTTCATGAGCTTGGGCATGCCGATGCGTCTCACCGAAGTTGGGGTGGACGCAGCCGGTATTAAGATGATCGCCGAAGATGCCATGACCGACTACGGCCTCCACCGCAATGTGCGCCCAGTCCAAGACGCATCGGAGTTGGAAGATGTGCTCAACGAGGTGTATTAGCTAATACATCCCCACGCACTCAAAACTTAAGAAATCAAGGGAGGGAAAATGAGGTACGACCATATAGTTATAGGCGGCGGTTCCGCAGGTTGCGTTGTCGCAACTCGATTGTCGGAGGACCCGGACAAATCGGTGTTACTCCTGGAAGCGGGGCCGGATTACCCCGACTTCGAGCATCTACCCGAAGACCTGAAAAAGGGAAACAATGTTTGGCGCTCAGCCTACGGTCCACATAGTTGGGACTTCAGGGCCAAAGCAACCCCTCTGCAAGAGGAGCCAATCGTCATACCCAGGGGCAAAGCCATGGGCGGCTCATCGTCCATAAACGGCCAAGTTGTGTTCCGAGGCGTGCCCGAGGACTACGACTTGTGGGCCGAGTGGGGCAACGACGAATGGGCCTACACCAAGATATTGCCCTATTTCCGGAAGATGGAAAATGACCGGGACTTCGGCGGCGACGACTTTCACGGCAACGAAGGTCCTCTCCCGGTCCGCCGATATGACCGGCAAGAGTGGCTGCCAATAAACAGTAGCTTTTACGACGCCTGCGTCGGTGTCGGTTTCCCCGAGGACGCCGACCAAAATAGCCCCGATTCAAACGGCGTCGCCGCTAGGCCCCTGAACAATATTGACGGAGTGCGCATGAGCACTTCCCTGACCTACCTCAGCCAAGCGCGTCACCGGCTCAACATCACCGTCAGGGGCGACGTTACCGTACGCCGCATCCTGTTTGAAGGAAATCGGGCCGTCGGTGTTGAGGCCGAAAGCGGTGGTGAAATCTTCACTGTCGAATCCGATGAGATAATTCTGTGCAGCGGGACCATCGGCTCGGCCCAGATATTGTTGCTCTCCGGTGTAGGGCCGGCGGACCACCTGCGGGAGATGGGCGTGCCTGTAATCCATGATATGCCAGGAGTCGGGGAAAACCTGCGCGACCATCCGGCGGCCTATATGCTGTTCCGCGGGATAGGCGAATCGCCCGACGTGGATGCCGCCAGCATACAGGTTGGCTTGCGCTTTAGCGCTGAAGGCTCGCCCACCAGAGCCGACTTCCAGATTACACCCACTCTGATGAGTAGCGAACACCGGCCATCCAGCATCAACTACGAGGGTGAGGACTTCCACTGGGGCCTAAGCGTGGGCCTGCAAAACGCCACCTCCGCCGGCCGTCTCAAGTTGGCTTCTACCGACCCCCACGTCCAGCCGGACTTGAACTACGACTTGTTCTCGGCCCCCTACGACCGGGAGAGGATGCGGGAAGCCTTGAAGACTGCTTCACGAATCGCTGACCATCCGGCGTTGAACTCTTTGATATCCGAGCGGATTAATCCTACGGAGGAGGACTTTGCTTCAGACGAGGCATTGGACGACTGGATGCTGCGAAATTGCTACACCCAGCATCATATATCCGGAACCTGCAAAATGGGGCAGGCTTCGGACCCCATGGCCGTGGTTGACCAGTACTGCAAAGTTCACGGACTGGAAGGCCTGCGGGTGGTAGATGCCTCGGTGATGCCCGACGTCATCCGAGCAAACACCAATGCCACCACAATCATGATTGCTGAGCGGGTGTCCGACTGGATCAAAGAGGGCAAATAAAAATTAGAACAAGGTATTTCTTCGGCGAGGTCGGGATGAGCGGAGGCTTGCTTCATGGATTCCCTGCCCGTTCGTGGTGAGCCCTTCGGCGCCGCTCAGGACAGGCTTGTCGAACCACCGCCACGATGCGGGTAAGTTAGGTTATTGGAACGAATACAACGATCGAGCGCTGGCGGCGGTGTAGACCATGAGACCCACCTATGCACACTTGACGATGGAAATCCTTCGATAAGCTCAGGACGAACGGAGGTAGAGCCTACGATTGTGATGGGAAGCCACCCAAGCGTGTCCAATGATGAAGGTTCTTCGACAAGCTCAAGATGAGCGGGTATGATTTTAGTCTGACTAGGCTAAGTCTAATCACCAAACTAATTCCAAAAAAGGGGATCCAATGTCCTCCGACTCTTCCTCTATTGAACAGGGTGGCAGTGAACACGGTGGCAGCGAACAATCCAAAGTAAGAATAGAACGGGATTCCATGGGGCCAATGGAAGTGCCCGCCGACGCACTGTACGGCGCTTCCACCATGCGGGCTGTGCTCAACTTCCCCATCAGCGACCTGCGGTTTCCCCGAGCCTTCATCAGGGCCTTGGGGCTGGTCAAACTGGCCGCCGCTAAATCCAACCAAGAACTGGGTCTGTTGGATGGAAAAATCGCTGCCGCAATAGTATCAGCAGCCCTAGAGGTGGCCGACGGCAAGCAAGACCGGCACTTCGTTTTGGATATTTTCCAGACCGGTTCCGGCACCTCCACCAACACCAATGCCAACGAAGTAATCGCCAACCGGGCCACCCAGATAATGGGAGGAGAGCCCGGGTCTCGGCTGGTCCACCCCAACGACCACGTCAACATGGGCCAGTCATCTAATGACGTTATTCCTACGGCCATCCACTTGGCGGCGCTGATGGCCAGCCGGGAAACCTTGGCCCCTGCCTTGGAAAAGCTGAGGGCGGCACTGGCTAAAAAGTCGGAGGAGTTCTGGCCCATCGTGAAGACCGGAAGGACCCACCTTCAAGACGCAACGCCAGTCAGGCTGGGCCAGGAGTTCTTAGGCTTCGCCGGGCAAGCGGAGAACAGTCTACAACGCCTGAATAGGATGGACATTGCCCTGGCGGAGGTTGCCCTGGGCGGGACGGCCGTGGGCACGGGAGTAAACACCCACCCGGAGTTCTCCTCCCGCACCTGCCGTCTGCTATCGGAAATGACTCATGTGGACATAAAAGAGACCGCCAATCACTTCCAGGCCCAGTCCACTCTGGATGCTCTGGTAGAGGCCAGCGGCGAACTCAAAACTATCGCCATCAGCCTTCACAAGATAGCCAACGACATTCGGTTCATCTCCAGCGGTCCCCGGGCCGGTCTGGGAGAAATCACCGTTCCGGAAGTCCAACCGGGCAGCTCCATAATGCCCGGCAAAGTAAACCCTGTAATCGCCGAATCAGTTATTCAGGTAGTGGCCCAAGTGGTCGGCAATGACGCTACCGTGATGCTGGCCGGGCAAGGAAGCTACTTTGAGCTAAACACCATGATGCCGGTGGCTGCCTACAACATTCTCCAGTCCATATCTTTGCTGGCCGCCTCAGCCGATAACTTTGCGGAGCAGTGTGTCATCGGTATCGAGGCTACTTCTGTGGGACCGGACATGGTCGAGAAGGGGTTGATGCTGGGTACTGCCCTAACGCCAGCCATTGGCTACGATGCCGCCGCCGCACTGGCCAAGGAAGCGGCGGCCACGGGCAGGACAATAAGGGAAATGGCGAAAATCAAAACCGAACTATCCGACGATGAGTTGGACAGGCTGCTAGAGCCCGAGTCCATGACTGAGCCGGGTGCGGGCTAGGCGAAAGGGGATCACCAAACGTAGGAGAAAGGCCGACTTCGAGGATCCAGGTTAATCCGTTTGATTTAAGAAAGAATTGTGCAGCAAAGTTCGGTGTTTAAGAAAACTCTAGGGGCAATCCCCGGGACGTAGCTGTTTCTAGGCACTTGGGGCAACGGTCAGATTCGGAATGACCCGTTGCACTCCAAATATTCTCGCTGCGGAATCCACACAAATACTTGGCCTCAATTTCCTCGATGCCAAGCTCAGCTATGTAGTGGACGTGGCCTTTGCTGGATTCATTGGCCCACCACCACTTTGGCAAAGATGTGGCCAATTCCATGTAGGCTTTTTTGTGCTTGTCCTGCCAGCCTTCCTCAGGCAGCTCCACCACCCATTGGTCTCCCCGAGGCCCGGGCTGTCGAAAGGCTTGCAACTCACCGGCGCGGATGCTTTCCCTAATTGTCTTCTGGGAAACGTTCAAACGAAGGGACGCTTCCTGAATCGTGACTCTATCCATATTCGCCTCTTGCAGGCCCCCTATCGGTCTGCTACCCGGTGAAAATAATAGGTGGTCAAACGGAGATTGTTCCAGTAAATATTTGGCACGGCGCTCGGTCTACCGGGTAGAATGTGATTCCATTTAGCGTAAAAAAATCTATCCTGCACTACCAGATAAGTCTAGGGGATAGCCTATCCTTCCGCAAGACTCACCCTTTCGCTGTGCTTCTGTGAATGAGACATGAAAGCCCGGATAGCCGCCTGGGGGAACTTTTTAAACCCTCACCGCGTCATTAATTACAGAACTGAAACCAGACCATACCTGACGTGAGCAATCATGCGGATATTCATTCCTTTCTTGGCGGCAGTGATCACGGTAATTTTTCTGGCTTGCGGCAATGGAGTCAGCAGCAACGGCGGCTTCGGGTCGTCGACCGGAGGTCAAGATTCATTCCTGACCTCCAACGAGAGCGCCGCATTCGCCACGCCCGCTCCAGCGGCGACGGCGGCCCCGGCGGCAGCATTCGCCGTTGGCGCGCCCGGACCAGCAGGAGAGCCAAGCCCATTCGCTGGAGATGACCGATCTTCAGGTTCCGCTTTACAGACGGCGCAGAGAAAAATAATTTCCTCAGCCTCCGTGTCCCTCCAAGTGGAGGTTGTGGATAATGCCATCGACCAAGTACGATCCATCGCAGAGGGCGTGGGCGGTTTTATCGAGCAACTTTCCAGTTCCGGCGAGCCAGGCCACGAAAGGGCCAACATCACGGTTCGCGTGCCCCAAGCGAACTTTCTGGACACCCTAGAACGCATCGAAGATTTGGGTAAGGTTAGGGATAAGAACTTGGGCACTGAAGACGTTTCAGAGCAATTCATTGACTTACAGACCCGGCTTACGAGCTCGCTCCGGGAAGAAGAAAGCCTGTTGTCTTTGCTGGGGAAAGCCGGGGTTGTCAGTGAGGTGCTGGCCATTGAGCGGGAATTGTTCCGCGTTAGGGCCGACATCGAGCGAGCTCAAGGCCAGCTAAACTTCTTGGAAAGACGGGTAGACTTGTCAACAATCTCCGTTTCACTCTCGCCTCCGCAAATCGAACCGGGCGTACTTCCCTCGGCGTCAATGACCATATCCGTGTCGGACGTGGGCAGCACAGTGGACGGCGTGAAGAGCTTTGCTGAGACTTTTGAAGGGAAAATTGAAGGCGTTTTTCTGTCTGAGCGAGAAGGCAGGCAGGAAGCCCGGCTAACCATGCTGGTCTTCAGCGAGGCCTTCGATCAGGCTTTGGACTTTCTTGAGTCCCAAGGCAAGATTCGCAACAGAGATATCTCCGAAGGCACGACCCAGACCGGCGAAACAGCGATACAGGAAGAAAAACCTGAAGCGAGGATAGCGATTTCACTTATGTCTAAAGAAGACTCGAACAACGGCGTATTAATAGCTGCCATCGCTGGACCGTTGGGAGGAATTGCGCTTCTGGTCGTCGTGTCTTACCTACTGTTTGGCGGTGGGCGCCGCTTTGGCCGGAGCAATTAGGGAATGATTATAAAATTCACCGCAGAGTTCGCCGAGACCGCAGAGAAAGGCTTATTTATTAACTCTGCGGTCTCCGCGCTCTCTGCGGTTATATTCCGGTCTCGAAACCTAATGCCCCAGTTGCACTAGCGGGTCTTCCAACGTGTCTCCCAGGGATCCGCCAGGCGGCACCATCGGGTAGACGTTGGCAGTGGCTTCCGTCACGAACTCTATCAGGAACGGCCCATCATGGGCTTCCGCTTGGCGCATCGCCGGGAGCACATCTTCCGGCTCGGTCACCCGTAAAGCGGGCACGCCGTAGGCCTCAGCCAACTTGAGGTAGTCCGGCCCGGGTATCGGCACCGCTTTGAGGTGGTTCTCGAAATACATCTCCTGCCATTGGCGGACCATGCCCAAATACCCGTTGTTGATCAAGGCTATCTTGACCGGCAACTTCGACTCTGTGGCCGTGGCCAGCTCTTGCAGGGTCATTTGAAAACCGCCGTCTCCGGCAATACTCCAAACGGTGGCATCGGGCCGGCCAATCTGGGCGCCCAATGCAGCTGGCAATTCAAAACCCATTGCTCCCAGGCCGCCGGATGACACAAACGTGCCCGGTTTATTAAATCCCAAGAACTGGGCTGCCCACATCTGGTGCTGGCCCACTCCAGTGACTACGATTGTGTCCGGGTTCTCCCGCATCAGCTCGTTCAGATTGGCCAGCACCTGCTGAGCCTGAAGCGCATCGGAGGGCGGAATGGTCAATGAAGGATGGTCCTGCCTTAGCTGGGACAGATGGTCCATCCACGGCTTGCGTTCCACATGAGAAACCAAGGGCAACAGTTCCCGCAAGACCGCCTTGGCGTCGCCCACTAATGGCACTTCCACAGGGACGTTGCGGCCCACTTGCGTTGGGTCTATGTCCAGGTGGATTATCCGGGCGTGGGGCGCAAAGGTTGACGCCTTGCCGGTTACCCGGTCGTCGAATCTCATTCCCAACCCAATCACCAGATCTGCTTGGTCCACCGCCATATTGGACCAATACATGCCGTGCATTCCCAACATGCCCAAGCTCAACGGGTGATCCGACGGTATGCCACCCAACCCCAGCAAGGTTGTAATGACCGGAATCCCGGTGGATTCGGCCAACCCCTTCACTTCTTGGTTTGCCCAGGAGGTCAGAACACCATGCCCGGTTATGATTACCGGGCGTTCGGCTTGATTAATGAGGCGGGCCGCTTGCTGCACTCCTTCCAACGTTTCCGGGGACACAGGTTCCGCCAGCGCCTCGGCAATTTCAGGGAACTCGATCTCTACCTCTTCTATTTGAACATCCCGAGGCACGTCAATTAGCACCGGCCCGGGACGTCCTTCCAATGCGATTCGGAAGGCTTCGCGAATGGTAGGAGCCAAGTCCGCAGCCGACATCACCATGAAGGTTGCTTTTGTGCAAGAGGATGCGATGCCGCAAATATCGCACTCTTGAAACGCCTCTGTTCCCAAAGCAGCCCTGGCTACTTGCCCCGTTATGGCAATCATTGGCACTGAGTCCGCCTTTGCGCCCATTATGCCCGTAACCAAGTTGGTGGCGCCGGGGCCGGATGTGGCTACACAGACGCCTACTTTGCCGGTGACCCTGGAATAGCCATCGGCGGCATGGGCTGCAGACTGCTCGTGGCGCACCAGGATGTGGCGCAACTGAGGATAACTCCAAAGAGCATCGTAAAACGGGAGGATAGCCCCGCCGGGGTAGCCGAAAATTACGTCCGCTCCCTCTCGGAGCAGGCTTTCGCAGATGATCTCGGCGCCCCTGAGCTTTCTCTTGCCCGTATTTGGCTGGGCGCTAGATGGGTTGTTTTTCACAGCGGCCTCCCGGCGGCACGAGCTCCCTTCCTCTTGGTCCATATCCGGGTCAGCTAAAGAAAAGAGCTGTGACCGGCTTTCGACTTTGGTCTCCATTCGTCCCAATCTCATCCGTGAATCTCGAATATTCCCTGCTGAGATGGGCCATTGGAGCGCCGCAGTTTTGGGCAAATAAAAAACCCGTCCCCATATAGGGACGGGAGTTCAATATTCCCGCGGTACCACCCTATTTATCCCGATTACATCGGGACCTCTCTAGCAGGGCACTAACATGCCCCGTCGTTGGTAACGGGCGACGAACCCGGCCTGGCTTACTTGTTCCCTACGCCAATTGATAGCTTAGAGAAGGCTTCAGCTGGCAGCTCCGGAGGGATTTTTATCTAAGTTCGGCGCGCCTGCTTCCACCATACCAGGCTCGCTCAGCGCCCACCTTAGTTACTCGTCTCCATCACAGCTTTTGCCCAAAAACCGTACCATAGAGACGGCTTGGTGTCAATCTGCTACGGTATGAGAAACGGCTAAATAGGCTTGAGTGCGTCCCCTTTATATCAGGCGGCCACTGCCTTTGAACGCCCTTTCTGTTACCAGGCCCCTCATGTTATTAGGAATCAACACAGGGCGTTGTGTTAGTATAGTTTTTGGATGAAGGGTGTGTTTAAAGGCTCCGAAATGGGCTCCCAATCGACTGATACACGCACAAATAATACCGTTACAACCCATGTGCGGAGCATTGCCTTGTTGCCTGGGGAAACAATAGACCACTTCTTTTCCCCCGAGTCGGGGCTAACTCAGCATCCTCCGGAGAACGGTCAGCTACTGGTTTCCACGAATCAGCGGGTGTTGGCCTTTTGCCGCAACGAAGGCCGCGACGAAACCTACATGGTCCCCGTAAGCGAACTGCAGGGTGTTGCGGTCAAAGCGCGAACCCGCAGTTCCGCCTCGGTCATACAGGGCATCATTCTTGCTGTGGGTACCATCGTCCTCTACTTGGCGATTGCTTATTGGATAACCGGACGTGTGGAGGGGCCTTCAATCCCGGTAATCAACATGGACGTTGTCCCATTTCTGGTAATGATGATCGCATTGGCCGGTGTAGGACTGATGGCAAGACATTACTTCGCTACAGAGGAGGGTTCGGTGACTTTCCAAGGCAGCAACTGGAACTTCGCTTTCCCCTATAGGGGTAAGAGGGCTGGGAAAGAGTTGCATCAAGTTGTCAATTCGGTATTCGCCACCCGTCTCTCGCCAAACGGGCATGCGTTTTTGTGGGAAGACTAGCCCGAAGTGGGTTAGCGGCGCCTAACTCCGGTTATTAACCTTCCCGTTTACCCCAACGGCAGACCCGGCTCGATGTCCAACTCCATGCCAAACTGTTCTCCCCGCTTGAATTGGTGGTAGGCGCACGCCGCAATCATCGCCCCATTGTCGGTGCAAAGGACCGGCGCCGGGATAATGACCGGCAGCGGTGAGAGCCGGGTAATCTCTTCTCTCAGCCGGGCATTGGCGGCCACTCCGCCAGCCAATATCAGCCCCTTCGCGCCGTATTTGTCGGCCATTTTCAGTAGTTTGACGGACATAACGTCTACCACAGATTCCTGAAACGCCCCGGCCAAGTTCCTTATGGTATCGGCGGTTTCCTCGGGGCCCAGAGTGTTGTTCTCCGGCGGGTAAATCCCCTTTTCTTGAGCCAGATGTAAAAGCGCCGTTTTTACCCCGCTAAAACTGAAATCCAAGGTGTCGCCCATCCAGGCTCTGGGCAGGCGCTCGACGCTGGCAGATCCTTGAGAAACCCGTTGTATCTCTGGGCCGCCGGGGAAACCCAGGCCCAAGATCCGCGCCGCCTTGTCAAAGGCTTCGCCAGCGGCATCGTCTTTGGTCCGGCCCAATAGACGGTAATCACCATGACCTTCCATCAGCAACAAATCAGTGTGGCCACCGGAGGCGATGAGGCAGGCCAGGGGAAACCCTGGGTCTAGGGACGGGTCAAGGTCTCCCAACCAGGAAGCATAGATATGCCCTTCCAAATGGTTGACGCCAATCAACGGTAGGCCCAAGGAGAAGGAGATAGCCTTGGCGGCGTTCAGCCCGGTAATCAAGGAACCGGCCAGCCCTGGTCCGTAGGTAACAGAGACAACGTCCAGGTCCTTCATCTTCAGTCCGCTGTCGCTTACCGCCTGCTTCAGCACAGGCACCAAGTCCCGCACGTGCTGCCGAGATGCGACTTCAGGCACCACTCCGCCGTATTGGGAGTGAAGGTCCACCTGGGAGGCGATGATGTTCGACCGCAGGCGGCAGCCGTCAGTGACCACAGCGATAGCCGTTTCATCGCAGGAAGTTTCGATGCCTAGAATGTTGATTGGCATTAGTCAGCGATCATCTTATTGGTGGCTGCGCCGGGGAACTGCGTTAGAATTTAGGGTGATTTCATCATATGGTTAGGGCACATGGGCGTCAACTTTACACTCAAGAACGGCCGATGCTATCATCGTTTTAATGCTCGTGAAACGGTATGACCTTCAGATTTAGACCATTATCGTTTTACCGAGAAACGTCCTAATTTAGGAAGGTTGACCTGGAATTTCCGGCTTTGGTGGCTTTGGAGGTGCCTCGGCAAATGGATACCGCTGATTTATGGAGGCTGATCTTACTGCTAGTTTGCCTGGCGGCATCGGCGTTTTTTTCCGCATCGGAAACCGCCTATATAGCCCTGCCCAGGCCACGTTTGATGCACCTAGTGAGCATCGGTAGCCAAGGAGCCACTCGGGTAAATCAGTTATTGCAGCGACCGGAAAAATTCCTGGCCACCGTGCTCTTGAGCAACAATCTGGTTAATACCGCTATGGCCGTATTGGGCACCGCCTTGGCCGTGAGCCTAATTGGCAGTAACAACTACCAGGCGGTATTGGCTGCAACCTTCGGTGTTACCCTGGTCCTCCTGATTTTCGGTGAGGCTCTGCCCAAGACAATCGCTTGGCACCGCTCGGAACGGGTGGCATTCGCCCTGTCCAGACCCCTGAATTTGGTGGGAATGGTCTTGACCCCTCCTGTCAGCGTATTACAGGCCTTCACATCGGCGGCCAACAAGCTCCTGGGTATCAGCGGTGGATTCCCGCAAGTGAGCGAAGAAGAAATCCGCACCCTTATCGCCGCAGGCGCCCAGTCGGGGACGGTGGAAGTAGAAGAAGCTGCGTTGCTGGAGAAAGTCTTCCGCTTCGGCGACCGTCAGGTTCAAGAGATAATGACGCCCAGACCGGATATCGTTTGGGTTGAGCACGGGACATCCCTCGATGAGTTCTTGCCGATTCATATGGAGCACCGCCATACCCGTTTCCCTGTTTATCAAGGCACAACCGAAAATATAATCGGGGTTCTCGCAATAAAGGACGTGTTGCTCGCTTTGGGCAGGCAGCAAATAAATGGCCACAGCAGCGTCACCGAACTGTTGCGCCCGGCTTACTTTGTGCCGGAGACGAAATCCGTCAGCAGCACTTTCGGGGAAATGCAAAAAAGCGGCTATGGCTTGGTCATGACCGTGGATGAGTTTGGCGGCATCGCAGGATTGGCGACCCTCAAGCAACTGCTGGAAGTAATCGTGGGCCAAGTAAGCGAGGAAGGGGTCATCCAGGAGGACACTTTCGTTTCGGTAGACGAGCACACCTTCCGTGTGGACGCAGCCGTGGGTATCCTGGAGATTAACGACGAACTGGATGTGGGCCTGCCTGAAGGCGGTTATCAGACTGTGGCCGGATTTATTCTGGATTCCCTTGGCCGGATACCCGAAGAGGGCGACATTGTGGAGTATGAAGACCTCAGGTTGACCGTCAAGGCGATGGACGGCGTCAGGATAGATAAAGTCGAGTTGCGCCGGTTCCAAATTGCCCAAGACGGCAATGGCCCCCAGGAAGGGGCTGGCGCATGAAGTTGGTGCTGGTACGCCACGGTGAAACCGAGTGGAACAAGTTGGGTAAATTCCAAGGCTGGCATGACATTGAATTGAACAACAGGGGTCTGTCTCAAGCTGAAGAGACGGCCAAGGCAGTGGTGAAGTGGCAGCATTCGGTGGTGTACGCCAGCCCGCTAAAGCGCACCATGCAGGTGGCCCAGGAGATCTCCCGGCTGAGCGGCAAGGCCGTTAAGGAGGTTCCGGGCGTCCAAGAGTTGAGCCTTGGCGACCTGGAAGGGGTGACTGGAGAAGAAATGCGTGAAGGCTGGCCTGAAGTGTTCGCTGCGTGGCGGGAGGACCCTTCCAGCGTCAGTATGCCCGGCGGCGAGTCCCTGTTGGAACTTCAAAACCGGGCTTGGAGTGCCTTAGTCGAGCTGGAGCAAGCGCACCTTCAGACAGAGACCCCAGACGAAACTTTGATTTTGGTGTCTCACAATTTCGCTATCCGCTCCTTGATCGGCAAGATCCTGGACATGCCCCTTACAAGCTTTCACGCCATGACTCTCAGCTTGAGTTCCATCTGCACGGTGGAAATCGATCAGCGAGGCCGTCGTATGAGCAGCTTTAACTCCACGGCTCACCTGTCCCCCGAGAACCGATAGAGAGGCCGTTGACCGCCATGGTAAAGTTGGGCACGGATAGGCTCGACACGGAGGTGGCCGCCGCCCTACGCCGGGCCGGGTATTCCGGCAACGATAGTTCTCTACTGGTCAGTGTGTCCGGGGGCGCCGACTCTACTGCCTTGATTCATTGCCTTTCTCGCATCAAGGACGCCCACCGCCTTCGCCTCCACGTGGCCCACCTGAATCACAAATTGCGGGGTGACGAGTCCGACCGAGACGCACAGTTCGTGTTGGACCTCGCCCGGGAATTGGGGCTGGAGGCGACGATTGAAGAAGGTGACGTGCTGGCCTACCGGAAGGGGCGGCGCATCTCTTCCCTTGAGCAGGCGTCCAGAGAATTCCGCTACCGTTTCCTAGCCCAGGTGGCTGGGACAATTGGCGCCACAGCGGTGGTCGTGGCCCACACAGCCGATGACCTAGCAGAGACCATACTGCTGCACATAATGCGAGGTTCTGGCGCCAGTGGCCTCCGGGGCATGACAGAACTTTCTCCGTGGCCTTGGCCCAATCCCTGCCACCCCAATCCCTGCCACAATGAAGAATGCGGACTCATGTTGTTTCGACCGCTTCTGAGCCTTTCCAAGGCCGACACGCTTGGTTATTGCCGGGAGTTGGGCAAAGACTACCGGGAAGACAGCAGCAATAGCTTGCCCGATTTTACCCGGAACCGGATTCGCCTGAATTTGCTGCCCCTTTTAGAGTCCGAGTTCAATCCCAAGGTTCGCGAGGCGTTGGTCCGGCTGTCTCAAACAACCTCATTGGAATTGGACTACATGGATGGAGAGACCAACCGGTTGTGGGGCCAAGTTGCCATGGAAACCAACGGCGGGGTGGACTTCCGCCAACCGGAATTAGCCCAGGCTCACCCGGCATTACAAAAACTGCTATTGCGCAAGGCTTACAGCCATATCGCTGGAGATACCCGCAGGTTGAGCCAGCGTCACTTAGAAGCCATGGCCGGGCTGGTTCAGTCATCACCCGCTGGCCGCAGCTTGGACCTTCCGGGCGGCCTGAAGCTGCACCGCTCATATAATTATCTAAGGTTGTCCCGGGAGCCCAGCCTTCCTTGCCCATTCCCGAAAATAGACCAAGACCAAGCACCTCAGTCGGCGCCACAAAGCGGCGACCCGATAACTGTAAAATCCGGGGCCTGGGAAATCGCTTTTCGCTTGGTTGACTCCAGCCAAATCGATTTCAAGGGCGGACCATCTGCATCCCCCCCGCCGGTTTTGGGGAGTGAATCTTGGACGGCCTACTTCGACCGTGAGGCGATTGGAAAACAATTCCGGATGAGGCATTGGCTACCGGGAGACCGATTTCATCCATTGGGTTTGGCTGGTAAGAAAAAGTTGCAGGACTTCTTCACCGACGCTGGGATCCCTAGGGATTGGCGCAAACGAGTGCCCCTGCTAGTCACCGAGCGGGGCATCGCCTGGGTGGTGGGGTACCGCATCGCCCACTGGACCAAGGTGGATACAAATAACTTGGGTCCGGACAAAGCGATTGAGGTCACGTTCTCCTGCTGCAGGTAGTTAGTGACTACGTTCGTGGTGAGCTTGTCGAACCCCAGCCGTGATTAGGGCGAGTTAGGTCGTTTGAAATCCCACCACGATCGATACTTGATTCAGGGGTGGGAGGTGGTACCTGCCTAAGCATACCCAACGATGGACATCCTTCGACGAGCCTGTCCTGAGTTAGTCGAAGGGCTCAGGACGAACGGTCGAAATTTTGCGCTCGTGGTGAGCTTGTCGAACCATCGCCATGTTTAAGGTGAGTTAGGTCGTTTGAAATCCCACCACGAGCGATACCTGGTTGCCGCATAGGTGCTGGGTCCCGCCTAAGCACACCCAACGATGGGTATCCTTCGACAAGCCTGTCCTGAGTTAGTCGAAGGGCCCAGGACGAGCGGAACGAGCCTAGACCGGACTCACGTATCAAGTCCGAATCAGGCCCCGTTGGAACCTAAATTCCCAGCAGGCGCGATGGGTTGTCCTTCACCAGCAACCCAATCTCCACTTCCTCCATCCCCGCTTGTAGCAGAGTCGCCACGCCCATCCGCATCCCCTCAGCTGGCATGGGATGGTGGTCCTGGCCAAAGTCGCTGCTGACGATGCAATTCTCCAGGCCGATGGCTGCCATGGTTTCCGCCAACTCCTTGGGTGGCATACGGTTGGTCAAGGGCATCATGACGTGCAGACAGTGCTCGATGTAGGCCCCCATTGACGCCAAATTTTTCATGTCTTCCACGGTCATTCCGTTCCAGAAAGCCATGGTTGTAGCGTGGGTGACCACCACCCGCTTGATGCCAATATTACGCGCCTCGGCCACCAATGCCATGCTCTCCTCGGTGGAAATATGACCGGTGGCCAGCACCATATCGTGGGCTTTGATTAGCTCCAAAATAGCGAAGATCTCGGGCACCAATTGGCCATTGTCGTTTAGGAGGCAGATGCCACCGTCCAAACCCTTACGTTGCCGGTCGGCCCGGGCTGAATATGTAGGCATCCAAACTACCCTGCCTCCCATCTTGGCGGTGGACTCAACCGCCAAGGGGTTCAGCCCGCCAACCTCTAGGTCTAAGGCAACCCCGCCAATCAGGGTGATATCCGGGACGGCTTGACTGGCCGTGTAAGCGACGGGATGGGTGGGATATTCGTGGCTTTTTAGCACCAGCCCGCGCATGCCCATGTCCTTGGCCTGCTTGGCTACGTCTATGGCGCTGCCCCGCCGCTCCACCTTTGGGTCCGGGGCGAAGTGGACGTGAATGTCCATAGCCCCTTCCATCATCCGGTCTGCGTTACTCAATGCGTCTCCAATTGATTGCGGTCGGCCGCCTCTGATTAACTGTTGAGGTAGCCGTGTAGATCAACCAAACGTTACAGATGTCGGGAAATTTTCGTCAGCATAAGTCTGGGCTATGCGGGTGTCAATACTCACGTGATAGCCTGTCCCTGAAACTAATCCCAATTACTGGAAACGCATACTAACGGTCGACCAAAGCTGACCGCTGACCGCTGACAGCTAAAACCGATCTACGGAATCCGGATAACTGACCGCAGTGTCTCTCCCCGCTCCATCGCATCGAAAGCCGCCTCAGCGTCTTCCAGCCCGATTTCGCGGGTTACCGCCCGGTCCAAGTCTAGTTCGCCGTTGATGTACCAATTGGCCAGCAGCGGGAAATCCCGAGAAGGCAAGCAGTCGCCGTACCAACTCACTCTTAATGAGCCGCCCAGCCCGAAAAACTGGAGCATGGGCAATTCCATTTTCATAGCCGGGTCAGGGACCCCTATTAAGGTGCAAGTGCCCGCCAAATCCCGAGACCAGAGAGCTTGCAGCAGTGTATTAGGAGAACCGACGGCTTCGAAGGAGTAGTCCACGCCGTTCCCGCCGGTCAGGTTCTTTATCGCCTCGACCGGGTCGGTTTTGCTGGCGTCAACCAAGTCGGTGGCGCCGAACTGCTGCGCCCAGTCAAGCTTGTTCTGGGCAATGTCCACGGCGATTATTTGCCCGGCTCGGGCCAGTTTGGCGCCCATAATTACGCTGCAACCTACACCTCCGCAACCGTAAACTGCCACCGTGCTGCCCCGGCGGACGGCGGCCGTATATAACGCCGCTCCGACCCCGGTCATGACGCCGCAGCCAATCAAACACGCTTGGGACGGTGGGCACTCCGTCGGCACCGGAATCGCCTGGGTGGCTGACACCACGGTGTGGGTGCAAAACGTACCGATGCCCAATGCCGGGCTCAGCGCTTTGCCGTCGCTTTTGGTAGTCATGCGTGGTTGGGCGTTTAGGCTGGCGGAGCACAAATTTGGCTGTCCCAATTGGCAAAATCGGCACCGGCCGCAAGGAGCCCGCCAGGCCAGGATCACATAGTCTCCAACCGCCGGGGTGGTCACGCCTTCGCCCACAGACTGAACGATGCCCGCTCCCTCGTGGCCCAGCAGGTAAGGAAACTCGTCGGAAATTCTCCCTTCCTTGTACATCAGGTCGGTATGGCACACGCCGCTGGCCTGGATACGGACCAAGATTTCACCAGGGCCCGGCTCCTCCAAGATGATTTCCTCCAACTGGGACGGCTCACCGGCCTTCCTAGAAACCACGCCCATCCCGGATATAGTCATAATTCCCCCAAGGTAGGTTTTTAATCCACTGTAATCGGAACGAGGGTATGTTACCACGGGCACCTATTTTCGACACCGGCTCTAGTCACCGGGTTGCCGCCGCCGGGTACCGTTGGTAGGATGAGGCAATCCCGGAGCGAAAATTCGGGATTTAAATCAGGCCTAAGGAGAGAACAATGGACCTAGGCATCAAGGGAAGAGTGGCGGTCATCGGCGGCGGCAGCAAAGGTTTGGGGAGAGCGTGCGCATATTCCTTGGCACAAGAGGGCGCCAACGTGGCCATTTGCAGCCGGAACACCGAGGATTTGGAAACGGCGGCTCAGGAAATCCGCACCGCCACTGACGCCGAGGTCCTGACGGTGCCGGGAGACCTTTCCCGCTTGCCTGATATCCAAAACCTGATCCAAACAACGGTGGACCACTTTGGCCGGTTGGACATCGTCGTTAGCAACTCCGGCGGTCCCCCGGAAGGCCGGGCTTTGGACACCACGGAAGAAACGTGGGACCAAGCCATACAGATGGCTCTTAACTTTTTCATCCGCATGAGCCGGGAATCGGTGCCCCACCTGAAAAAGCAGTCTTGGGGGCGCATCATAAACATCCTGGCAAGCACCGTCTACCAGCCCATCGACAACCTGGTGACTTCCGGTGTCACCCGCATGGGAGCGGTGGCCTATGCCAAGAGCTTGGCAGATGAGGTGGGCCGGGACAACATCTTGGTTAACAACGTGGCGCCCGGGTTTTTGCTAACTGACCGGATGGTGCACATCTTCGAGACCAGAGGCCAAGAGACGGGCGTATCCACAGAAGATGCGCTAAAAGCCCGCTCATCCAGCATCCCGCTGGGCCGCTTTGGCCGTCCTGAGGAACTGGCCGACTTGGTGGCTTTCCTAGCCTCGGAGAAAAACGGCTACGTCACCGGGACCACCATATTAGTGGACGGAGGCGTGGTCCGGTCGGTGATGTAGAGCATCGAGCGGAAGTCTTGGGCTAATGTCGATTAGATACGTATAGTATCGTCCAAGACGGGATTGGAAATCGCCTGAAGCACATTCGCAATATATTCCAATGTCATTCTGAGGGAGCGCAGCGACAGAAGCTCCGACTCCGTCGCGAGTCCTCGGCAGCGTCGGGAAATCTCGTGCGCAATTGAGCAGGGTCTTCAATTCCGTCAGACTTACCGCAAGTAAAACCCTGAGTAGCAACAAAACGACCTACTGGAAAGGCCCCCACCGCAGCTCGGCGGCGGGGGCCTTTCTAACCCTCGACAGCTGGTGACTAGCCCTTAACCCTTTAGATGGGTGTCGAAGAAGGCCATGGCCTTGCCCCAGGCGTCCCGCGCCGACTCCGGACGGTAGCTGGCACGGGCGTTGCAATTAAAGCCGTGCCCGGCGCCAGGGTAGGTATGGAACTCGTAGGTCTTGTTGTGCTTATCCAACTCGGCAGCGAAGGACGCCACCTCTTCGGGGGAGGGATTGGCGTCGTCTTCACCGAATAACCCCAGCATCGGCGCCGAAATGCCGGATGTGCGCTCCAGGGGAGAAGGACCGTCACCCCGGGCCACGGGGATAAATCCGCCGTAGTAGACCACCGAGGCTTTAAGATCGGAGACGGTGCAGGCCGCCAGATAAGTCACCCGGCCCCCGAAACAAAATCCCACGATGCCTATGCGGTCCGAATCCACAAAAGACTGGGCTTTCAAGTAGTCCACCGCTGCTTGCACGTCGGCAATGATGCCGACATCGGTGCAGCGGCCCATCCGGGCCACGGCCGTCTCCATCTCTTCGTGAAGGCCCATGGTCATGGGGCCGTCGCGGTGGAACATGGCCGGGGCCAATCCCACGTAGCCCAGCGCCGGAAAGCGGTCGGTGAGGAACTGGATGTGGGAGTTGACCCCCCAAATCTCTTGAATCACTATCACCGCCGGGCTCCTGCCCTCCCCTTCGGGCCGGGCCAGGTACCCTTCCATGTTTTCGTTATTAACGTTGATGTCCACCCAACTCTGTGGCATGTCGACCCTCCAATTTCGTTAATCAGTAACTGGAAGCATTTATGCTCCCACTTTCGAACCGCAACATTCTACCACGGTAATCGATAGCCGACCGAGCGACGCCCGTTGTCATTCCGGTGAGCGAAGCGATGAGGCTCCCCCGATGGCATCGGGGCGGGTCCTCGACTGCGTCGGGGAATCTCGTATATTGGCTCAGCCTAGCCTTGAGGCCCCTCGCTCCACTCGGGGTGACAAGGGAGCAGTTTTTCTAAGTCTGTCATTCCGATGAGCGAAACGATGAGGCTTCGACTCCATGGCGAGTCCTCGACTGCGTCAGGAAATCTCGTGTATAGGTTCAGCCTAGCCCTGAGACCCCTCGCTCCACTCGGGGTGATAAGGGAGGAGTCTTGTAGGCTTGTCATTCAGATGAAAAATACTGCGACCCTCTATGTTCCCACCGCTACCTTGGGGCGAAGGCCCTGACTGGGCGATACCTTTTCGTAGCAGTCCGCCACCTGGAACAACAGACTCTCTTCAAAGGGGCCGGTAATAAACTGGACCCCGATAGGCAGGCCCAATTTATTGACACCGCAGGGAACGGTGATAGCAGGCAACCCGATGGCGTTTAGCGGGCTGGTGTTCCGAGAAATCAAGCTGGAGCCCGGTCCCCTTACTCGGTGTTCTACCCCGTCCATGGTGATGTACTTAGCGTCGATGCGCGGCGCTGGCACCGGAGCCGTCGGGGTAATCAAAAAATCCACTTGCTGCATGACCCGGGCGTATTCCTCTTGGATTAGACGCTGAACTTTCAAAGACTTGGAATAGTCTCTGCCCAGCACGAATTGGCCTGGGATAGTGCGGTACAGCGTGTCGGGCCCGTAATCTTCCCGGTTGGACTTGATAAAAGGCTCGTGGGTTACTATGCCGTCAGCCATGGCTGAAATACGCAAGGCCCCGATGTATTCCATCGATGGCAAACTGACTTCTTGAAGTTCAGCTCCCAACTCTTCCAATGCCGCAATGCTCCTTCGCACTGCTTCCTCTACCTCGCTGTCCAGCATGTCGAAATAGTGATTGGAAGGAACGCCCATTTTCAGTCCCTTAAGGCCCTTTCCCAGATGAGCGCTGTAATCAGGCACCGGAACCGGAACCGTGCTGGGGTCCAAGGGGTCGTTGCCCGCCAGGACTTGAAGCATAAGAGCGCTGTCAGCCACCGAGCGAGTCATCGGGCCGATGTGATCGCCGTTAAAGCTGGTGACCAACAATCCCCGCTGGCTGACCCGACCAAAGCTTTGTTTCAGGCCTACAACACCGCAGAAGGTTCCCGGCAATCTCACGGACCCGCCCAAGTCGGTTCCCAGAGACGCAAACGTAACCCCGGAGGCAACGTTGGCGCCGCCGCCGCCGCTGGACCCGCCGGGAATGTGGTCCAATCCCCAAGGATTATGCACCGCCCCGAAGTGGGGATTGTTGGATGTTGCCCCGGCGGCGAACTCCTCCAAGTTCTCTTTCCCGATGATTATTGCTCCGGCATCGCGACAACGGCGGACCACCTCAGCGTCTTCCTCCGGCACATGGTCGGCCAGCACTTTGGTGCCCAAAGTAGTGGTTATGCCGGCGGTCGCCAGATTGTCCTTCAAGCCGATGGGTATGCCGTGGAGAGGACCCCGGTAATCGCCACGGGATATGTCCGTCTCTGCTTCCCGCGCTTGATCCATGGCCCTATCGTGAAGGATAGCAATGAAAGAGTTCAGGTCGGTTTGCAGCGTCTCGGCGGCGGCCAGGGACGCTTCGGTGAGCTCAACCGGCGAAATTTCTTTGCTGTGGATTTTAGGCGCCAACTCGGAAATGGTCATTTGTAGGAGATCGGTGTTGGACATGATATTTCCCTCCTAATGAAATCTACACAGGTAGAGTGATCCGGGTTAGAATCCTTCGTTTTCGTTAAATCCGTTCAGAGGTGATGTGCCGATGGTTCGACAGGCCTGTCCTGAGCGGCGCCGAAGGGCTCACCACCAACGGTTTTGGTAGCCACGAAAGGTCTTTGTTGCCATGATTGCGTTGGTTGCAGGTACGAAGCACTACTCCGGCAGACGGAGCAGTCGGCTGGAAAAAGCGTCGGACAAATCTAGCGCATCCAATCTTCTAAGTTCGTCAAGGTAATATTCCAATTCCGGGCGCACGAGTTCCAGTTCCTCATCGGATAAATCAAAGCCATTATAATCTCGAATCATCGCTTTCAGGGTTTCATGTGAGATGGACATATAAGCCCCCCTAGCTTGGCTATTGTGGATAACTGGATTCTAAAGCTGGTAATACTCCGGTAATACGCCCGTAACACGCGAGAGTTTAAAACAGGGTGGCGGAGAAAGCCAGCGTTTGCCTGAAACGAAAACCGGATCCCCAATATTTGCCGATATCTAATAGCGCCCAAGGGAGCAAGACGGCCGCCATCCGCACATTTAAATTCCAGGTCCATCGTTGTATCATAGAAGCAGTGGCCGGGCTGGCGCAGACGCCGTAGCGCACCGCGAGTGCCGCCGCCGCTTGAGGTGGAGTGGCATAATTGAGGAACTTATCCAGTTTTTTGGTTCACCTATTTCGGCGGGATGGAGACTCCGAGAAGGTTTATATCTCGATCGTCCATGACCGTTGCTTGTTGTGTGAGGAGCCAATCGGCGAGTCCACAGCCTACCTGACCTACCGCGTTTGCCCATTTTGCCGCTTTCATTACAGCCTCACCGCCAGAGAGCGAATCGAACTTTTGGCGGACAAAGGCTCGTTCAAGGAATCCCACAAGTACCTCAGCTCTATAGCCCCCATTTCCTTTTCCAGGAGAGGGCGCTACCGTAACTTGCTGACCCAAGACCAAAACCGGACTGGCCTGACGGAAGCCGTAGTCACCGGCCGGTGCCAGATTGATGGTAATGACGTAATGCTGGTTGTGCTGGATTTCGGCTTCATGGGAGGCAGCATGGGCAGCGTTGTGGGCGAAAAAATCGCCACCGCTTTGGAGAATGCTGCCAGGAGAGGCCTGCCGGTAATCGCCTTGGTTTCGGGCGGTGGCGCCCGCACACAAGAAGGCGTTCTGTCACTGATGCAGATGGCCAAAACCGTGACGGCGGCCAACCGGCTCCGAGAAGAACAGGCCCCCTTCATCGTAGTACTCGCCAACCCATCGACGGGCCAGGCTTACGCCAGCTTCGCCAACTTGGCCGACATCATTCTGGCCGAGCCCGGTTCGTTAATCGGTCTTGCGTCCTTGCGCGCTCTAAAGGAAGCGTCGGACCGGCCTTTGCCCTTGGACGCACACACAGCTGAGGCCCACCTTAGCCATGGGTTGTTGGACAACGTTGTGGACAGAGAGGCGTTGCAAAGCCGTTTGTCCACCCTGTTGCGGATTCTCACGGCCCAAAAGTCGGATGATGGGGAATTCAAAGAGATGCTCAAGACCGAAATTGAGCCCCTTCAGGAAGCCGATGTGTGGGAGTCGGTCACCATTGCCCGTCACGCCGAGCGACCCCTGGCGATGGCTTATATCCGGTCTATGTTGGACCCGTTCATTGAATTAAGGGGAGACCGTTTAAGCAGCGATGACCGCTCCGTCGTTGGGGGCGTCGGCTTCCTATTTGGAGAGCCGGTGGTGATAATCGGTCAACAACGGCGTCCCCCTCTTGAGGGTGAGCGCTACCACATTTATCCCGACGGGCTGCGCAAAGCCCAAAGGCTTATTACCTTGGCCGCACGTTTCAAATTGCCACTGGTGACCCTGATCGACACCCAGGGCGCACATCCGGGACTGGAAGCGGAGGAGCAGGGAATCGGAAACGCAATTGCGACGACGCTTTCCTTGATGATGGAGGCCCCCGTCCCAATCGTCTCCGTAATAATCGGCGAAGGTGGCAGCGAGGGTGCCCTGGCGTTGGGATTGTCAGACCGGATTCTATTGCAGCAATACTCGATTTATTCTCCCATTTCGCTGAATCATCACTTGGGCGGTCCGTTTCCAGACCACATGCTGGACCGGGAGGCGGCCCAAGCGCTAATGCTAACGGCCCAAGATTGCTTGGAGTTGGGCGTTGGTGACTTAATTATTCCCGAGCCGGAAGGGGGCTCTCATACTAATCCCAGAGAAGCTGCAGCCACAATGCAGTTGGCGGTTGCCCAGGAAATCGGCGAGTTGGCCAAACTATCCCCCGGCAAGCTGTTGAAACGGCGCTACCAAAAGTTCCGCCGCATGGGGGAACAGACGGCCTATTCCCAAGAGGCAATGAGTTTGGAAGTAGAGCTGTTGATGAACATCACGTCGGAGGGGGAGCGTAGCGGCCGACTGGTGAGGAGCCAAATAGTGGAGGCGGCTCAAGGCGCTGCAGTAGAAGTCAACGGGTCGCCAGATAGTGTAAACGGTCATGCGCCAGCGGGGACGTCTAAGTCAGGGGTTGTGTCGGGGGACGATTCTTAGCGGCTGTTAAAGCAGTTGGTTCGACAGGCTCACCATGAGCGAAAATATAACTTCCGTTCGTCCTGAGCTTGTCGAAGGATCTATAGATTAAAGTAGGTTTGGTGCGAATCGACCAGCCACCATGAGCGGTTCATTCAACAAGCGAGTGGTCCGACGAGGTCGCCATGATTGGGTAATTAAGTAGGCGGTGGTTCGACGGGCTCACCACGAACGGACCAAGATCTCAGTTACCGCTCAGAGCTTGTCGGCGGATGGGATTTGGAGCCGTCGATCATGTCCAAGGCCAGGTTGAACTCAACCTAGGCTGCGGCTCTCCCGAATTCCTTCAGGCTTTTCCGCATACCATCGGCCAAGGTGATGTACTCTTCTCCGACATCCGGGTCTGCCAACGCCGTCGGCTTTGATGAGTCACGGTAACTGGCCCGGAGAGCCATTGAACCCAAAAACGGAGCGTCGACGTCTTCGGCCAGGTCTTTACCGGCGCCCTCACCGAATATTTCACCAGCGTAGTTTTCCACCACGCCCAGCACATTCAGGTTGAGTTTGCGGATCATGTTGATGCAGCGCTTGGCGTCAATGTTGGCCAGTTCCTGAGGGGTGCTGACCACCACGAAACCGTCCATGGGCAAGGTTTGCATGACGGTGAGTGGGGAGTCGGAAGTGCCGGGAGGGAGGTCCACAAGCAAGTAGTCCAGTTCTCCCCATTGGGTTACTTGCAGGAACTGATTTATTGCGTTATGGATCATGGGACCGCGCCAGATGATCGCCTCTTCTTCCTTCTCCTGAAAGAAGGCCATGGAGACTACTTTAACGCCCCATTTTTCCGCGGGAATAATCTGGCCGTCCACGTAGTCCGGCTTGTCGGAAATGCCCAATACTTTGGTGACGTTGGGGCAATCGATATCCACATCCAGCAGCCCCACCTTCTTGCCTTCCTTCGCCAGGGTGACAGCCAGATTAACTGAAACGGTGGTCTTGCCCACACCGCCCTTGCCGCTGTAGATGCCGATTTTGGTTTGCACGTCGGCCAGTCGGTCCGTGATCTGGCGCTTCTGCTGCCAGGAACGCTTAATCTGCTCTAAGCGAGCGTTTTCAGGGCCGGTTTTTTCGGGAGGAGTCGCCATGTTATGAAACCGTTAAATGCCCAACTGGGATCTGGCTTCTTCACTAATCAGCTCAGGCGTCCACGGAGGATCGAACACCATCTCTATTTCCACTTCACCTGCGCCATCCAAGTCCTGCACCGCCCATTCTGCCTGCTGAGCTATGAAAGGTCCCATACCGCAGCCCGGGAACGTTAGCGTCATCTGGACGTAAATTGCGCCTTCGTCATTGACTTGAACATCGTATACCAGCCCCAAGTCAACGATATTCACGGGAATTTCCGGATCGTAAACGGTTTTCAGGGCTTCGGTAACTGTTTCCTTGGTCAGGGTTGCCTCTGTCATTCCGGCCTCCTGTGATTCTGCCTAGACCAAATATTATATAGAAAGTTGACCGATTAGGTCAACAATTATGTTCCCAGCAACAATGCGTCCGAAGCGCTTACGGGATGAGCAGGAGTTTTCCCGTGGTCGCCCGTCCTTCCAACTGCCGGTGAGCTTCCGCCGCATCGGATAATGAGAAAATGTGCTCTACTCGTAGCTTGAGCTCCCCGGACTTGACCCAGCCCAACACGTCGCCCGAGCGTTGCTCCAACTCTTCCCTGTTGGTGGTGTAATCCCCGAGGCCGGGGCGGGTCAAGGACAGAGAGCCGCGGCCCAAAACCCCCGGATTCATATCTGCCGGAGGACCGCTGGCTGCTCCGTACAGTACCAAGTGACCCCGTCGCCCCAAGCTGGCAAGGCTCTGGTCGAAGGTTGTTTTTCCCACCGAATCGTAGACCACTTGTACGCCTTCGCCGCCGGTGGCTTTTTTGATTTCCTCGGCGAAGTCCTGCTGGGTGTAAATAATGACTTGGTCCGCCCCGGCCCCCCGGGAAAGCTCGGCCTTCTCCTCGGTCGACACCGTAGAGAAAACGTGGCCGCCCAGCTTTTTGACCATCTGGGTCAGGAGCAAGCCGGTGCCGCCGGCGCCAGCGTGAACCAGCACTTTGTCGCCCTTTTGCACCGCATAGGTGGAGTGGCACAGATAGTGGGCGGTCATTCCCTGGAGGATTGCCGCCGCGCCCGCCTTGGCGTCCAGTCCGGCAGGCCGCTTGACAAGCCTCCAGGCCGGGGCCAAAACTTGCTCAGCGTATGTTCCGGGGACGGTGCAAAACGCGACCTCATCTCCGGCGCTTACCTCGGTCACTCCGGGGCCTACCGAGCGGACCACCCCCGCTGCTTCAACACCGGCGGTCCAAGGAAGGCTGGCCACTGGATTGACCCCAGCCCGGCTATAAGTGTCGGTGAAGTTAACACCCACGGCTTGAACGTCTACCACCGCTTCTCCGTTGCCCGGAGTGGGGTCTGGGGCATCCCGGTATTGCAAGGCTTCCGGTCCGCCGTGATTGTCGATTTGGACTACTTTCATGGTGCCTGCTCCTTTTCGCCGCTCTGGTTCAAAGCTCCCACAGAACTGTTTGTTTTGGGTCTGATTATTGGCCGAATTTCTGATTGATAATCCGGTTGATATATCGGGCGGTAGTATACACCCATAACTCCGAAGTCAGGTAGGGGCCCGATCAAAAGGGATGGAAGGGTCCTCGTTTTCGGCTTGATCGACAGCAGTAAAAACAACCAGTTTAGATTGCTATCCTACGTGGAAACTGCTATGATAATCGAGGTTATCCCCAAGGTTGGGCGGGTGTCAATTCTTGAGTTGGATCATCCGAAGAGGCATGGTGGGCAGGTGGGGACAATCGTTACAAAAGAAGAAATTGGAAGCGGAAACGCGTAACGAAAACTCCTTCGCTCGCGTTCTAGCCTCTGGAGGTAATGGATTTGACGATTCAAGCCGGTCCTTCTCTTTCGGAAGCTTTAACCAAGTTTATGTCGGCCAAGAAAAACGGCAAAGGCGCGGTGCTAGATCATTCGGAAGTGGGCCGGTTTGTCGCCTGGTGCGGGAGGGAAAGAAATGTCATTGAAGTTACCCCGGCCCAAGTGGCTGAATACGCCCAGCACATTGGCCTAGGCGGATTAGAGTCCGTCTCCAGGCTAAGCCCGGTCAAAACTTTCCTCGGTTACTGGAAAGATGAAGGTTGGATCCAAAACGGTTTGGCAGCCCATCTGCGGCTCCCTCGAGGCCGTCGCGGCGCCGGTGGCGGCAAAATCACCGTAACCAGAGCCAGCACCCAACTGAGCCAAGAAGGGTACGACCGGCTAGTGGCTCAAGTGGAGCTCCTGAAGGGTGAAAGGGTCGGCGTGGTAGAAGACATTAAATTAGCGATGGAAGACAAAGACTTTCGGGAAAACGCACCTCTGGATGCTGCCAAGGAACGCCAAGGAATTATTGAGTCCAGAATCCGGGAACTAGAGGCTAGCCTCTCAAACGCTGAAATTCTGGGTAAAGGCAAGAAAGCCAGCAAGCGCACCGGCGTAGGAGCCAAGGTGACACTTAGGGACACAGATTCCGGCAAGAAGGTGGTTTATCTGCTGGTGGACGTGAGAGAAGCGGACGCCCCGTCCGGCAAGATCTCCACCACCTCACCGGTGGGCCAGGCCCTTCTCGACCGGGGAGTCGGCGACCAAGTCGTTATCAATGTCCCCAAAGGTACTCTCCGCTACTCGGTTGAAAAAGTAGGCTAGATGGACCCTATTTCCCGGCCCAGCAGCGACTGATGAAAAAGTAGGATAGATAGGTCCTTATTCCCCGGCCCAGCAGCGACAGAATTTTTCGATACAGTAAACGGCCCGTAAAACGGTCGTTTATTTTTTGGAAAATTCCGGGTGGATGCGCTCCGCAGTGAACCTCAACTCTTATATTTCTGGGGAGTCTGGTGGTGGCCCGCCCGTAGGTCCAATGCAAAAGCCAGGAGGTAGAAAATCCCGCCAGCAACGGCCGCCAGCAGGTAGGGATCAAAGTTGCCGCTGGCTAGGAATCCAATCCCGGCGCCGGCCACCGATACCCCGAAGAAGATGTAGACCAAATGGAACCGGCCTGCGATCGTCAGTGCACCGCCGCTGAATCCCCAGTCATTTACCCCGGCATACCTGCAGTACCGGTAATAACCCCAGCAAACCGTTAGGCCAAGGGCCGGCGCCAAGGACATCCACGAGGTAAAACGCAAGTCGTCTAGGAAGGCGTTGCCAACACCGACTGACATTATGGTGAGACCGATGGTGTCGCCTAAGCTGCCGGTGTAGTACTAGTAGGGGGCAAATAACCGCTCTTTGCCCAGGCCGGACCTCCGGCCCCGTTCCCAAAAGTACAGTGCGAGTTGGCTGGAATAAAGGGCCATGTTTAAGAGCGCAGAAATTAGCGCGGCAACCAACTCTCCCGACAATCAACATCCTCCGCCCGGAACTTAAACAGGACTGAAACAGGACTGACCGGACAAGACAGCGGCCACCTTATTTTAAAATAACGTGGCCGCCAGATTCTAAGGTCTCGAATCGAGGGTTGCAGTACTAAGTTGACGCATTAGGATAGAGAGTCCACGATCCCCAATATTTGCTCGGCGTCGGGCAACACACCCGGCGTGTAGGTCTGCCGGTGGCGAATAACGCCTTCTTTGTCCACGATGATCACGGCCCTACTGCCCGCTCCCCGTTCTTCATTCCAAAGCCCGTATTCGGTGGTAACTTTGCCCTTTGGATGAAAGTCGGACAGCTCCGGGTAGTTCAGACCGCCCATGGATGCGGACCATGCTCTGTGAGAGTGAACCGAGTCGCAGCTTATGCCCAGAACCTGGGCATTTTTCTCGACGAACCGGTCATTGGCTCCCCGGAACGTCATTGCTGCTGTGGTTCAACCAGCGGTGAAATCAAAAACGTGGAAGGACAGGACAACGGTCTTTTCACCCCGGTAACTGCTTAAACTAATGTCCCCTAGTTCTACTGATGGAAGTTTAAAATCCGGCGCAATGTCGCCGACTTCAGCGGGCATGTTTCCTCCTGTGGTGTTGGCTTATTTGTGTCATTGGTCTCGATACACCAATCCTCAAACCAGCAATCTGGTTTGTACCCGACAGATTATACCCCAGGCCAGCCTATCTTACGATGGCAACAGTAATAGACTGCCTAAAAAAACACTGCATTACATAACTATGGCGCGGCATCACCGTGATATACTCCGAAACGTTCCAGTCATCCCCTTGAGGCCGTAGAAGCTTGGAAGCCCGAAAACTTTGGACGTAGCATTCAAGCGGGGAGTATACCTCCCTGAACTAGATTTGTGGTTGGACTCTCTCCGCCGCCGGGACTTTGGGCTGATCTCCCACGCCCACTCCGACCATACGGCCCGCCATACCCGTCCCGTCCTCACTCGAAACACGGGACGTTTGCTTTCCGATTACTTGGACGGTTCCGCGCTTGTTTACCTGGATTATCACGAGCCACTGGAAACCAAAGACTACGTCTTAACCCTGTACCCGGCAGGTCATTGCTTGGGATCGGCCCAAGCTCTGGTGGAGTCCAAGGCCACGGGAGTGAAACTGCTCTATACCGGTGACATCAAGCCCCGTTCCAGCCCCACCAACGAACCCCTAGAACCCGTCTCTTGCGACATTCTGGTAATGGAATCCACCTACGGCAGACCCGAATACACCTTTCCACCCCAAGATAAAGTCATGGCCAATGCCTTCCACATTCTGCGTTCATGGCTGACCAGAGGTGCCAGACCGGTGGTTCAAGCTTGGCGCTTGGGAAAGTCTCAAGAGTTGATTCATTTGCTTTTGGGGGCGGGCTTTGACGTAGCTGCTGAAGAGAGTGTTTATCGCATAGCCCGCATTTACGAAGAGGGCGGAGTAGAATTTCCAGGGAGCTACCGTTGTTTTGATGGAAGCTGGCCGGAAGGCCAAGTCCTGATCAGCCCGCCGGGCAAAAAGAACCAAATAGGGCTGGATGGCCAGCGAGGCCTGATGTTCATGGAGTTGACCGGTTGGGCTGTTGGCCAAGACCGCCCTTGGGGACGGCGGGCCGATTCCAGCCTACCCTACAGCGACCACGCAGACTTCAACGAATTGGTGGAGTACGTGGGCCAAGTTGCTCCTAAACAGGTCTACACAGTAAACGGCTTCCCCGAACTATCCGCCCACTTGAGGCAATTGGGTTACCCGGCGGTCCATCTCGACAGCCGAGGACGCACCGTGGACGCAGGCTTTCAGTTGAAGATGCTGTAGGGCGTTGGCGCTGGGGTAAATCCTCCCAACGCTCCTTTACGAAAGGAGGGCTTGCTGCTTCGTGTAACCCGCCTGCCGGCTGACCAGGGAAATCCTCCCAACCCTCCTTTACGAAAGGAGGGCTACCGGTGGCCCAAGCCGTAGAGGGAGTAAGCTCTCCCCCTTTGTAAAGGGGGATTAAGGGGGATTTTCTCCGCCTAAGTGTACCGAGGCGTTGAATATGCCCTCCATCCAAGCCTCAACTCCCAGGATGTTTTCGAATATAGAAAGGGCACCCCGGCGAAACCGGGGTGCCCTTTTGTCATACCAAATTATCAGCCTGCCGCTGATACCCTTTAGTCAGGCGTGCTGCCCACCGCTGGTAATGAGGCCGACTCGTCGGCCGCCAGCATGCGGTTGACTGCGCTCAGATATGCTTTGGCGCTGGCCTCCATGGTGTCCGTTGACGCGCCTCTTCCGGTATACGTCTGGCCGCCGCTCTCGATTCTCATGGTAACCGTGGCCTGGGAATCGATGCCCTCGGTGACCGCCTGCACATTGAAATCCACCAGTTTGGAGGACGTGCCAACCACCCGGTCGATCGCATTGCAGATGGCATCCACCGGACCGTTGCCGGTGGATGCGTCGGATACGGCTTGCTGGTCCGGGCCGATGAGGCGCACGGTGGCGGTGGCGATATCGTGAGTGCCTCCGCTGAACTGCACATGGTCCAGGGTGTAAGAGATGGTCTCCCCTGCTTCCCGTTTCTCTTCATCCATCAAGACTTCCAGGTCTTGGTCGGTGACTTCACGCTTCTTGTCGGCCAAAACCTTGAAAGACTCGAATACATTGCTGATCTCTTCTCTATTCAAGTGATAGCCCAAGGCTTCGAGTCGGGACTGAAGTCCGGCCCGGCCACTGAGCTTGCCCAGCACCATGGCATTTCCGGGGACCCCCACCCGTTCAGGCTGCATCACTTCGTAGGTGGCCCGGTTCTTCAACACCCCGTCTTGGTGGATGCCCGAAGCGTGACGGAAGGCGTTCTCGCCGACGATGGCCTTGTTGGATTGGACAGCCATTCCCGTCACCCGGCTAACCATGCGGCTAGCCGGATAAATCTGAGTCGTGTCCACTGACATGTCAACGCCGAAGAAATCGTTCCGGGTGTCCAAGGCCATGATGATTTCTTCCAAGGAGGCGTTGCCGGCCCGCTCGCCGATGCCGTTTATGCAACCCTCAACCTGCCCGGCTCCGGCTATGATGGCGGCCAAGCTGTTGGCCACCGCCAAGCCCAAGTCGTTGTGGCAATGGACACTGAGGGTCACCTTGTCAATGCCAGCGACATTCTCTTGCACGTCGTTCAATAGCCGGACAAAGTCCCCGGAGGTCGGGATAGCGTATCCAACCGTGTCGGCAATGTTGATGGTCGTCGCCCCGGCGCGGATTACTTCTTCCAGCATTTGGAACAGGTATTCCTTGTTGGTGCGGGTCGCGTCCATGGGTGAAAATTCAACGTCTGTGCAGTAACCCTTGGCTCGCTCCACGCTGCGCACCGCCATCTCCATGACCTCTTCCCGGTTCTTGCGCAGCTGGTGCATCTGGTGGATTTCCGACGAAGACAGGAACACGTGGATGCGGGGCCTATCCGAATGCTGGACCGCTCCCCAAGCTTGGTCTACGTCGTCGGCAACCGCCCTGGCCAAAGAAGCGATGATGGGTCCTTTGACCTCCTTGGCGATGTTGCTTACGGCCAAGAAATCTCCGGGAGAACTGGCAGCAAAACCGGCTTCAATGACATCGACTTGCATCCGCTGCAACTGCTTGGCAATTTCCATTTTTTCATCGCCGGTCATCCCGATGCCAGCGGACTGCTCCCCGTCCCGTAGGGTTGTGTCCAGGAACAACACTTTTTTATCAGCCATTATATTTACCCTTCCCTCTTTTCGATAATTTGGTGGGCTCTAATTGAAGAAACCTTAACTTCTTGTCATTTTCTATATTCGCGCTTAATTTCGGGAAGGAATTGCCAGGGTCACGTAGTCCACCACATCCAGCCCGGCCAGGACCAGAATGCGATGGTGGACTACTCTCAACGTCTCCAACATCATGATTTTTCTCCCCAGATTACTTGGTACCGATCCGTAATTAGCAATAGCTGCTTAGACTTCTTTGGGGTCCATCCAAGGCATCATGTTCCGCAGCCGCTTGCCCACGTCTTCAAGCTGGCTGCTCCGGGCTTGTGCCCGCAGTGGCGTGAACCTTGGGCGGCCTTCGTCGTTCTCCGCGATCCATTCCCGGGCAAAGGTGCCGTCTTGGATTTCTTTCAGTATGGCCCGCATGTTGTTCCGGACATGATCGTCGATAACCCGTGGTCCACGGGTCAGGTCGCCATATTCGGCGGTGTCGCTGACCGAGTAGCGCATGTAGTTGAATCCGCCCTGGTACATCAGATCGACAATCATCTTGAGTTCATGGAGGCACTCAAAGAATGCTATTTCCTCAGGATAACCGCCCTCCACCAAGGTTTCGAAAGCGGCCTGGACCAGCGACGTCACGCCGCCGCACAGGATGGTCTGCTCGCCGAACAAGTCGCTTTCGGTTTCGTCCTTAATGGTGGTTTCCAAGACTCCGGCGCCGGTGCAACCCACGCCCTTGGCGTAGGCCAAACCGATCTGCTTGGCGTTACCGGTGGCGTCTTGGTGCACCGCCAGCAGGCTGGGCACGCCGACACCTTCTTGGAAAAGCTCCCGCATCCGGTGTCCCGGCGCTTTCGGGGCCACCATCATTACGTCCACGGTGTTCGCAGGGACTATTTCCCGGTAGTGAATGCTAAACCCGTGGGCCACCATCAAGGCACTGCCAGACCTCAAGTTGGGAGCGATTTCGTCCCGGAAAATTCGTCCTTGAACATGGTCGGGAATTAACACCATCAGAACATCGGCCCGCTTGGCAACGTCAGGTACATCGGACACTTCCAGTCCAGCTGCTTGAGCCGTCTCCCGGCTCTTGCTTTCCGGGTAGAGCCCCACTACTACCTTCTGGCCGTTGTCATGAAGGTTGAGGGCGTGGGCGTGGCCCTGGCTCCCGTAGCCAACTATGCCGATGGTCTTTCCAGCCAGTACCCCCAAGTCTGCGTCTTGGTCGTAATACACGTTTACCATTGCAACCTAACCTTTTATCAATAAATTTCCGTTAAATTTAAACAGCCCTTATTTCGCCGTGGCCATTCCCGGCTCCGTACAGGTCAATGCCGATACTGTCACTGACCCGCCCGTCGGACTGGCCCCGGACCATGGCTATCCGCCCGGTGCGCAACATCTCCAAAATACCGAAGGGCTCAAGCAAGTTGTACAGCGCCTGTATCTTATCTTCCTCGCCTGTTATCTCGATGACCATCGACTGCGATCCCACATCTACGATGTTGGCCCGGAACAGGTTGACGATCTGAATTATCTCTCCCCGGTTCGCGGTGGCGCTACTGACTTTGATCAGGGCCAATTCACGGACCACTGTCTCTTCATTGGAAATATTTGAGACGTGGATCACTTCGATCAGCTTGTCCAACTGCTTGGTCACTTGAGACACAGTGTCTTCATCGCCGTTCACCACCACGGTCATGCGGGAAAGACCCAATTGCTCGCTCTTGCCCACGGCTAAACTGGCAATGTTGTAGCCCCGCCGCCGGAACATACTGGCCACGCGAGTCAGCACACCGGGCCGGTCCTGTACTAACGCTACCAAAGTATGTTGATGCCCGTTTTGGCTCATTATTCTGCCCTTAATCCACGTTTCCTAATAATCAATCCGTTTCGGAGTGGATTCTTCCAGCATCTGTTTGGCCGACTGACCCGACGGTATCATGGGATAGACGTTATCGATTTCCTTCACCACGAAGTCGATGATCACCGGACCGGGCACTTCCATCGCTTGTTGGATGGCGTCAGCCACTTGGCTTTGCTCGTTCACCCTAATACCGGTGATTCCGTAAGCCTCGGCTAGCTTGACGAAGTCAGGGTTCCCCGTGTAAACGGTGGCGAAATAATCCTTGTCAAAAAATAGGTCTTGCAATTGATAAACCATCCCTAGGCTGCCGTTATTCAAGATGGCGAACTTCACGTCGATATTGTTCTCTACGGCAGTGGCCAGGTCGCACATGGTCATTTGAAAACCACCGTCGCCAGCAACGGACCAGACTGTTTTCTCCGGCCGTCCTAGCTTAGCGCCGATAGCGGCGGGAACCTCAAAGCCCATTGACCCGTGGCCCCCGGATGTTATGAGTGTGTTGGGTTCTTGGAAGGCGCAGAATTGAGCCGCCCACATCTGGTGTTGGCCCACTCCCGTCACGATGATGGAATCCCCTTTGGTTGCCTCTGAGAGCTCCCTCAGCACATGTTGGGGCAAGAGCTCTTCAGTCTCACGGATTTGGATTGGTGGGTGCTCGCCCTTCAGACTTTCTATATGGCGCAGCCAATCGATGTGAACGTTGGGAGTTACCTGGGGGATCAGTTGCTGCAAGACGCACTTTAGGTCACCCGCCACCGCCGCGTCGGCTTTCTTGTTTTTTCCAAGTTCCGATGGGTCAATGTCCACGTGAACAATCTTGGCGTTGGGCGCAAAATCTTTTAGGCTACCGGTAACCCGGTCATCGAAGCGCATACCCAGGGAAATTAGCAGATCGGCTTGGTCTATAGCCAAGATGGCGTGGGCCATGCCGTGCATGCCGGCCATACCCAAGTCCAGGATGTGCCCTGTAGGAAATGAACTTATCCCCAAGAGGGTAGAAACCACCGGGATCTGGGTTTTTTCGGCAAACTCCAGCAGTTCCGGCGATGCCTGGGAAGTTAGCACCCCATGGCCGGTAATAATGACGGGCTTTTCCGCTTGGTTTATTAATTCTGCCGCTTGGGAAACCAATGCGGGGTGTGCGAAGCTTGGTGGATTATAACCAGGCAGGTCTACCTGCTCCGGCCATATGAACTCAGTTTTATCTGCGGCAAGCACATCTCTTGGAATATCCACCAATACCGGTCCCGGCCTACCCGTGCGGGCGATGTGGAATGCCTCCTTTATAGCAGGGGCGACGTCGGCCACGTCCATCACCAAATAACTGTGCTTGGTAATGGGCAAAGTGATACCGGTGACGTCGGTTTCCTGGAAAGCGTCCCGGCCGATGGCGGGCCTGGGCACCTGTCCGGTGATGGCGACCATGGGAACTGAGTCCATCATGGCGCCTGCAATTCCGGTGACCAGGTTGGTAGCGCCTGGACCGGAGGTCGCAACGCACACCCCGACTTTGCCCGTGGCCCGGGCATAGCCGTCGGCGGCCATGGAGGCGCCTTGCTCGTGGCGCACCAGGATATGACGAAGCTGGGGGTACTTGGCCAACGCTCCGTAAAGGGGCAGGACCGCGCCCCCTGGGAGACCGAAAAGCACATCCACCCCCTCTTTTAGGAGGCTTTCACATACGATCTCTGCGCCGGTTAAAGGCCCCGTTGGTTCCATCTTTGCTCCCTAATTTTGGCCAACAAAAAACCCGCCCCCTGAAGGGACGGGCGAATATTTCCCGCGGTACCACCCTTCTTTTCCGGCAACTTTGCTATCAGCGTTCAGCCGTCAGCGGTATGCTAACCCACTGCAATGTCGGAACAACTCGGAGACTTCTAACGGGGTCTAACCGCCTCACCCTAATAACTCAAGTGCCTTGAGTGTTTAGGCTGGCCGCTCCGGGGCGAGTTCGGAAAGCTGCCGTCACCGGCTTGCACCAACCGCCGGTTCTCTGGGACGGGCCCTTCCTACTACTCCCCTTCATCGCGGGTTTCGTGAAATTTTTAACTAGGAAATCTTATCAGTACGTGGTTGACGTGTCAACGACAGGGGCCCGTCTAGGCGTATTTCTTCGTCTCACCGGCGAAGGCCGGTGTCCAGAAATGTGGAGGTTCAAACCGTTTCCTGGATTCCGGCCTTCGCCGGAATGACGGATTGCTATCCATATGTCGCTGTTCGAAATTGACACGCGACTCACTAGCTTAAGTACCCTAGGCGGCGCGTTATGCCAAGCTCATCCCCGGCGGTAGGCTGCGCCTGGATGACGCGCAGGCAGCTTGGGGTCGCCGAAGACCTTCTGTCGTAGGGGTCCGGGGGTATATTCCCGCTGCATAACACTTCGTTTTTGAAGGATGGGGACCACTGAGTCTATAAAATCCACAAATGTCCCTGGCGTGATCGAATAAACGAGGTTGAACCCGTTCACACCCAGGTTCTGCCAATCCTGTAAAGCGTCCGCAATTTGCTCTGGCGCACCAGTAAGAAACTGACCCGCCAGCCTGGTCCGGATCAGATCGCGAAATGTTCGAGTCTTGTCCGGCGCGGACTCGATAAGGCTTTTCACAAAGCCCCGCATGGCTTGGCTATCGATAGTCTCCAGCGGCTCATCTAAATCGATCGCTCCCAAATCCACGCCGACGCTGCCGCTCAAATGAGCCAAGGAGCCTTCGGTGCTGAATTGCTCGATGTACTCCTTCTCTTTGGCTTTGGCCTCCGCCTCAGTTCCCCCCACCACCGGCGACACTCCTTGAAAGAAAAGTACATCCTCCGGACGGCGGCCATAGCTTGTGGTTTGAGATCGGATGTCACTTATGACGTTTTCTGCCCTGCTGAGGCTTTCTCGGGTTTCAACTATGAAGACGCATTCGGCGTGCTTGGCGGCAAATTGCCGTCCCCGGTTTGAAGAACCAGCTTGGAACAGCAGAGGCGTCCGCTGGGGCGACGGTTCGGATAAGTGAGGACCTGCCACCTCGAAATGCTTCCCAACGTGATTGATCTGGTGAATCTTGGCTGGATCAGCGTAAATGCCGCGATCGGTGTCGCGCAGTACGGCTCCGTCTTCCCAACTGCCCTCCCATAGCTTATAGGTAACATCTATGTACTCTTCGGCGAGGTCGTAGCGATCATCATGGGAAGGTAGCCCGCCGAGGCCGAAGTTGGCTCCGGCATTGGGCAGATAGGATGTCACGATGTTCCATCCGACGCGCCCCTTCGTCAGGTGGTCGAGTGTCGACACCTGCCGGGCAAAGGAAAAGGGATGGGTCTGGAGAACTGAGCTCGTGAAAGCGAACCCAAGGTTTTCGGTGGCATGGGCCATGGCCGGGACCAGCGACGCCGGATCGTTTGCCGGTATCTGCATACCATGGATGATGGAGGTCTCTGGGCCGCCCAGATAGGTGTCGTAGACGCCGACTACGTCCGCTAGGAATAGGGCATCGAAGCAGCCCTTTTCCAGAATCTTGGCCAGTTCCACCCACGGATCGAGCTGAGTGTATTCGAGTTGACGCGTGTCGTCTCGGACCCACATGCCCTGCTGGATGTGGGAAACGCAGTTCATTGAAAAGGCGTTTAAGAGCATCCGCTTGGGCATTGTCAGCGCTTACCTCTTGAATTCCCGAAGATGTTGACGATAATCTTACCTGCGTGTTTCATAATTAACCACGCTCTCAAGACGATGTTCAAAATGTTGTCGTTGCTGCGTAAAGCAATTGATGTAATTAATCTGATGTGCAAGTAACTTATCTATCACACCGAGTCCTTCGACTTCCCCTCAGGATAAATTCCGCGAGGGGTCTCATTGGTTATTAGCATCGACCCCAAGGGTGCCACCTTCCCTAGTTGGGAATACTGAACGGAAAATGGCTTTAACGTAAGAGATTCCTCGTCGCTCCGCTCTTCGGAATGACAGGCTTTGATTTCTATCTTCGGAGGAATGACAATAACTGAATGCCTCAAGAAAACTCGCACCTCGATTTAATAGTAATTATGCGGAAAGAGATAGTTGTCTGCGCCCAATCGCTCATATATACTTCCAACAAAGCATATAACTAGCAAGCAAAAAGTTGGAAATTAACTTATACGTGGAGGTAATCGTATGCCAGAATTCGATTTGGTGATACGTGGTGGAACGGTGGTAGATGGCACAGGGCTCCCCAGACAACGTGCGGATGTCGGGATCAAAAATGGCCGGGTAGCCATGGTCAGCGGGAGAATCACCGCATCGGGCGCTAAAGAATTGGACGCAAGCGGTTGCATTGTAGCGCCAGGAGCCATAGACCTTCACACCCACTACGACGCACAACTGAACTGGGACCCTTACGCCTCCCTCTCCGGGTGGTTCGGAGTGACCTCATTGACGGTGGGCCAATGCGGCTTCGGATTCGCTCCCACCAGACCCGAGGACCGGGACCTTAATATGCGGATGATGAACCGCATCGAGGCGATACCTTTAGAATCGATGCGCCAAGGTATGCGTTGGGACTGGGAGACCTTTCCGGAATACATGGATAGTTTGGACCGCCAAGGGCTCGGCGTAAATGTTGGGGCGTTGGTGCCTTTCTCTCCCCTCAGGGGATATGTGCTTGGCATGATACCGGCCAGGGAACGGACCTCCGTTACCGAAACCGAGTTAAACCAAATGAAACAGATTCTGCATGACTCTATGAAGGCTGGAGCTTTCGGAATCTCAGCGGATAAAAACCTAGAAGACCGTCCCGAAGACGGCAGTTGGCTCCCCAGCCACGTGGCCTCCAATGAAGAATTCTTGGCCTTGGCACAGGTGATGAGCGAATTCGGTGTCGGGCAGATCGGATGGACAATCGGAATATCCGATGACCGTCCGGGCCAGCGAGACATGCTTGCTGAGATGGTCCGGATGAGCGGTCGCCCGCTGCACGTGGTTTTGGGAGATAACGACGAAGGCTACGAGTGGCTGAAGGAGATGCGAGAAGAGGGATTGCCCATACTCGCTCAACAGGGTTCGGTGCCGACAGTTGCTGAGTTCAAGCTATCCGAGTACAACCTGTTCGATTACATGCCCAATTGGGTGCAACCATTAGTTGGCAGCAAGGAAGAGCGGATTGCCAAGCTGTCGGAGGATGGTATCCGGGATGGCATGAAACGCGACGTATTAGACCGCCCTCACCCCAGGACGGACTGGACGCAAGTCCAAGTCGTCGAAGTGGCCCTGGAGCGCAACCTAAAGTATGAGGGCCTGAGTATTGCGGACATCGCCGAAGCAGAGGGCAAGCACCCCTTGGACGCGTTCTTGGATATCGCACTCGACGAGGGACTGGAGACCGAGTTTGCCCACCCGGCGGACACACAAAGTGAACAAACAAGGGGCGAAAACATTTCCAACCCCTTCGTGCACATCTCCGTTTCCGACGGCGGCGCCCACACACGGTTCTTGGTTAACAGCGTGTGGCCGGTTTATTTCTTGGCTCATTGGATCAGAGACAAGGGTCTCATGAGCTTGGAACAAGCTCACCAAAAGATGAGCGCCCTGCCCGCTTCCTTCTCCGACATGAAGAACCGGGGGACGTTGCGCGTGGGGGACTTCGCCGACGTCATGGTCTACAACATGGATGAATTGGGGCTCTTGTACGACAAGCCCCAGTTCGAGACTGACTTCCCGGGCGGGGAGAAACGATTGGTACAACGGCCAACAGGTATGCGCTACATCATTGTGAACGGCACAGTTACATTCGTGGACAACGAATGCACCGGCGCATTGCCTGGGAAGCTCCTACGCAGTTACGATATGATCGGTTAATAAGCCCGCGGGCATGCCCCCTGTGCGGATTTGCGATTCCCGAAAGAAAGCCCCACCTATTCAGGTGGGGCTTTTTCGCAAACTAAGATGTTTCCAAGGTGCTGCATTCGAAGTGCGGGCTCACGAAAAGCTCCTTCGTCCCCGCAGTTTCCGGGACCGGCTTATTCGTCGGGTACAAGCGCAATTAGCCGGTTTTCATTTACCGTAACCAAGAATGCCTTCATGCGGAAATCGGGCTGGTTAATGCATGTACCGTCCGTCTTGGCGTATTGCCAACCGTGACCGTCACAGACGAACTCATCGTCCCCTTCGTCCATGACTTCTCCCCCTTGGTGTGGACACAGCGTAGACAAAAGCTTATATCCGTCCTCGCCGCGTACCAAGAAGTATGAGGCATCCCCAACTTTCACTGCAGCGGGAAATCCCGCGAATGACGACTCCTCGCCCAAGTCTACCCTGATCTTTTTGGACCGGGCTGAGCCGTTGATCTGGCGCAATGAAACCGTTCCTCTGCGATTTTGGGAGTCCATGTTGACAAATCCTTTTTAAATGAGCGAAAGTCTGCTACGCACAAAATCCAACAAGACCGAACGCGGTAAGTATAGCAGAGAGATACAGCGGACCAATGCCGAGCGCCCCAAATTATGGCAAGACATAGTCGGCTTCGGTCTAACCGCTTCTTTGGTCGCACTGTGCACGTTAGGTGCAACAACTATGTGGTAGAATTAACGAACTCGCCAATCGCCGTTTTTCACGCCTGATTAGCGCCAACTAATATCAAAGCGCCAACTAATTTCAAAAGGATTCCCACTTTTGCCGGAACGCATTTTCGTGGCCGTGGCCTGGCCCTACGCCAACGGCCCTCTTCATTTGGGTCATGTGGCGGGTTGCTATTTGGCCGCCGACGTTTTCGCTCGATACCACCGCATCAAAGGCAACGAAGTGCTAATGGTGTCGGGTAGCGACAGCCACGGCACTCCCATAACTGTGCGCGCCGAGCAGGAAGGCGTGACCCCTCAAGAGATTCTGGACCGCTACCACGCCCAGTTCCTGGAAACATGGGAGCAACTGGGCATTAGCTTCGACCTTTTCACCACCACCCACACAGAAAACCATCAAGAGGTGGTGCAAGACGTATTCCTGTCCCTACAAGAAAAGGGATATATCTACCAGGACACCATGATGCTGGCCTACTGCGCCCAGTGCGACCGGTTCCTTCCGGACCGATACGTTGAAGGCATTTGCCCTCACTGCGGCAACGAGAAGGCCAGGGGCGACCAATGCGATAACTGCGGGCGTACCCTTGATCCCCAAGATTTGATTTCGCCTCGCTGTGCACTGTGCGGCAATACACCGGAGTTTCGCCAGTCGGAGCATTTCTTCCTGAAACTCTCGGCCTTCGAGAAACCCTTATTAGAGTGGGTCAATAAACAGGACCATTGGAGGCCTAATGTCCTCAATTTTACCCGCCGGTTCTTAGAGGACGGGCTGAAAGACCGAGCTATAACACGTGACCTCACTTGGGGTGTGCCCGTACCCGTCGACGGTTGGGAGAACAAGCGGATCTACGTCTGGTTCGAGGCGGTGATCGGGTATTTGTCGGCGGCTATAGAGTGGTCTAAGAGCGAAGGCGCCTCAGGCAATTGGGAGGATTTTTGGAAAGACCCTGACACAAAGTCCTACTACTTTATAGGGAAGGACAATATTCCTTTCCACTCGATTATTTGGCCGGCCATGCTCTTGGCGTACGGTGGGTTAAACCTGCCATATAACGTCCCGGCCAACGAATTCCTCAGCCTGGAGAACCGGAAATTTTCCACCAGCCAAAACTGGGCTGTGTGGGTGCCTGATTTTCTCTGCCGGTACGACCCGGACCCGTTGCGGTACCTGCTTTGTGCCAACATGCCTGAGTCGGGAGACGCGGATTTTTCCTGGGCCGAGTTCGTTCGCCGCAACAACGACGAGTTGGTCGCCACCTATGGCAACCTGGTGAACAGGGTGCTGTCTTTCACCTATAAAAACTTCGAAGGCGCTGTTCCCACACCTGGACCTTTGGACGAGGTCGACCAACGTCAATTGGACAGCGTCCGTCAAACTCTGGAGACGGTCAGCCGGAATCTCTACGAATGTCACTTCAAAGCCGCCATCAGCGCAGCCTTCTCCTTGGCCCAAGACGCTAACCGCTACTTGGATACCACGGCCCCTTGGAAGTCCATAAAGACTGACCGGCAGGCGGCGGCGACAGCCTTGTGGGTATCTATCGCGTCGATTAACTGTTTGAAAGTAGCCTTGTATCCCTTCCTTCCCTTCAGCTCCCAGAAGATACATGTGTTCCTTGGCTTTGATGGGCCCGTGTCTGCGGAAAGGTGGGACTTCGATCACCTAGTTGACGAGGTTGAGGCAGGCATGAGTTTACGTAGCCCGTCACCTCTCTATACTAAGTTGGACCCGCTGATAGTGGAAGAAGAAATCCAGCGACTCGGCGTCGGCGTGGCATAGGGGGAAGCTTGCTCAAAGGCCTGGATGAGCAGATTGCGTCCATTTACGCCCCGATTCAAGATGAATTGAGGCAGGTGGAAGATAGGCTTCGCAGCCTGGCTCAAAACGAGCGGCCCTACTTGGAACCGTTGCTAGACTACGTTATGACCAACGGCGGCAAGCGGGTCCGCCCGGCCATTACCCTGTTGGCCGCCGACTTCTACGATCATCAGCCGGAGAACCCAATCACTATGGCGGCGGCGGTGGAATTGCTGCACGTCGCTACCCTGATTCACGACGACACGGTGGACAACTCGGACCTCAGAAGAGGCAAAGCCACCGTCAGCAGCCTTTATGGACAGCATGTTGCAGTCCTGTTTGGCGACTACGTTTTCGCAACCTCTGCCACGTTTGTTTGCGATACGGGAAACGTTAGGGTCATCCGCCGATTTTCCGAGACCATTATGGACCTGGCCAGCGGGCAGCTCATTGAGTATTTCAGCGCCTTCGATGCGGAGCAGGCCCGAAAACTCTACGACGAACGTATCTACCGCAAGACGGCTTCGCTGTTCCAAACCTCGGCTGAGACGGGAGCGATACTGGGCGGTGCACCCGAGCCGCAAATTCAGGCATTAAAGTACTATGGACATAACATCGGTATGGCTTTCCAGATTATGGACGACCTGCTGGACGTTCAAGGCAGCGCACAAGAGATGGGCAAGCCCGTGGGCAACGACCTGCTGCAAGGAGTGCTGACTCTTCCCACCATCAAATTGCTGGAACTTTATCCCAAAGATAATCCGGTGCTGGATATGTTCAAGGACCGGGAGCAGCACGGCAAGCTCCAGCAAGCGTTGGACATGATCAATGATTCATCCATAATCGAAGACTGCTACGCTGTGATTCGGCAATATTGCGATACTGCCTCGCAAGCGCTGGAGGTATTGCCTGATTGCGCTGCCCGCCGGTCTTTACTGGATATTTGCTGCTACACCAGGGAGCGCAGGCACTAGTCGCCAATTTTCGGATCACTGCTTTCCCACACCGGCATCGGGCCCGTCATTCCGGCGCAGGCCGGAATCCAGAAATCGTCTCAATCTCACCAGTTCCCAGACACCGGCCTCCGCCGATGCGGCGGCTAAAAACTCGAGATGTTCCTTTCGAAATCGTTACTTCGACAATTTCGAAGCTGGGCAGACACTGCCCGTCAGTCCGTGTACAATAGACTCCAATAAATCAGACGCCAATAAAAACCCCATAAGCAGACCCCACAATAAGCCATACCAAAGTTAGATGCTGGGAGGATTTATGGTCTTAGCCATCGACGATGATATGTTTAGCCCTGAGGTCATTTCGGACCCGTACAGCTACTATGGAAGGCTCAGGGATGAGGACCCGGTGCATTGGAATGAGAAGTACGAGATGTGGGCCATCACCCGCTACGAGGACTTGGTTTGGATGACCCGGCACAATGAATTATTCTCCAGTGCGGTTTTTAAGAACGATCCCAGACCTGCCTACCCGGAAATCTATGAGTCGGACAACGAGTTGTACGAGTTCGTCCGGAATTACCAAGCCGATCAGTTTATCCAGCACGACCGGCCCGAGCACTTGGACATGCGGCGGGTAATGCACGGCTATTTCACCCCCAAGTCCATGGAGGAATGGCGGCCATTCGTCCAGTCGACGATTAAGGACTTGCTGGACGCCGCCGAGGAAAAGGGCTCGTTGGACATCATGAAGGACTTCGCGGTGCCCTTGCCCGTCATGGTAATTGCCGAGATGATGGGCGTGCCCGCCGAAGACAGGCCTTACATTCGCGAGCTGGCGGAGAAGCTGTTATACATTGGCCGCAGTGAGCCGGACCGCATGCGGCCCCTGGCCGAGGGCATGGAAGGCATGATTGAGTACATGTCTCCTCTTGTGGACAAGCGTTTGGCCAATCCTGGCGACGACTTTATCTCGGTCTTGGCTGATGGGGAGAGAAAGGGCGTGCTAACCCGGCACCAAGTTTTGGTAAACACGTCTTTGCTCTTCTTTGCGGGTCACGAAACCACCATTAACCTGCTGTGCAACGGCGCTTTGGCCTTCATCCGCCACCCGGATCAATGGGAGATGCTCCAGAAAGATACCGGGCAAAGCGTACCGCCGCTGATTAACCGCGCCACCGAAGAATGCCTGCGTTACGATGCTCCGGTGAAGTCTATCCAGCGCATCGCTGCCGAAGACGTGGAGATGGGCGGCAACCTTATCCGCAAGGACGAGCGCATTCGGTGGTTCATCTCACCGGCCAACCGGGACCCAGAAAAGTTCGACAACCCAGATACCTTCGACATTAACCGGTGGCCCAACTCCCATGTGGCATTTGGCAGCGGGATCCATCACTGCTTGGGCGCCACAATCGCCAGGTTGGAAGGCCAAGAAGGCTTCAAAGCCATGGCCAGCCGGTTCCCCCGCTTCTATTTGGTAAACGAAGATGTGGAATACCAGCCCAGCATCGCCTTCCGGTCCTTGACGAGCCTTCCGGTGAGGTGGGACTAGCCGCTGCGCGGGCTCGGTTATAGGCAGTTCAAAAGAATAGGCAGCCTGAATTTGAGGGGTTAAGCCTCCCAGACCAGGCGGCCTTCTATTATGGTCAACACCGACTGAACTTGCTTCAAATCAGCAGGCTCCAAGCCTTCTACATCGGCGTCCAGCAATGTGAGGTCGGCCAGCATGCCCGGCTCTATGCTCCCCTTAATTCCCTGAGTGCCTTCCGCGAGGGCTGCGCCCAAGGTGTACATACGGAGCGCCGACTCTAAGGACACGGATTGGGAAGACGCCGACCCCTTATTGGCGTCTCCTCGAAAGCTCTGGCCGCTCCGAGTCAAGCCGGTGACTGCGCTGTAGATACCCGGCCATGGGTTTGGGTCGATTACCGGGGAGTCTGACCCGAAAGCCACGCTCACCCCTGCGCGGGAGAGGCCGCCCACGGGATATAGCCATTCCGACATCGAGGACTCCACCCGCTCCAAATAATTGTCCCCGTTCCAATAAACAAAACCGGGCTGGGTCACCACTCCGGCGCCGCATTTCCGCACCAAGGCCGCCACTTCCGGCGGACACTCCGAGCAATGCTCAATGCGGCCCTTCGGGCGGTAAGCTCCATTGCTAGGGTTTCCCCCCCTTTCGTAAAGGGGGGTTGGGGGGATTCCCGCAACCCCCCGGGCCGCCGCCTCCACTGCCTCGATCTCAACGGCGTGTATGGCAACGGGGAATCCTTTCTTCCTGGATTCACTAATGAGGCGCTGAAGGTCATCCGTGTTGGGATGCAACTGTCCGGTGGTCAACGTGAGCATTATTTTCAGATGGCCCAGCCGGAGCCAGTAGTCTCCGCTGCCAAAGGCTAGACCATCGCTTGAAAAGTCATTTAAATATGCCGATCCAGCCATCATCGTAATCCTGGGCTGAAAACTGCCAGCTGATTTCAACTTCTTGAATGCAGTCCAACGCTCTAAGTTGTTGTGTGGCCCGGCGTCCTGCACCGAGGTGATCCCGTAGCTGAGCAATCTCCGGCTCAGCTGGTTAACTCCTGCAACCTGGTTCTCTCGGTTCTTCTGGTTTCTGAGCCGCTCGGCAAGAAAACCACCCATCTCCAGGAGCAACCCGGTGGGTTCCCCGGTGGCGTCCTCTCGTTGGATTACGGCCTCGATGGGGTCTGGGGTGGCCCGATCGATGCCCGCTTGAGCCAGTCCCGGGCTGTTCAGCACCGTGGCGTGGCCGCTGCGGTGGTCCAATCTGACGGGATGATCGGGCGCCGCTTGGTCCAAGTCCCAACGGTTAGGGTGCCGCCTTTCCTTCAAGGCCAGGTCGTCGTAGCCGAAGCCTCTGACCCAATCTCCCTGGGGCGTTACATCCGCACGACTGCGCAACGCCAGTTGAAGTTCCTGAATGCTGGCAACGTCCCCAGGGCCGCAGTCCACGCCCTGCATAGCGGATGCCGTGGCCAGTACGTGGCAATGGGCGTCGATAAATCCAGGAAGCAGGGTCATTCCCTGGCAGTCAATGGTTCGGGTATTGGGTCCGGCCAACGCCGCCAGATCATTGCCACTACCCACAGCTAAGATACTTGCGCCTTGAACTGCCACGGCTTCAGCGGTGGGTTGGCTCTGGGATATGGTTAGAACCTTGGCGTTAAGCAGCAAAAGGTCAGGTGGCTGTGCGCTGATAGGATTGGTGGTGTCGCGAGACTGATAGGTCATAGGATTTTGGGGATTGATCTCAGGCAAATCAGAGTCGGAGGGGTGCATGACGCTTTAGCCATGGAGCGTTAATTTTAGCATGGCGGGAGAAAGCAAAGGACGGACCTTCAAGGTCCGCCCTTTCTTAAATCCGAAGCTGGTCCTGGCGTTTAGCTGGATTCCACCAAGCGCGCTTTTTCCATGGCTTCCTTCAGCGCAGGCACTGGATTGGGGTCCTGGAACACATGGGGATTAGCGTAATCCGGCGCTTTGCCGGTGGGGTTGAAGATCCAGAACGAAGCCTCCAAGGCGATCCCGTTGGGGTCGGTAAAGTAGATGGAGTGGATGAACTTGTGGTCCACCACTTCCGTTACTTCCACACCGGCCTTGGCCAGCTTGTCTTGGAGTTCCAGCAATGCTTCTTCGTTCTCCACGTCGAACGATATGTGGTCGAATTGGACTGGACCCTTAACCGGCATTCCCGCTGGCTTGTGGAATTCTTCCACCATGCCGGGCCACTCGAAAAACGCAATGGTGCTGTTGGGGCCGGTCTCGAAAAAGTAGTGGCGATACCTTTCTCTTTCGGGTGTGCTGCCCAAAGCGCCCACAAGTTCCATGCCCAGGACGTCCCGGTAAAACCGGATTGTCTTGTCCATGTCATTGGTTACCATCGCTAGATGGTTTATTCCTCTGAATTTCATTGTTCCTCCCTGCGCCGCCATTCCGACGTCGTTGTGGCCGCATTGAATCTGCGGATTCATCTCATAATGTTCTCTACTAGATTTAGTATATCACCAGGTTCACCCACAGGCAGAATTAGTGTGCCTAGATTCGGATTCATGACCTGGTAAAATGTTGGCGTATTTTAATCCGGCGCACGTTGTGTGAGCGACCTCCAACAATTATTGTCACATCAGAAGGGCGAAGGACATTGGTCTCAGACATAAAAGCGGTTATTTTCGATTGGGACCTAACTTTATGGAACAGTTGGGATATCCACGTCTGGCTGATGGGCAAAACCGCTGATGAACTAGGTCAACCCCGGCCAGACCAGGGTGAGATAGCCCGGGAATACTCCAGGCCTTTCCTGGAGCACCTGGCGTGGTTTTTTGGTGACGAGCAGGGCTCATTTTTGGACACTTATATTGGATTTTACTGGGACGTTGTGCGTGAAATGGCGGGCCTGTACCCCGGAATTGGGGACACGTTGGCGAACTTGAAAGGTCACGGTTTCAAGGTCGGAATATTCTCCGACAAACGGCAGTCTTTCGGCGTGTCCGAGTTGGAACAAACCGGCGTCGGCCACCTGCTGGACCATACCTCCTTTTTGGAGGATGGGCGCCCTTATAAACCTGACCCTAAGGGATTGCGTGACGTGATGGAGGTTCTGGAAGTCTCGCCATCGGAAACCTTGTACATCGGTGACAGCCGCCACGATATCCAGTGCGCCCACCGAGCGGGGACCCACAGCGGCGCAGCTTTGTGGGGCTCGGTGGACCGGGAAGGGGTCTTGGCCCAAAACCCTCATTTCCAGTGGAATCGAGCCGAACTGATATCAGGCAGCCTGGGCATAGAGGGTCACCCCAGTGGGAGCAAAACCTAAGTTGGCTGACCCGCGGTTTAGCCTCAAAACTGTCATTCTGAGGAGCGCAGCGACGAAGAATCTCGTGCTTCGGGCGCAAAGATTCTTCGCTCCTCTCGGGATGACAGACGCCAGGCGACATTTAGGGCAAAGCCCTGACACGCTAGACCAGCACCGTCGACCGGTCTCGGATTCTGCTGGAGCCAGCCGGGCCTCATCGAGCGATACCACCCGCGGCCACTCAAACGACCCGCAGGATGCCCCGCTGGCAACCGCGCGCAAGCTTCAGGGGCGGGCCATCACAAGTGGAGTGGTCCTATTGGCTCTGGTTGGCGTCGTGGTGGTGTTGCTGGATTGGCGCGAGGTCCGCGAGGTTTTGGGCCGGGCTGAGTGGGAGTGGATGCCGCTGACGTTGCTGTTCACCACCTTCTCTTACTACTGCTTGAGCCATAGCTTTGCGTTGATCAACGACTCATTCGGTATTGGTATGAGCAGGCGGGACTTACTTTCGGTGGGTTTCGTATCCTCGGCAATGATCGCCGCCGTGGGTGGCCTGGCGGGACATGCCATTAGAGTCTTGCTCATGGCAAAGCGGGGATTGGCGGCCAGCGACGTGATGGCGCCTTCCCTTTTTCATGGTTACATCGAAAGCTTGGCTTTTTTCGCCTTGATCCCAGCTGGCTTGATTTACCTGCTACTGACCCATCCCCTTTCCTCCGGCGTAGCATTGTGGCTCAGTGTTGGTACCGGGATCTTGGGAGTGGCTTTTGCGATTACCGCCGTGGTGTTTTTCTACGGACCTGCCCGTTCGGTAGCCCTCTGGGTCGTGGGGGCCTTCATTCGGCTGGTGATTCGGCGGGACATATCTGCGGCTTTGCGAAAATTTGAATCGACGTTAAACCGGGGCCTGGAGGAAGTGCGCCGCCGCCCCCAATCGCTATTATTGCCGGTGACGCTGATTCTGGCAGACCGGGCCGCTCGAGTGGGAGTGATTTGGTTTTGCTTCCAAGCACTCGGCAGTGACGTCGCATTCGGAGTTACAGTCACCGGTTTTGCCATCGGCGTGGCTGCCGGGGTAATGTCCATGGTTCCTGGTGGCATAGGAGTCCAAGAGGGGTCCATTGTTGGGACCTATCATTTGCTGGGTGTGCCTCTGGAAGAGGCCGTATTGGCTTCCATATTGTTTAGGGCGGTTTACTATATGGTCCCCTTCGGGGTTAGCCTGGGCTTCTATCGCAGTCTTATGCGGCGAGAAGCCTGGGCTCCGGCTTAAGCGGAATTATCCGTTACATCCGCTGGAGGAGTGAAGATCATGACCCAACCAAGACCCAAATTAGAAGACCCTTTAGGCGCGTTTTGTACTGATACCGAAGCTTATCTGCCAGGGTCCACCGGTGGACCGTTATCCGGCCTGAGTTTTGCCGCCAAAGACATTTTTGACGTGGCTGGTCACGTTACCGGTGGCGGCAACCCAGACTGGAAGGCTACCCACGGTCCGGCCGACAAGACGGCTTGGGTCATCCAAAAGTTGGTGGACGCTGGCGCAGCCATGGTGGGCAAGACTCATACCGATGAGCTGACCCGGGGTATTCTGGGCGAAAACGCTCATTACGGTACTCCAACTAATCCCAAAGTGCCGGGTCGGGTTCCGGGTGGCTCCTCCAGCGGATCAGCTTCCGCAGTAGCTGGGGGATTGGTGGACTTTGCTTTGGGTTCCGATACCGGCGGCTCGGTGCGTATCCCGGCCAGCTTTTGCGGCTTAATTGGATTGCGCCCGACCCACGGACGGATTCCATTAGATGGCATTTTGCTACAAGCTCCCAGCTACGACACCATTGGATGGTTCGCCCGGGACCCGGAGGTGTTTGCCAAAGTTGGGGCCGTACTCTTCCAGAACCAGATTCCTGAAGGATTGCCGACGCGGTTGATCGTTGCCGAGGATGCGTTTGAAATGGCCAGTCCGGAAGTTGCCGCCGCCTTACAACCGGCTGTGGAAGCTGCCAAAGAGATGATCGGCGCCGACAGAACCGAACGGCTTTCTCCTGTGGGGTTGGTGGAATGGTCGGCTCAGCAACAAGTGCTCCAAGGAAGAGAAGCTTGGGATACGGCCCGTGAATGGATCTCCCAGGTTAATCCCAGGTTTAGCTTCTGGGTGGCAGAACGGTACATGACCGCCAGTTCAACCAACGACGCCAAAGTGGCTAAATCCAAAGTGGAGCGGCAAGAGGTCATTGACCGGATGGATGAATTAACTGCAGGCGGGGGCGTTGTTTGCTTGCCCACGTCCCCGGCGCCAGCGCCGCCGTTGGGCCAAAGCCTGGCAGAGCGTCGAGATGTACTTTCCCGAATCGTGTCGCTGACTTGCGTGGCGGGTACCACGGGGCGACCGCAGATAAGCGTTCCAGTGGCCGAAGTCGACGGGATGCCGGTGGGATTGTCATTTCTGGGTGAGCGGGGTTCCGACGAGTTGTTGATATCTTTGGCTGGGAAGCTCTTTGCAAATTTATCGGACTAGTTTCCAGTGCTCTGGTGGCCTAAGTCCATCCTAGAGCTTCGAGCCACCCCTACTTCTTGGGTAAACTCTGGGCAAAGCCCACGCCCCGTCCAACCCATTCTTTAAGGCTTTCAGCTTCCTGGGTTCCTTCTAGGCCGACAAATACGAACCCTTTCATTGGCCGGCCGGTGAAGTCCATGGGCCTGGCGTGGGGCAGAGCGAGCAGATTTTCGTGCTCCTCTGTTGCAACCCGGACGATCAGGTCGTCCTTGGTCACGCCGACGCACATGTTGCCGTGGAGCATGAAGGCCAGGCCGCCGAACATCTTTTTCTCGGTCAGCCCAGACAGTGAGCCAAGGGCGACTCGAACCCGGCTCGCTAGTTCTTCGTTGTAAGGCATGCTGGTCTCCTCTTAGCGCACAACTTTTATCACGTATCCCCGAATCTTTCCCGTTACCGGCCCGCTGCCAAAACGCGCTGCAATGGCTTCCGTTGCCCGATCAGTCACATGGTCAAGAAGACTTGCGTCCCGAGCTTCAATTTCGTTTCGAAGTGGCGTGCCCT
>MUCR01000005.1 GCA_002816455.1 SAR202 cluster bacterium Io17-Chloro-G4 | reverse complement strand
TTTGTGATATATTTATCAATATTAGCCTTGGGCGCTCCTTTAGTGTATCTGTTGTACTCATTTCCCATTTGATTGGCGTTCAATCAAAGACTAAACCTATAGTTCCTAATTTGGGGACATCTCAGACTCACAACCCGTGGGCGCCGAGAGTATCTGCTGAGAGTATCTATTGAAGAATCGGCTCAATGAACTAGCCAAGCATGGTCTTTATTCACCGCAGTTCGAACACGACAGCTGCGGCGTAGGTGTGGTCGCCAACATCAAAGGCGGCAAGTCTCACCAGATAATCGACGACGGCCTTGAAGTCCTGGTCAACCTAGGGCACAGAGGCGCCTCTGGCTGTGATCCTGAAACCGGGGACGGCGCTGGCATCCTCATCCAGATGCCTCACCAGTTTTTGCAAGACGAGTGTGACCGGCTTCAGTTCACTCTGCCCGCCGCTGGCGAGTACGGCGTGGGCATGCTCTTCCTACCGCCTCAGCCCCAATCCCAGGAAAAGTGCCGGGCGCTGGTGGACCATGTAATCAAAGAGGAAGGACTGGAGCTTCTGGGTTGGCGGGACGTTCCTGTTGACCGCTCCAAACTGGGAAGCGACGCCAGGGAAGTGTGCCCTCATATTAGCCAGGCTTTTGTTGGTCCCGGAGCGGATATTCAAGACCCCGATCAGCTTGAGCGTAAGCTGTTTGTGGTGCGCAAGGTCATCGAACATTCGGCCCTTGATTGGGGGCTAACCGAAGGGGAAACCGACTTCTTTTACGTCTGCAGCCTATCCTGTTACACCATTGTGTATAAAGGGCTGCTGTTGGCCCATCAAATCTCCGGATTTTACCTAGATCTCGCCGCAGAAAGTGTAACCAGCGCCTTTGCCTTGGTTCACTCCCGTTTTAGCACCAACACTTTGGGACACTGGAAATTGGCCCACCCTTACCGGTACTTGGCCCACAACGGGGAAATCAACACCTTGCGGGGCAACCTAAACTGGATGCACGCCAGGGAAGCCCAGTTCCAGTCGCCCTTGTTCGGGGAGGACATGAGCAAGATTCCTCCCGTAATGACGCCCGGGGCCAGCGATACAGCCAGCATCGACAACGCCTTGGAATTGCTGCTGATGACCGGCCGCGACTTGGACCATGCCATGCTCATGCTGATACCGGAGGCCTGGGAACAACACGAGAGCATGTCCCAAGAGAAAAAGGACTTTTACGAGTACCACTCTTGTCTGATGGAGCCGTGGGACGGCCCGGCTATGATCGTGTCCGCCAATGGCCGCAGCATCTGCGCCCTTTTGGACCGCAACGGATTGAGGCCCTTCCGCTATACCGTGACCAAGGACGACAAGCTGGTGATGGCCTCGGAAACCGGGGTTTTGGAGATTCATCCTTCCCAAGTAAAAGAAAAGGGCCGGCTCCAACCTGGACGCATGTTCGAGGTCAATTTGGAATCGGGCCGCATCATCGGCGATGAAGAGCTGAAGCACAAACTGGCCAACCGTCAGCCCTACGGTCAGTGGTTAAAGGAAAACAGGGTGACTCTGGAAGACCTGCCCAACCCCAGAGGGGCCAACGGCAATCATGCCAATGGTAGCGGACGCTTAGAATTAGACGATACTGAAATTTTGCTGCAACAGCAGCGGGCATTCGGCTACACCTCCGAAGAACTGCGGATGCTAACTGCGCCCATGGCTATGAACGGAGCAGAAGCTGTTGGGTCCATGGGGAATGACGCTCCGTTGGCTGTGCTGTCCGATAAGAACCAGCTTCTGTTCAACTATTTCAAACAGCTTTTTGCCCAGGTGACCAACCCGCCGTTGGATGCCATTAGGGAAGACCTGGTGACTTCTATCGAGGGGTTTATCGGTCGTGACCGCAACCTTTTCGACGAAACGCCGCTCCACTGCAACCAGCTAATGTTAAGGTCCCCCATCATAGATGGGGAATCGTTCGCGAAGATTAGCGAAATCAACGTAGGCAATATTAAGTCAGCCACCCTCTCCACTCTGTTTGAATCCAATGCCGGCGACGGCGCCCTCAAATCTGCGTTGGACCGCTTATGCGATCAGGCGACCCAGGCAATTAAAGACGGCAATTGCATAATTATTCTTTCCGACCGAGGCGTTGACGAACAAAACGCGCCCATTCCCAGCCTATTAGCCACAGCGGCCGTCCACCATCACCTAATCCGGGAAGGTAGCCGCACCATGGTGGGGCTGGTGGTCGATTCCGGCGAGCCCAGGGAGGTGCACCACTTCTCCTTGCTAATCGGCTACGGAGCCGGGGCCATCCACCCCTACTTGGCCTTGGCGACGGCCCGGCAACTCTCGTCGACGGGAGAGTTGAACGGGACCAGCGCTGATTACGCCGAAAAGAATTTCATAAAGGCTAACGAAAAGGGCGTTCTCAAAGTTATGTCCAAGATGGGCATATCCACGGTCCAGAGTTATCGGGGCGCTCAAATCTTTGAGGCGGTTGGTCTGGGCCAAGAACTTATCGACCAATACTTCACTTGGACGCCGTCCCGGATAGATGGGATCGGCTTAGACGCCGTGGAAACGGAAGTTTTGGAACGGCATAGTGGGGCCTTTGGGCAGCAACTGTCCAGCGAGAGCACGCTTGATTTCGGCGGATTCTACAAATGGCGTCGCCACGGGGAGTTCCACCAATGGAACCCCGAGGTCATCGCTAAGTTGCAAGACTCCACCCGTTCGGGTAACTGGGAGGAGTACAAAGAATTCGCCAGCTTGGTCAACGACCAGAGCAAAAACATGGCCACGCTACGCGGTTTGCTGGAGTTCAAGAAGATTCAGCCGGCCGTGCCATTGGATGAAGTTGAACCGGCATCAGAAATTGTCAAGCGGTTCGCCACCGGGGCGGTTTCTCTGGGCTCAATCAGCAAAGAAGCTCACGAAACCTTGGCTATTGCTATGAACCGCATGGGCGCCAGAAGCAATACCGGCGAGGGTGGCGAGGATTTCCGTCGCTACGATTTGGACGAAAACGGCGATTCTCGCAGCAGCGCCGTGAAGCAGGTGGCTTCTGGCCGCTTCGGCGTCACCGCCAACTATTTGGTGAACGCCACAGACCTGCAGATAAAGATGGCCCAAGGCTCCAAGCCTGGAGAAGGAGGCCAGCTTTCGGGGAATAAGATCGACGAGTACATCGGCTGGGTTCGGAAGACCACCCCCGGTGTGGAGCTAATCTCGCCGCCGCCCCATCACGACATTTACTCGATTGAGGATCTCGCCCAGTTAATTCACGACCTTAAAAACATCAATCCTCAGTCTCGGATTCACGTTAAGCTGGTCGCCGAGATTGGAGTGGGTACGGTAGCCGCTGGGGTCGCCAAAGGACACGCCGACGTGGTGCTAATAAGCGGCCACGATGGGGGCACCGGCAACTCCCCGGAAACTTCCATCAAATACGCCGGTTTGCCTTGGGAACTGGGATTGGCCGAGACACAGCAAGTATTGGTGGCCAACGGCCTAAGGAGCCGGATTGCGGTCCAGACCGACGGTCAGCTAAAAACCGGCAGGGACACTGCCATCGCCGCATTGTTGGGCGCCGAGGAATTTGGCTACGCCACCGGTGCGCTGATCGTCAATGGGTGCATCATGCTCCGCAAGTGCCACCTGGGCACCTGCTCGGTGGGTGTGGCGACTCAGGATCCAGAACTGCGTAAACGGTTCACCGGTAAACCTGAATATCTGGAAAATTACTTTAAATTTGTCGCCGAGGACCTGCGCGAGATCATGGCTGAGCTAGGGTTCCGCACCGTCAACGAGATGATTGGCCGGGTGGACATGCTGGATTCACGAGAGGCCGCCGAGCATTGGAAAGTGCAGGGCTTGGACCTTTCCCGCCTGCTGTATTATCAACCGGCGCGGACAGAGGGGGAAAAGCCTTACTGCAGTGAAGCCCAAGACCACGGGCTGGAAAGGGCGTTGGACCATCAATTGATAGAAATGGCTAAATCCGCCCTGGAGCAGCGGCAACCGGTCGAGATCGATTTGCCCATACGCAACTCCAACCGCACGGTCGGCGCCATGCTCAGTGGAGAAATCGCTAGGCTCTACGGTGAAGAGGGCTTGCCACCCGAGACCATCAAGATTCGATTCGAAGGCTCGGCGGGGCAAAGTTTTGGTGCTTTCCTGGTAAACGGCATTGACGTTCGCTTGGAAGGAGACACCAACGATTATTTGGGGAAGGGTATTAGCGGTGGCCGCATAGCGATTTTGCCTCCCCAAGATTCTGAGTTCGTCCCCGAAGAGAACATAATCATCGGTAACGTGGCCTTTTATGGCGCAACCGGCGGGCAAGCCTTCATCAACGGCGTGGCGGGAGAGCGGTTCTGTGTTCGCAACAGCGGCGTACACGCTGTAGTTGAAAGCGTGGGAGACCATGGTTGCGAGTACATGACCGGAGGAGTTGTGGTGGTTCTGGGTAAAACCGGCCGTAACTTTGGCGCTGGAATGAGCGGCGGAATCGCGTTTGTTTACGACGGAGAGGGCGATTTTAATACCCGCTTCAATTCCGGATTGGCCGATTTGGAACAGGTGACTGCCCCTGAGGACCAAGAGATACTACAGCGCATGATTAAAGACCACCTGAACCATACAGGGTCTGAGCCAGCCCGTAGAATGCTGGCCGACTGGGCCGAGTGTCTCCCTAGGTTCAAGAAAATTATGCCCCGCGACTACCGCCGGGTGCTGGAAGAACGAAAACTGAGGGGAGCCGAGGATGAAGCGGGGGAGTTGGAAGTAGCGCCCCATGGGTAAACCCTCGGGATTTATGGATTCCGGGCGCAAACCGCCGGAGCGCCGCCCGGTCAGGGAAAGAAAGGGCGACTACCGGGAGGTTTACGAACCTTGGCCGGAAAATCTGGCCAAGGAGCAAGGCTCCCGCTGCATGGACTGCGCCGTCCCCTTCTGTCACATGGGCTGCCCCCTGGGAAACGTCATACCCGAGTTCAATCACCAAGTTTATTTGGGTCACTGGGATCAGGCCCTGTCCGTACTGCTGTCCACCAATAATTTTCCCGAGTTTACCGGCCGCATTTGTCCGGCTCCCTGCGAGGCCTCATGCGTTCTAAGCATTGACGCCGATCCGGTAACCATCGAATATATCGAAAAAGAGATCTCCACCCGGGGTTTCGATGAGGGCTGGATCAAAGCCGAGCCTCCGCAAAGCCGCACCGGCAAGAAGGTAGCCGTGGTTGGCTCCGGTCCCGCTGGCCTGGCGGCGGCTCAACAGCTAAACCGCGCGGGCCATTTGGTCACCGTCCTGGAGCGGGACGATCGCATAGGCGGCCTTCTGACGTTGGGAATTCCCGATTTCAAACTGGAAAAAGAGGTTGTGCGCCGCCGCGTGGCGTTGATGGCCGACGAAGGTATAACCTTTTCAACCAGTGTAAATGTGGGTGTTGATTACGAAGTTGACGCCCTTCTCGCCGACTACGACGCTGTTTGCTTGACTTGCGGTTCCACTGAGGCGAGGGACCTGCCGGTGCCGGGCCGGGAGTTGGACGGCATCCACCTGGCAATGGAATACCTCACTCAACAAAACCGGGTAATTGCTGGAGAGCAAATAGAGCCTGCCCACAGGATAACCGCCGAAGGAAAGACCGTCGTTATTTTGGGAGGCGGGGACACCGGCGCCGACTGTTTGGGCACGGCCCACCGGCATGGAGCAGAGGTGGTCTATCAGATGGAACTCTTGCCGGAGCCCCCGTCAGAGAGGCAGCCCGGCAATCCATGGCCCCAATGGCCGTCGATACAACGCACTACCCCCGCCCACGAAGAAGGCGGCATTAGGGACTATAACATCTTGACTAAGTCCTTTAGCGGCGAGAACGGCAAGGTGCAGCGGCTCCACGCCGTCCGCATCGATTGGAGCCAACCGGGGAACAACAGGCGCCCTGAAATGCGAGAAGTGCCGGGCAGCGAATTTGTTGTAGAAACAGATTTGGTCCTCTTGGCGATGGGGTTTCTGCACCCGGAGCAAGAAGGCCTGCTTGATAAACTTGGCGTAGAGTTGGACAGCCGCGGCAACATCCAGGTAGATGGCGAAAAGATGACCAGCATTCCCGGAGTGTTTGCTGGCGGGGATGCCGCCAGGGGCCAGTCCTTGGTGGTGTGGGCTATCGCCGAGGGCCGAGAGATGGCCAGAGGCGTGGACAAATACCTGATGGGCAAGACCAGCCTGCCTCATTCATTGGCTATCAGATAGGTATTAGCTATCAGATAAGGGATTCGGCGTTCCTTTAACTTTAATCGCCCCTATTACTCGTTAAACAACTCGAAGGCTTCCAGGGCCTCGGCAACTTTTTCTGATCGAACTGTCACAACGGTCCAGATCAATTCCTCTTCTTGCCCCACCGCCACTTCATCAAATGGCAGAGAATCCTCTTCTTGCACCTTTTCCAGAGCGATTTCAAGTGCTGCCGAGGCTTGTGTTTCGTCCTCAAATGCGGCCAATCCGTAGAAGGTCACTTCGCCTGCGCCGGTGATTTCTGCGCTGATAGCTCCGCCGGCACAACCTGGAATGTCGATGATCGCAGCGATTTGGCCAAGCTCGGCGCACTCCGCCAACAATGCGGCGGCGAATCCCGACGGCAAACGCTCAAGCAGCCTCTGAGCGTTGGGTCGGCTCAAGAATCCCGGCACCGTACCGTCGAAGGCGTCCAGAGATTCTTTAACTTTGGCAACGGCGGGCCTCCCTGTGGGAGAACCGGAAGAGAAAATCGCTGTGGAGAGGTCGGCTTGACCCAAGGCCAGGGTGATGCCCAGGATGTCAATGTCCCAAACTTGATGACCCTGGTAATTCTCAGGGTCTGGGATGTCTATAGGAATCCCAAATCCGCCTATGAGGTTGAGCATGCTGGCGATGTCGATGTTGCCTTGCATTACCGTGACTTGGCCTCCATCCGTGGCAGCCACAGCTACAGCGTCTAGGATGGCGGAGGCGTCGAGGGGAATTATTCCGGGTATGCCCAAACGGTCCGGGCCCACCAAGCCTCTTAGCACGGGGCTCTCTTCCAACCCCTGCACGTCGAGGGTTACCACGGAACGGTAATTAGAGGAAATAGATGCCAATAAATCTGACACTTGTGCTAGCTGGATGGGGTCTGGGGCAGGCAAAGAAGCATCCCGGGTGACTACCAGCGGCCCTTGTGTCGGCTCTGGCGTTGGTATCGCTGTGGGCGCCGGTGTAGCCGTAGGCTCGGCCTGCGAGCAAGCAGCCAAGGCCAGCGCCGCTAATAAGACCAGAAGGATCCCAACGGTAGTTTTGGTTCTATTGAGATATCGCATCCGGAATTTATTTCGCCTTTGCAGAAAAATGAGCCTGATTATATTCGAGGCGACGGGTAATATTGCGTAATAGGTTTTTACCTGACTGTGGTTGAGTAGCCACGTATGCTCCGCCGCTACGCCCGTTTGGAGGCATACTAGCTGGGTGCGGTGGCCGTTTCGACCTCGTTTATCCCTGATGTGCTGGCCAGGTATTCTCGAATGTCCAAAACCTGGATCGTATTGGTGGTTCCGGATACACCGGGCAGGAATCCGTGGACGATTGTTACTACGTCATTTTCGCCAATCAACTGGTTATCCAGCGATGCTTTTACCAAAGAACTGACCAACGCAGCTACGTCTCGTTCTGGAGGCAAGGTGCCCACAGGGTTTAATCCCCAACCCATAGCCAATCTCCTCAAAACCGTGGGGTCATGGGAAAAAACGATGATGTCGGCGTTTGGCCGGAACCGGGAAACTTCAAATGCCGCGCGGCCCGTGCTGGTAACAACGATAGGCTTGGCGTGGAGGGAACGGGCCAACCGGGCCGCCGAAGACGCAATGGCTTGGGTCCGGTCCCTGGATTCCAGTTCCTTGTGGTAAGGATAGATGCGTTCCGCCTCGTTAATGGCCCTGACTGCGACATTTACCGCCTCTATTGGGAATTCTCCTACGGCAGTCTCTTCGGACAGCAAGATGGCGTCGCAACCGTCCAGCACTGCATTGCTAATATCAGAGACTTCCGCTCTGGTCGGTGTTGGAGACACCACCATGGACCTCAACATTTGGGTGGCAATCACCGAAATCTTAGCGAGGTCGCTGGACTGTTTCACAATCTCTTTTTGAACGACAGGCACGCGCTCCATTGGAATCTCGACGCCCAGATCGCCTCGGGCCACCATGACCCCGTCGCTTTCACGCAAGATGGAGTCAATATTTTCTATAGCCTCGCTCCGCTCAAGCTTGGCAATGACCATGGCCTTGCTACCGATTCGACCAAGGTGCTCCCTGGCATTTCGGATGTCGTCAACCGTCCGAACAAATGAAATGGCCACCCAATCCACCTGCTGCTGAACTCCGAATTCAAGGTCGATTTTGTCTTTTTCGGTCAGCACCGGCAGGTCTATCGCTACCCCTGGGAGATTAACTCCTTTGAATGAAGACAGGGTCCCGCCGTTCTGTACTTGTGCCTTGACTCTCTCGCCATCGGTTTCCAGAACCTCTAAACGGACCGAGCCGTCCGCGATGAAAATCTGATGTCCGGGCCGGAGATTTCTGATTACCCCCGGCTGGGGGAAGGGAATCACGTCCCCAGTCGATGAGTAGTTCTCGGACACGAAGGTCACTTCATCATCCCGGCTGAGTTGAACCAGTCCATCCAATTCGCCCAGGCGCATTTTTACCCCGCCCAGGTCTTGTAAGATGGCCACCGGGCGTCCTTGGGCTTGGGATAATTCCCTGACCAAGCTGATAACTTCCTCGTGCTCTTCCAGACTCCCGTGGGAGAAGTTCAGGCGAGCACAGTCCATTCCAGCGGCAATCAGCTGATCTAGGGTTTCCCGGTCTCGGGATGTGGGTCCAATCGTGGCGATAATCTTAGTCTTGCGCATGATAATCGACCTTTAGATGTGGCTGGGCTTCATACCTCTCATCAGAATGATGCCAAAATGAGATATGCCAACCCGTTCTGTATTCTTGGTCTAGCTACGAATTCATCATTTCATATGTTACCAGACACCTGATTGTTATACGATGGCTATTGTTGCCGGATATTGCAGCTATCTTAGGATTAGAAAAATAAGACAGGCGCTAGGGATATTTCCCCCAGCGCCTGTAAATTTTCTACCTGACTCAAGCCGGATATTTCCGGCTTGAGGGTTTCAAATTATCCCATGCGAGATATTATTTTTTATCGGTGTAAAAAGTATCTGAGGCCCGTTGTAGTCCCGCAGTGCGGTTGGCTTGAAGCGCTTCTCTGCGCTCGCTGGCCCATTGTTGGGAGGTAAAAATGCCGTCCAAAGAACCTTGGAAGTGGGGCATCACGTACCTGGCCAGCAGTTCATAGCTACGGTGAATTTTGTCCCGAGGCGCCCAGTCTTCGACGCGAATCATGAAGTTGCCGAAACCGCCGCTTAACTCTTGCAACCGCTCGATGCCAGCTATGCAATCGTCGGGCGTGCCGACGATCCACTGATTATGGTCGACCATGTAATCCACGATTTGGTCCCTGGGCACATCCGGTACCGGGTTGCCCAGTGTCTCGCCAAAGTACTCCGTAACAATCCTGGCTGAGCCCTCACGGATGTCTCTGACCGCCTCTTCCTTTGTCTCTGCGAGGTGGCACCCCATAACGATTCCCCAGTCTTCCCGTCTCATTACCTTGTTGTGCTCCGCCGCCGTTTCTTCAGCGATGGACCACAATTCTTTCAGGCTGGTTTTCCGGATGGTCTCCCTGGGCACGCTCAGGGACAGAACCGCCGCTCCGTGTTTTCCTGCTAAGGTCACTCCTGCGGGAGACTCCACCGAGGCTACGGCCACCGGCAAGTGGGGCTCGGAATAACAGCGCAATTGGAGCATAGCTTCGTTGAGTTCAAACCAATCGCTCTTGTAGGAGATGGGGTCGGTCTCGTTGAACAGACGCATGATGATGCCCAAAGACTCGTCCATCATTTCCCGCTGGCGTTCGGGCTTAATTCCCAGCATTAGAGCGTCTGAAGCCAGCGCGCCCGGCCCAACGCCCAGAATGACCCGGCCCTTGGTCATGTGGTCGAGCAACACCATCCGGTTGGCCACCATGTAGGGATGGTGATAGGGAAGGCTGATTACCCCCGAACCTAGTTTGATGTTACGGGTCCGCTCTGCAGCGATACCCATGAATATTTCAGGGGAGGCGATGGTTTCCCAGCCTGCGCTGTGGTGTTCGCCGATGTAGGCTTGGTCGAAACCCAAAGTGTCCAGCCATTGGATTAATTCCAGGTCGCGGTCCAAGGCCAGAGTGGGGTTTTCGCCGGGCCGGTGGAAGGGCGCCATGAAGACGCCGAATTTCATGCGATGAGACGCTGCCATTATTTAACTCCGCAATAAATTTAAGTTTGTGAGGTTCGGCCAAATTATCTACAGGTAAGTGTGGGTTATCCGGGTCATTCTAACACGGTGATTGGCATACAACCATTGGGCATCCGTTGACATTTAGCTTGTGCCTAGGGGAAATCTATCCGTCTTCCTTCCGCGGAAGCACGAAGGGCCGGAATGACGGATAAGGGATTAATTCAATAACCGAAGCGCTCACATCCCGACCACGTCGCTGCGCCGCTCCATCAGAAACACATCGTGCCAGACGCCGTTCAGGCAGCCTTTGCGCTCCTGATGTCCAATCACCCTGAAACCGCAATTACGGTGCAAAGCGAGGCTGGCCTTATTTTCCCGGAAAATCCCGGCTTGTAATGACCAGATTCCCGCCTCTTCAGATGCCTTAACCAGCGCTTCCAACAAGGATTTGCCGACTCCCATGCCCCTGGCCGATGCTGCGACATAAATGCTTTCATCATTCACGCCGGAGTAGACCTCTCGTTGGGAAGTGGGGCTCAGCGCAACCCAGCCGATTACTTTCCCTTTAGCCCTAGCTACTAACCGGCCAACTTCTAAGTGCCCTTGGTTCCAGAGTTCCCAGGAAGGGACGGTTGTCTCGAAAGTAGCCAGACCGGTGGCCAAGCCTTCCATGTATATGGCGCTCACCTCCGGCCAGTCGGCGGCGGACAATGCTTCGATCTGGTGTTTCATTTCCCCCCAATGGGCGCGTGTTCACCCCAATTATATGCCAGTTTGCCTGCACGGTCCCAATACTCCGGGACTGGCGGTGACCGGGGAATAATGGTATCTTGGTGCATATTCACCGGCTTTTGAGAATCTAGTCGGTTTTGATCCCAAAGTTCGTAACGGAGGAAAGTCATGGCGCAAATCAAGCACATAGCCATCGCCACCCAGGATGCGGAAAAGACCGCCAAGTTTTACAAGGATGTTTTCGGTCTGAGGGAAATTGCCAAACTTGACGGCGAAAACGCCAAGGGTTTCTTCCTTAGCGATGGAAACATCAATATGGCGATTTTAGACTTCCAAAACGACCAGGTAGCCGGCGCCGAACACGGCACAGGTTATAGCGGCATCCACCATATCGGTTTCGAGGTGGAGAGCTTGGAAGAAATTGCCGAGAAAATGAAAGCCGCCGACGCTCAGCCTCGCGACGACATCAATCAGGCTTTGCACTTGGGCACGGCGGCCCACGGCGCTAGCAACGTGGAAGTAAAATACGGCGGTCCCGAGGGAGTCATAATCGACGTCTCTGAGACCGGTTGGGTGGGTACCCGCGGCTTCGATTAGGCCTTAGGTTTAATAGTCCGGATTAAAGCAAAACGCCCGGCCAAAAGCCGGGCGTTTTTGATTGTGAAGGTTCCGTTAGTAATTATGCGGGGCGGAAAGTCAGGGCCGGGTCCTCCGGGTCCAACTCGTCGGGGTCCAAAACCAGCGCCATGCCTGTTTTGATGCTTTGCGGATTGTTCCCGTCCACACCCATTATGTGGGCGCTTACTCGCAGTCCTTCTTCCAAGGTGACGATGCCGGTGCAGCAAGGGTTGTCCCTGCCATATCCCCGCTTGCCCATTGCCACGGAGACTATGGAGATGCAGGTGAACGTGCTGAGGCTGGCCTTCCCGCTAAATTCGTGCCACTCCACGTCTTTGCTGTGGCAGGATGGGCACATGGGCCTGGGAGTGGAAGACAGATGGCCACAGCTACGGCACTGTATCCCCATCAACTTCTTTTCATCCTGTATGTAGCTGAAGAAGGAAGTTGCGTTAAATTCTTTGGACTCTTTGGGTCCTTGAGCCACAATTCCTCCTAACTACGCCTGAGGATGTTAACCACGCAGGTGCCGCCGGTGCCGCCCACGTTGTGAGTAAGCCCCAGTTCCAGGTTGGCGTTTGGCACTTGCCGGTCGCCGGCTTCTCCGCGGAGTTGGTGGAAGATTTCAATTACTTGAGCCACGCCTGAGGCGCCTACCGGATGACCCTTGGCCTTGAGCCCGCCGGAGGTGTTGATTGGCCGGTCGCCGGTTAGGGCGGTCCTTCCCTCGTCCACGGCCCGTGGGCCTTCCCCAGGCGCGAAGAAGCCAAGGTCTTCAGATGCGATTATCTCGGCTATGGTGAAGCAGTCGTGAACTTCGGCCAAGTTGATGTCTTGGGGTGTGACTCCAGCCATTTCGTAGGCTTGGGCTGCGGCCGCCTTGGCCGAAGACAGAGAAGTTAATTCCTCGGCGTCGTGGAGTGGCCGTCCCGTGGCCTGTCCGATTCCAGCGATGTGAACCGGCTTATCGGTGAAATTGCTGGCGATCTCCGAGGCTACCAACAAAACGCATGAGCCGCCGTCGGTGATGGGAGCGCAGTCGTAAAGGCGCAGCGGCCAAGCTATCCAAGGGTTGGCTTGTGCGTCGTTCAGGAAGTCCATTTCGGTCCGCCAATCGGGCACAGGCTGGCCGCGCTCTTGAGCTCGGGCCTGCCGCCGCTCCATGAGGCTCTGAATCGTAACGTTAAACTGAGCCTTAGGGTTAAGGGCGCCGTTGTTATGGTTCTTAATTGCCACCTTCAGCAGATGGTCCAAGTTGGTTTCGTAGCGGTCCATGTGGGCTTTGGCCAATGCGCCAAATATCCCAGGAAAAGTCAACCCCGCAGGTACTTCGTAGAGGCCGTCGGCCGCCGAGGCCAGAACGTCGGTGACTTCGTCGGTGGCCAAGTTGGTCATTTTCTCCACGCCGCCCACCAGCACGATGTCGTACATTCCGGAGGCGATAGCCATGACCCCTTCCCGTAGAGCGCTGCCGCTGCTGGCGCAGGCATTCTCGATCCTGGTCATCGGAACGGGAGTCATTCCCAGCCAGTCGGCCATAATAGGCGCAGTGTGGCCCTGATGCTCAAAGAGGTCCGAGGAGTAGTTGCCCAAATAGCCGCACTCGATGTCCTCGATGTCTATGCCTTGGTCCATGTGGCCCATCATCTCTTGAAAGGCCTCAGTGAATAGGTCGCGGCTGTCCTTTTCTTTAAACGCGCCGAAGTCGGACATACCTGCCCCGACGATGGATACTTCCCGGCCAAGTCGCCGCTTTTTATTGATTGTTGCCACGTTGGTTTCCTCCTGGGTATTGGTTTAATTTGGCCTGCTTTCCCGACTACGCTGACTATTGGCTAGGCTAGCATCAGGCGCCTCCCCTTTGGTTGAGGAACTGGGTCACCAAACTCCACAGCGGTTTCGACCCAAAGTTGGATCGCCTCTTGGGAGTTGGCAAGGGCGACTTCCTGGGTTTCGCCGTGGGTCATACAGCCGGGTAACTCCGGAACCTCCGCAACAAAGACCTGATCTTCATCGCTCCAGTAGAGGATAATCTCATATTTATGCATAATTAGTCGTCCGCAAGTTGGTATCTAACTAAGATCGCTCTTACTTGACGCACCTGGTAGGCCTCGGCCATGTTGCCTTCACGCTTCAGATTGATCCGTTCGTCGACGCCCTGCTTACGAAAAATATGATGGCTTCCTCGAATCCGTTCGTCAAATTCGAGCCTTATCAGTAGTCTACGCAGATCATTGAATCGAATGTTTTAATCAGAAGACCCAAGAAGGATTCTAGACAGAAGGCGGTCATTTGAGCTCACGGTTCTTTCCCGTCAGCCATTATCTTCGTAACTCGGTTCATACGTCAACTTGCAGGACTACGCTGAGGCTCAGACCATAGCCAACTGGCTGTTGAAAGCGTATTCTAGCTTGTGGATTTCGCACACCAATCCATAATCATAGGAGTCTTAAGATGGAAATCGAGAACAAGCTGAAAGCGATGGGACTGGAACTGCCTGCCGCCGGGACGCCGCCGCCTGGCCGGGCCGGGGCCGTTAGGATTGGAAACATCCTGTTCGTAGGCGGGCACACACCGGGACCATCTCACCGAGGCAAGCTGGGCACGGAAGTCACTGTGGAGCAGGGTTACGAAGGAGCGAAGGAGGCTTGTCTTGCTTGTCTTGCCGATGTGAAAGCCGTGATCGGCGACTTAGACAAGGTGAAGCGAGTGGCCAAGCTACTGTGTATGGTCAACTCTGCCCCGGAATTCGTTCAACAACCGCTGGTTGCCAACGGAGCGACTGACTTGCTCAGCGAGTTGTACGGCGATGCCGGAGCCCACGCTAGGTCCGCCGTGGGTATGGGTTCTCTTCCCAACGCCGCCTGCATAGAAATCGAAATGATCTTGGAAATCGCCGACTAGCCTTAGCTTCCCGCTGGACTCCCACCTTTACGGTAAACCCAAGTTGAGACTTTTGCCGCCGGTTAAGCCCTGATTACATAATGATTCGTTTTGTGGCGGCGCTGCATCTAAACGACGCACGCTCAAAACAAAGAGGTCCCCCATGAAGTTCCTAGCCTTGACTCTAATCCCCTTCGCCCCGGACCCGGTAACCGGAATCAAGCCTTCGACTACGGATCGTTTGCGCGCGGTGGTGGACAATGCCGTCCTCGTTGAGGAATTGGGCTTCGACGGTTACTGTGTCGGGGAGCGCCATGAGCGACCTTTCCTGTCGTCATCGCCACCGGTCATCCTGAGTCACATCGCGGCTCGAACTTCGACTATTAGGCTGTTCACCGGAGTTACTACGTTGAGCCTCCTCGACCCCGTGCGAGCGTTCGAGGACTACTCGACCCTCGACCACCTCAGCGGAGGCCGCTTGGAACTCATGATCGGCAAAGGAAACGGCAAGGCGCAGGCTGAGCTATTCCACGTCACTTCGGAAGACCAATGGGAGCGTAACCGGGAAGGATACGAGCTATTTCGCCGCTTGTGGAGGGAGGATAAGGTTACTTGGTCCGGCCAGTACCGCCCGTCGCTGGATGAGGCTGAGACTTGGCCGCGGCCGTTGCAGCAACCGATTCGCGTCTGGCATGGCAGCGCTACTAGCCAGGCGTCGGTGGACTTGGCAGCCAAGTGGGGAGACCCCCTGTTTTCGGCAAACGTCACCAATCCCATCGAGCCCTACGCCGAACTGGTCCGTTACTACCTGGAACGGTGGGTGCACCATGGCCGCGATGCTGAAGACGCTTTGGTGGGAGCGGGCTCAGCCGGATACTACTGCGCCAATGACTCACAGGAAGCGATCGCAACCTACCGTCCTGTTTTTGAGGCCCGGCAAGCCGCGTTTCGAAGCCAGGGGATGCCAGTGGTGTTCCACTCGCTAGATGATGCCATAGAGCGCAGTTCGGCATTAATCGGCAGTCCGCAGCAAATCATCGACAAGGTAATGCGATATCACGAGCAATTGGGCCACGAGGTTCTGAATATCAATTCGGATGGCGCCGGACTGACTCCCGCCAAACACCGCGCAACGTTGGAGTTGTTCCAGAGCGACATCGCCCCGACGCTACGCCGGTCGATACCGAGCCGCCCATTTTTGCCAGCGGCCGCGTAGCGGCACCGTGGGTCGCCCAAGCGGTTGCGATACTGCTTTGGCGCACAATGCATGTTAAGGATTTGGGTGGAGGGGCGAGCTGAGTGGGTTAGAAACGTAGAAACCCCGGTTAATTGCCGGGGTTTCTACCTGCTGCCAAGGAGGATTGGCAGCGATTATTGCTACATCCAGAAGGGGTGGCGTAGCAATGTTAATTTGTGCCAAATGGCTTGAGACGGCTCGGCGGTTGCCCTGATTTTAGAAGCTGGGTGGATTGTAATATTCAGACAGAATCAGTTTCCGAGAGAATTGAGTCAATATGCGCCAACAACTCTGAGATGTTTAGAGGTTTCTTCAAGAAAATGTCTGCGTTAGTTTGGGATTCTTTATTCATGGCTCCAGGATCAAAACTCCCGGAGATTATCACGATTGGTATACTGCGCAGCGCTTTCACATTACGGCTAAGATCGTAACCATTCATGCGGGGCATATTTACATCAGTGACTAAGAGGTCTGGATTTTCGAGCCGGAACTGATCGAGTGCATCTATACCGTTTGTTGAGGTGATTACTTCGTACCCTGCGTTAGCGATGATTTCCGCTAATAGCTTAAGACTGGATTCGTCGTCATCGATTATTTGGATTTTCCTCATTAGTCCCGCCCTTCGGCCACTCGATTGTTGAGCTCAAAATTTTGCGCAAGCAGATTCCATATAATGGAATATTCTTGTTTGAACTAGTCGCCACTCCTAGCCCTCTTGGAAAAATGGATGTCCACAATTAAAGCCGCAGCGAGCAGCGTTTTGGCTTACGGGCTATACATCATGGGCCCAGATTAGCATCCCCATTGACATCGACCAGTCGAACGAAGAGGTCATGGCGGAGGTGGACCGGTCCTTTGATGTGGCCCAAAGCGTCGAGATGGGCAAGGCGGCTAGTCCCGAGACGCAGGACGCCATCCGCGAACTGGGTGCCGCCACAGTGGCCAGCCGCTAATCTCGGGAGTCCAACACTAAGGCTAAGGCAGGAAACCATCGCTGCTCCTGACCTCAGCGCGCTAGGCTTTCTGGATTACCCGATGTGTTTCTGGATGAACGTGCTCATCTCCTCGAGCGCCTGCTTTGCCACTGGCAGAGAGACATCTGTCAGAATTCGTTCGCCGTCCCCTTCGAAGATGGTCAAGTCTATCTGGCCACCAGCCTTGCCGTACTGTCGAACGAACTCGTCGAAGTCCGGGCGAGGATGGGCCTCCTCATACTCCCGTCGAAGCGCTAGTACGGGCGGTAGGGATGTGCGCTCTCCACTGGCGAGAATACGGGCCGGGGCCGCCTCGGCCATGGCCTCTTCCGTCTGCCAGTACTGATCATGCATGGGCACCACTCGCTCGAACATCCCGGCGGGTGGTGTGCAATCCTCTCGGAGACCTTTCGCATATTGATAACGTCCCAGCGGATCGATCACCGGAGAAACTAGGATTACGCACCCCAAGGCGGCATCCACCTCTGCGGCGCCTTTCGGGGGTGACAGAGCGGCGTAACGTGAATCGTTCGGGCGCATGCCCAGAAGCATGGCCTGGTGGGCGCCACTGGAAGTGCCCATGGCGCCTATGCGGTCAGGGTGACCTCCCCATGCCGCAGCCTGGGTCTTACACCAACGAATCCCATAGTGAATGTCGGCCAGAGAGCCGGGATACGGGGCTTCCGGCGGCACCCGAAAATCCAGCGCTGCCACGATTATCCCGTTCTTGGCCAGTGCTTCGTTGGCTGCTTCACCGTTCATGCGAGTTCCTCGGACCCAAGCGCCGCCATGCAGTTCTACCATCATCGGGAAAGGTCCGTTGCCTTGGGGCCTGAAGAGACGCGCCAAGAAAGGCGTATCGCCGTGACGGAGATATTCCACGTCCGCAATGTCAATGTCATACGTTTGGGTTCTTGTAGCCATTCGAGGCTCCTTTTTTTGGGTGTGGCGTAGGATATGCGTGAACCCAAGCTATAGGCTGTGGGCCCCACCGTCAAGGCACCGACTAGACTCGCTAGAGCCGACTAACCGTCACTAATGTTTCAGAGAGTCCCCAGAATCACCCGCTGGCACATCTCGGCGCTTTGCAGCATCTCGGGTATCAGCGCGGTTTCTTTGGTAGTGTGGAAGGAGCGCACGCCTATGCCCACCGGCAGCGCCACTATGCCGTTTTGGATGAAGATGTTGGCGTCGGAGCCGCCACCGGTGGCTTCCAGGCTGGCCTCCAAGCCGACCTGACCCAAGGCGTGGGTGATCATCTTCACCGTGGGGTGGTTGGCGTCAATGTTGTAAGCCTGATAGGTATTGGAGATGTCCAGGTCGATCTTGGCCTCTGGGTAGCGGTCCGCAACTTCTTGGAAGGCATCCCGGAATTTCTGGGAGTAATGGTCCAGCTTGTTATTATCCCGGCTGCGGACTTCTCCGTCGATGAAGACCTGCTCCGGGATGATGTTGCGCTTCAAGCCGCCCTCGATACGTCCCACGTTGGCCGTGGTTTGGGAGTCGATGCGGCCCAAAGGCAGTTTGGTCAAAATCTCGGCGGCGATAAGGATGGCCGAGATACCGTTCTCGGGTTCGATGCCAGCATGAGCTGCCCGGCCCAAGATGTTGCCGGTGACCACGTTTTGAGACGGCGCCGCCACGGAAACCCGGCTGGCGGGGCCTTCTCCGTCGAAGACCAAGCCGCTGACCGCCGAAATTAGGCTGAAGTCCAAATGGTGAGCCCCGACCAAGCCGCCTTCCTCATGGCGGGTGAAGACCACTTCTACTGGACGGTGGCCACCGCCGTTCTGAACCACGGCAGTCAAGGCCTCCAAGACGATGCTGACGCCGGACTTGCAATCACCGCCTAGGATGGTGCTGCCGTCGGACCGCACCGAGTCTCCGTCCACCACGGGACGTATGCCCCGGCCCGGCTCCACCGTGTCCAGGTGAGCCGACAGCATCACCGGCTCTCCGTCGCCGGGCAGCTTGGCGATAACGTTGTTATAAGAGTCGTGGAGCACTTCTAGCCCCAATGCCGCTAGCCTTGTGCTCACCTCCAGGTCCATGGCATCTTCTTCTCCCGAGGGACTGTCGATGCGGATAAGGTCTATCAAGGTTTTTACTAGCCTTTCTCGGTCGGCCATGATGCTCCTAAGTTCGAAAAATTAGCCACAGAGTCACGGAGGGCACGGAGATATTTTATGTTGGCTCTGCGTCTCTGCGGTGAAAAACTCCTAGGGAAGCACCGCGACGGCTTTCACTTCCACCAATAATTCTTCGCGGACCAGGCCGTCGACAACTAGAAGTGTGTTGATGGGGTAGTCCCGGTCGGGAAAGATATTGGGGAAAATTTCGGTCCGGGCGTCAATGAAAAGTTGAACCGAGCTGCGGCCAACGACGTAGCTAGTGAATTCGACCACATCGTTGAAACTGGCCCCTACTCCCGAGAGCACCTGGCCTAGATTTTCGAAAACTTGGCGAGTTTGGGCGGCGGCGTCCCCTTGGCCAACCACGCTGCCCGAGGCGTCCACCGAAACTTGACCGGCCAAGAACAATAGTTTGCTGCCGCTGGCCTGAGCCGCTAGGGAGTAAGCGCCGAGTGGCTGGGGCGCCGACGGTGGGTTGATTAGCTTGCGTGCTACTTCAGCCATTTCGTTCACCTATTAGTTAGATTCAAGGTCTCAAGTGGTGCCTGTTAAAGCAGGCATCATTATAGAGCATCAAGGCTGGCCTGACGATGGCCTACTCTGTTGCCGGGAAGTGCACCGCAGAGGCGCAGAGATCGCTGAGGTTATTAATGGATTTAATACGAACGTTCTACGGGACGGATGAATTTATAGGCTATAGGTTCGCCCTTTCCAGTTGGCGCTACGGCCTTGCCATGAGCGCCTGGCCGAATCGATGGTCATTAACGTGTACAGACCTGCGGTCACCGGTAGGGCGAAGGCCAATATGGGAGAGAGACTGTAACGTTTGAGGGTCGGCAGGTAGCTACCCGCCATGAGCATCCAGCTACATAATCCGGCCACAAGCAACCAGAGCGCCAAAGCCGAATTTTGGTCGATAATGCCCGCAGCAAGACCTCCAAATGCGCCTCCAACGGGAACCAGATACACCAGAGCCATCCCCAAAATTGTAGCTATCAGCATTGCTGGAGATTGGCGAAGCTGAGTGTAGGCGGTGCGGGTTACCATATTCCAGATGTCCTTGACGCTGCGGTTTACTCGGAGGCTCCTGATGTTGTGGGCTAGTCCGAGCCAAATTCTGCCTCCGCCCGGACGTGGTGACTTCTTTATTAACACCGCTAAGGCACAATCGTCGATAATCTCGCCTGAAATCTGTTCTATACCGCCGGCGTGGAACAATGCGTCAGAGCGCAGCAACACGCACCCGCCAGCGGCGGCGGCCGTCCTTTTATCGGGGTCATTTACCCACCGGAAGGGGTATAGCTTGGCGAAGAAATAGACGAACGCTGGGATGAGTAGACGGTCCCAACCGATGCGCACATGCAGGTGGGCCATGACCGAAACCAAGTCCAATTCGTCCAGCAGGGCTTTGGATACCAGCGACCGCAGACTTTCCGGAGGGTGCGATATGTCTGCGTCCGTAAACAGGAAGAAGTCCACGGCCCGGTCCTGGCTTTGGCCGCCAGATTCGGCCCTGACTCCTTGTTCCAGTGCCCACAGCTTGCCCGTCCACCCCGGAGGCAGTTGTTCGCCCGCATGCACCCGTAATCGCTGGGAGTCGCCATGCTCCTTGCCCAGGCCAATGGCTAATTCCCAGGTTCCGTCGGTGCTTTGGTCGTCCACCAGGACAACTGTGAACGGCCCCGGATAGTCTTGGTTCAACAGCGAAGGCAGTGTTGTGGGAAGAGTTTCCGCCTCATTCCTGGCGGGAACAACGATTTTCACGCTGGGCCAAACGTCCTCGCCGGGCGGATCGGGAGAAGATTGAACCCGCAGAGTTTGGTCCATCTTCCAGTAATAGCCGCGTCCCAGCACAAGCCAGATCCAGACCAGCAACGAAATTCCGGTGACTGACAGGGCAAATGCGAGAAGCGTTTCCATATTGCTCGCTGGGACTCCAGTGTAGTGCTTGAAAGGTATTATAGGCGGCGGCTTAAACCCATGTGACAATGGGCAGTTCCCTGGCAGATTCGGAATGGTATACTCGGCCACGATGAACGTTCCTCGGCCACAAGTGGGTGTCGGCGTCGTGCTCTTGCGCAATGGAGAGGTATTCCTAGCCAAGCGCCAAGGCGCCCATGGAGAGGATACTTGGGCTTCCGCCGGAGGCCACCTGGAGATGGGCGAGTCCTTGGAAGGATGCGCTCGACGGGAAGCCATGGAGGAATTGGGCGTGGCCGTGGGCGACCTGCGTTTCTTGTGCGTCAGCAATATCGTGGCCTATGGCAAGCACTACGTGGACATTGAGTTCCTAGGCGACATTGGCGATCAAGAACCGAGACTAGCCGAGCCCGAGGCATTTTCCGAATCAGGATGGTTCGCCTTGGAGGACTTGCCACAACCGCTGTTCCAAGCCGTGGAGTACGCCTTGGATAGCCTACGGAACGGTGGCTACTACTATCCGGGTAATGGCAGCCAGCACGGCTGATAAACGGACGTGGAACGACGGGCATGCCCTGATGCCTGAATTCAAATGCAAGCCTAAAGATATCTAACGTGGTGTCGTTACAGAAAGGAGGCGGACAATGCCAGCTAAAAAGGGACGAGGATTGCTCATGGTGTACTCAGACGTTTCGCCTGAGCATGATGCCGAATACAACCAGTGGTACAACGAGGAACACATACCAGAACGGCTTTCAATTCCGGGCGTGCTGAGCGCCGCGCGCTACCAGGCGGTCCAAGGTGGTCCCAAGTACCTGGCTTGTTATGAATTGGACCAGCCCGAAGCCTATCAGTCCGACGCCTGGCAGAATTGGTTGAAAAACCCCACAGAGTGGACGAAACGGATGTCGCCCGACGTCATTGGAAAGGAATTCATACGAAATCTATACCGGCTGATTTACCCCAAGGACGTTCCCGAAGATACGGCTCAAGCCGGAATGGCCCCGGTCATGCTGGTGGGCCGCATGTCAGTGCCTGCGGAGCTCGATGACCAATTCAACGATGCCTATAACAACGAACGCCTGCCCACTTGCTATGCAGTCCCCGGCTACATCCGCGGCCGCCGCTTTCAAGCCGTGACCGGCGATCCTAAATACACCACGGTCCACGAGATGGAATCGATGGAATCGGTGGAAAGCCCCGAATGGGAAGCCTGGCGCGTGGCCGTGACTCCTGTTTGGTCCAATACGGTGCGGCCCAAAATGACCCATGTGGAGGGCTCACCTGGTGTGTACACGCGTATATTCCCTGCCTAGGTGCTAATTGGAGCCATTTCCATCCCGGTTTTTGGCATCATATGCGCCCAAATATCAATCCGGGAATCAGAATGCTTAGGAACAACCTATTCGGATTGGATAAAACCTTGAAATACGCTATCTTTGTCGCTGACTGAACATAAAGTTGATCTCGAAATAGCTTTAAATCAGAAGCAATCTAGCCACGTTTCTGGTATAATATCTATACATTGTTTAAAGTTGAACCCGCTTGCCACCTTTCCTCTTCCCGTAGGCACTTCCCCGGCGCTTGTACGGGCATTTTTCACCAGCATCTGTTCACCACAATTAGTCCGGGGAGACTAGAACGAATTAACACCGGATAGGATGATATGCAGCAAAAGTCAACGTTGGAATACACAGCCAAAGATATTCAGGTTCTGGAGGGGCTAGAGGCGGTTAGGGTGCGGCCTGGTATGTATATTGGCAGTACTGACCAGCGGGGCTTGCATCACCTCATCTTCGAAGTTCTAGACAATGCGGTAGACGAAGCCATGGCCGGCTTCTGTGACTCCGTCACAATATCGATAGATCTAACGGGTCTGATCACCGTGGTCGATGACGGTCGCGGAATTCCAGTGGACATTCACCCCGCCACCGGTAAAACAGCGCTGGAGACCGTGATGACTACCCTCCACGCGGGCGGCAAGTTCGGCGGTGGCGCTTACAAGGTCACCGGAGGCTTGCACGGAGTGGGAGCTTCGGTTGTAAACGGTCTTTCCAAATACCTTAGAGCCGAGGTGCGCCGAGGCGGTTGGTTCTATTACCAGGAATACGCCCAAGGGCATCCCACCGGCAAAATGGTCAAAGACCAGAAAACCGACCTCCATGGCACCACCATATCTTACCAGGCCGATCCGGAGATTTTCCCAAATATCGAATATGACTTCGATACAATCGCAGCCCACTTTAAGGAAATAGCCTACCTGAACAAGGGCCTCGAGATTCGTTTCAGCAGCGATTGGCACGAGACTGAAAGGCATGGCGATGTGGAGCGCACCTATTTCTTCGACGGCGGTATCGCCAATCTGGTGCGCAATGTCAACAGGAACCGAAAAGTCATGCAATCGGTACCGTTCTACTTCGAGAAAACCGTAGACGAAACCGTCGTAGAAGTGGCAATTCAGTATAACGACGGCTTCAACGAGTCGGTGTTTTCTTTCGCCAACTGCATCAACACCCAGGAAGGCGGCACTCACCTCACTGGCTTCCGCACCGCTTTGACCCGGGTCATTAATGACTACGCTCGCAAGCAGGGCTATATCAAAGAGGAACAGGCCAATTTGATCGGAGACGACGTGCGTGAAGGTCTGGCGGCGGTAATCAGCGTCAAGATCACCGACCCCCAGTTTGAAGGCCAGACCAAAACCAAGTTGGGCAACGCCGAAGTGCAAGGCACCGTGAATTCCGTGGTCAGCGAAGGTTTGGCCCGCTACTTGGAAGAAAACAATGCCGATGGCAAACGAGTGATAGAAAAGTGCCTAACGTCGCAAAAAGCGCGTGAGGCGGCAAAAAAGGCCAGAGACCTGGTTATTCGGAAAAACGCCTTAGATGGCACTTCATTGCCAGGGAAATTGGCCGATTGTGCGGAGCGGGACCCGGCCAAGTCGGAATTGTATATCGTCGAGGGAGAATCGGCTGGCGGGTCGGCAAAAATGGGCCGGGACCGCCACTTCCAAGCCATACTGCCCCTTAAAGGTAAAATCCTCAACGTGGAGCGGGTTCTTCAGCAGCCGGATAAGATTCTAGGCCACGAAGAAATCAGAGCCATGGTGGCCGCCGTGGGCGCCGGTGAGGGCGAGGAGTTCGACCCGGAAAAGATCCGCTATCATAAGGTCATAATTATGACCGATGCCGATGTGGACGGCTCCCATATCCGGACTCTGGTGTTAACCTTCTTTTATCGCCGTATGCAGGGCCTGATCGACGCCGGCCACTTGTATATTGCCCAACCGCCCCTCTATCGTATCCAGTCGGGCAAGAATATCCAGTACGCTTATACCGAAGCAGAAAAAGACACCCAATTGGAACAGTTCAACGGGCAGAAGAATGTCCACATCCAGCGGTACAAAGGCCTTGGAGAAATGAATCCGGACCAATTGTGGGAAACCACAATGAACCCGGAAACACGTAAGATGCTGCTGGTAAATATCGATAATGTGGTGGAAGTGAACGATGTGTTCACCACTTTGATGGGCGAAGATGTGGCCCCTAGGAAGAGCTTTATTAACTCCCACGCTCGCAGCGTCAAGAACCTGGATGTATAATAGATTAGCTCGCATTTACAACCATTAGGAGATATCAATTGCCCGCAGCAAAGGCTCGTCGCCAATCGGTTAAAAACTCCCAGCGAAACGGCAGCGTCCGTACCGCAACTAGGACCTCCATAGGTAAAGCCCTGCGTTCCGTTGAGGGAGGTGATGTCGACGCGGCCACAACGTCCGTCGGCGATGCGATCAGGTCGATAGACCTTGCCGTGCGTAAAGGCTTGATGCACCGAAACGCCGCCGCCCGCCGTAAGTCCCGAATATCGGCTAGGCTCAACAAGCTCCAAAACGCCTGATCTTAAATTCACCAGTCAGATCCTTGGCAGCTTAGGGGAATTGGCCAATTTAAACTATTGGCGATTCCCCTTTAATTTGTGATTTGATACATCCTCTTCAAACCCCATCTCTCACGTGACATAACGTCATTGACATCCAGCTTATCTCCTTGCTAGGCTTGTATTCAGAACATTCGTTTGCACTATTGAGTGTCTGATAACCAGTCCGGACAAAACTATTGCCCCATACGTTTGCCCCAAAAAGGAAGATATGGTTTTTAAGAAAAAAATGCCGGCCAGGCGGCAACAGATTCTGGACTTCATACGGGAATTTAGGAACGACAATGGTATCCCGCCTACGGTGCGCGATATACAGCACGCCTGCGAGATAAGCTCTACATCCGTGGTCGACTACAACCTCCACAAGTTGAGGGAGGCCGGATTCTTGAACCGCAAGCCGGACGTGGCCCGGGGAATTGAATTGCTTGACGCAATGGGACAACCGGATTTCGGTCCGCACAAAGTGCAAATAGTGGGCGCCATTGCCGCCGGTCAGCCAATCCCGGCATTTTCCTCAGAGGGTTCTGCTTCCAGCGCCGAGTTCGACACCATTGAGGTTGCGCCCGAACTGCAGAGACGCTTTGGTGAGCTATATGCTTTATCCGTGAAAGGAACGTCGATGATCGACGCTTTGATCGACGATGGGGATGTGGTGATTATCAAGCCGGGGCAAGAGGCAAACAACGGCGACATGGTCGTGGCTTGGTTGGTTTCCCAAGAAGAAGCGACCCTTAAGAAGTTCTATCTGGAAGGTGACCGGGTAAGGCTCCAGCCAGCCAACAGCCAGATGGAACCCATTTACTGCTCCGCCGACAATGTGGAAATCCACGGGAAAGTTGTGGAGGTTATCCGCAAGCTCGGATGAGGGTGTTTGTCCAGTATCAGCGGTTCCCGTTCAATGGACAGCCGCGGGCGCTCGCAGGCTAGCCTCGAGGCGTGATAAGAGGATGTGCAGAGTTTAACGTCGGCTAGTGCTCAGTGCGCCGTAGGTTGCCACGCAAAAAGGCACGCAGTAAGTTAACGGTATTTTCCAGTAAAGCGCCCCTTTCCAGTTGCCAGCAAGTAGTACGTCTCCTTGGTTAAGCAAGGTTATAATCGACCCCACCACCACAGCCACAGTGAGCGACCGCCTCAACATCGGCGAGTGGCGTACGGCGCAGAGAATGCATTTTATGATCTGCCCGCCCATCGCTGCGGGGCGCATATTGTCTGGGTCCGAAGAGACTTTGAAAATAAATCCACGCCCCTGCCGAACTAGTTTTCCGCAACGCCCACACACCGTGCTACTAGACTGTTGAACTTCCGGTGCGCTGTCGATGGTCTGTACCATTTCTTGTGTCGCTTCCTCTCGTGCCTAGTGGCCAGTATATCGTAGCTGGGAGAACGTTGAACTTTTAGATTAACATTTGCTAATAATGGGGTTTAACGGCTGCTGTCCCCGGGGAAGCCGGATTTTGTCTCATTTCGTGACTGTGGGCCATCACCGGTAAAGTCGCCAGTTATTGTATTCTGGCCCCCATGGGGTGTCAATTGTGGCAAGAACCTTGTAATCTTGTAGGCGTC
>MUCR01000004.1 GCA_002816455.1 SAR202 cluster bacterium Io17-Chloro-G4 | reverse complement strand
CTAACAGCCGAAAACGCACACCACTTAGAAGACACCATTGCCACCTTGCATGAGGAATGCGTTTTTGAAGACCGGACTCTTGGCCAAATATTTCATGGTCGCAAAGGCGCCGCTGAATACTACACCACTTGGTGGAACTCCTTCGATTTAGTTGTAAAGGGAGAAAAGCGACACTGGACCTCGGAACCTGTAATGATTGCCGAAACTCATTACCAAGGGACTCATGTAGGAGAGTTCTTGGGGATACCTGCGACAGGTAGGCCCATAGATTTCCCGCTGACTGTAATTGTCACATTCAGAGATGGCCTGATGGCCGGTGAACGGTTCTATTACGCCTTGGCGACGCTGTTGCGCCAGTTAGGGGTGGACGAAATTCCGGAAATCTAGAAAGAGATGAGTAGGCTTGAGGACAAAGTAGCCATCGTAACTGGGGCAAGCCGGGGCATCGGCAAAGCCGTCGCTTTGGATTTTGCCCGTCACGGAGCCCACTTGGTCGTGGGAGCGGTCACCGATGTTTCAGCGGCGCAGGGGGTTACAGACTCCATTAACGCAATGGGCGGCAAAGCGATTTCGTTTATCGCCGACGTGTCCAAGCGGAAAGAAGTGGACGACCTAGTCAATGCCGCATTGGAAAGATTCGGCAAAGTAGACATCCTGGTGAACAACGCCGGCATCATCAGCCCCAACCCATTGATGGAGCTGACGGAAAGCCAGTGGGACAGAACTATGGAGGTCCACTTGAAAGGCACGTTCACCTGCACCCAGGCAGTTGCCCAGCACATGAAGGAGTCAGGGGGTGGAAAAATAATCAACGTTACCGCCCCATCCGCGCTGCGGGCGTCTATGCTGGGCGTGGCCGACTATGCTGCAGCCAAGGGCGGCATCGTCGCTTTTACCAAGACCGCTGCGAAGGAACTTGCCGCGTTTCACATTACCGTCAACTGCATCAGCCCGGCAGTCTATACCCGAATGACTGACCGCCTCATGGAAGTCGATCAGTCCACGCTGGAAGAGCGCGCCGAACGCGTGCCGCTGGGTTGGTTCGGGCAGCCGGAGGACGCCGCTCCGGCTTTCGTTTTCTTTGCCAGCAAAGACGCTGACTACATCACCGGTCAGGTCCTGGCCGTGGACGGCGGTTCGACCCTTTAACCGGATAGTTTTCGCCATACCGGCATCAGTGCTAACGGTGTAATTGTTGCCTGGTACGAAATGAGATCATTTGGTTGGCAATCGCCCTCTGCTCGGAATTTTTAGCGCGTGCCTTCTTCCCATTGGCGTCGCACATCCGCGCACTCCTGAGGCAAAATTCCGGTTACCACCTGGAGCTTTTCTTCAAAACCGGCTAGCTGGATGAGCTTCTCTATGGTGTAGTCCCCATATCTGCGCTGAGCCGGTTCCGGGCGAGCGCCCATAACTACTGTTGAAATTCCGCTAGCCATAATGGCTCCGCAACACATAGGACAGGGCTCAGCCGTCGTATACAGAGTGTGACCGGAGAAGTCGACGTGACCAAGAGCCTTCCCTCCGTTGCGGAGAGCATCGGTCTCGCAATGAGCCGTCACATCGAGAGTAGAACTCACAAGATTTCTGCCCCTTGCCACCACGGCGTCACCGTTGGTTATTACCGACCCCACCGCAATGTTGCCTTCGCTACCAGCCTTGTTTGCCTCTTCCAGTGCCACCCTCATAAACTGATCATGGTCTAGAGCCATGTGATTTGCTCCTTTTCCAGCGAAGCCTAGCTTCCACCGGTTGCTGATCCTTCTTGTCCGACATCAACCGCTCCATCGACGGCCGCAGGCGTTGTTCGACTCGGTATTAATCTTGCGGTGGTGCCTTTGGCATCCAAACGACAAGTATAAAGTAGGCCACGAGGCCAAGAATCGAGAAGAAGGTTGCTATCACAAAGGCCGCTCGGACTGCCAAGGGTGGGATACCAAAGTACTCGGCCAAGCCACTTGCGACGCCAAAGAGCCACTTTTTCCTGCTCTTCATTAATCGTCTCTTCATGGGCGCATCCCACCTCAGGAGTGCAACTCTATCAGGTCTCCGTCATGCAATCGGTGGTCTCGCCCGACGTGTTGTCCCTCAAATTTACTTGACCTGCCCCACAGCACTGCGTACTTAAGATTGCGGACTAGGTCTTTGTGAACGTAAGCAGAAGCATCGGCAACGGTGCTTCCTTCAGGCAGGACGAACGGGGCGCCTCTCTTGGTCTCCTCCTGCTTTTGTTGAGGCGCTCTGGTGTAGACACGGATAATGCCCAACTCTCGAAATAGAGTCTCTCCTAACTCATCGAGCCCAACTTCTTCTTCCGCACTGACCAAAAGAACCGGGTAGTTTTCACCCAGCCTCGATTCCAACAATTGAAAGCTGTCCAAACTCCCTGGCACATCCGCCTTGTTACCAACAATGATTACCGGTTTTTCAAGTTCGCTATTATCGCCTTGTTCGCCAACGCCGATTCCGCTGATCACGAAACCCCACTCTTCCAGCGCCTGGATACATTCTTGAGCCTGAGAGACTGGGTCGCCAGACAGGTCAACCACCACCAGCAGGACGTCGCTCATCCGAAGGAGTCCGTAGAGACGGCCCTGCGTGGAGAGGTTGGCGATGGGAGGGGTATCCACCAGTTGAATATAGATATCCTCATAAGACAGCATGCCTGGGACCGGCTCCATCGTGCTCAAAGCGTAAGACCCAACTTTGGAATGCGCACCGGTAGCCTTAGTCAAAAGCAGAGACTTTCCAACGTTGGTGGGACCGACCAGAGTCGCCCTGCCAGCCCCCTGTTTCGGCAACGAGAATGGCTCGACATTGCCCGAACGGGAGCCACGGGAGGGTCCCTCCAAGTCCGCCATAAGTTTTGACATTCGGGCCCGTAGCTGTGCTTTTAGGTGATCGGTACCCTTATGTTTGGGCATGACCGACAGCATTTCTTGGAGGGCGATGATCTTTTCCTGGGAGGTCTTGGCCTGGCGAAACCGTTCTTCGGCGCTGCGGTATTGTGGAGTCACATTGGTTGGCATGTCCTTCTCATGTCCTCCAACAAGTTAATGTTGCAAAGGGGCCCGCCCGCAGGACGGATTATAGCAGTGCGGGAAAGTATCACATGTCGAGGGCTAAAGGACTGCTGACATGCCACCGTCCAAATTCACTGCGATTCCGGTCAGGTAGCTGGCCCTCTCAGAAGCCAGGAAGGCAATGACATCGCCGGCTTCTTCGGGCTCAGCCACTCGGCCTAATGGCACTGGGCTGCGGTAAACTGCGCCTCCCTGGGCAATTTCGTCGTAGAAAGCTTCCAGGGACAGGGTGGGTTCATTTCCAAGGCGGGCTTCGTATCGGCGTTGGTGCTGGCCGCTTTTGACTAGGCCGATGCAAACGGTAGTGACCAAGATGTTGTCTTTGGCCACGTCCTTGGAGAGTCCCTTCGTGATGGCGATACCAGCGGCCCTAGATATAGAAGTGGGCATGGATGATGGGCCAGGGGTCCGGCCGGCCAGGTTGGTCACATTGATTATCCGGCCGCCGCCAACCTTGCGCATCTCGATGATGGCATCTTGCATCAGCCGTACAGCGGCCCACACTTTCAATTCAAAGTCCGATTCCCAGTCCTCATCACTGACATCTTCAAATGGCTTGGCGATGGCCGAACCCGCATTATTGACGACAATATCGACACGGCCGAAATGGTCCAGCGCCGATTCAATCATCTTCCGGGAAGCCCCCTCTGCCGTGACATCAAGGGCCAAAGTGACCACCGAACCCTCCGTCGCAGTCTTGATATCTTGAGCCGCTTGCTCAAGCACATCTGGCCGGCGGGCCACTATCACCACATTAGCTCCCTCTTTGGACATGCTTAATGCTGCCGCTTTGCCGATACCGTCGCTTCCTCCAGTAATGATCGCCACTTTGTCCTGAAGGCCCAAGTCCATAGTCGCGTCTCCTTGAATAAGTCAATTCGGACCGTGTGTTAGACGACTAACAGCAAGGATGTCACTGGCGCTTTCTATGCGGTTTCGCATCGACAGTCGAATCAAACAGTTGAATCAAACAATGGGAAAGGGCGCCTATCGGTTCAGTATCCAGTCCGATGCCCGCTCTCCGATCATAATGGTGGTAGCGTTCGTATTGGCACGAATGACGTTGGGCATTATCGAGGCGTCGGCTACCATAATGTTTTCCAGGCCGTGAACGCTAAGGCGCTGGTCGACCACTGCCATCGGGTCTGACGCCGGACCCATTTTGCAAGTGCCGGAAGCGTGCGTGGTGTTGAACACTGTCTTCCGCATCCACTTGTCGAGATTCTCGTCGGTGGCCAAGTCTTCATCCGTGGGCTGCAACCGCTTAGCTACGATCGGTCCAAACGCCTGGTTTTCTAGAAGATTTACGGTAATGCGTACCGACTCCCTCAGTCGCTGCAAATCGCGCTCTAGCTCCAAGTACCGGTAGTTCAGTGCCGGTTGGACATTGGGATCGTTGGCCGAGAGTTTCACTTCGCCGGCGCCGTCGGCAAATTCCAACACGCAATTAAACCGGACGCCCTCGGAGTTAAAGGGATCTGCCCCGCCAATGGGCGAGGAGAACGATGACGCGGTGATCTGCATGTCGTTCCGGTCGGGTGACCCGGTTGCTGTGTAGCGAAGGCCAGTCTGGGTACGAGGGCCGAGAGGGTCCTGTGGGAAGTCATCCTTGACTTCCAGAATCACAGCCACGATGGGATGGTCCCTCAAGTTTTGACCGACGCCGGGCAGATCATGAACGACAGGGATCCCAATCTCCCGCAAATGGGCTGCCGGGCCCACGCCTGATAGCATTAGTATCTGGGGCGAGGCCATTGCCCCGGCGCTGAGCACAATCTGGTCCGCTTCCAGGTTGTATACTTCGCCGCCACTTTCCACTTGGACTCCGACGGCTTTATTGCCTTCGAACAATATGCGTTGCACCGTCACGTTGGGGCGAACCGTCAAGTTCAATCTGTGCCGTACGGCCCGCAAGAAGGTCAGTGCAGTACTCATCCGGACGCCCTCGGGGTTATTCATCGGGATAGGCCCCACTCCGGAGGAGTCTGGATTATTCATGTCATAGTCTTCGCTATAACCCTTATCCAAAGCCGACTGCACGAATGCCTGCTGAAACGGCAGCCAATCCTCGCGTTTAAAACGCCTAACCGGAATAGGCCCTTCTGAGCCATGGAAGTCGTCGGTGATGTCTAGGTCGGTTTCCATTTTGCGGAAGAAAGGCAGGACGTTAATGAAAGACCAATCGTCGTTCCCGGCGGCAGCCCAACCGTCGTAATCTTCCGGCACACCCCTTAACAAGACTTGCCCATTAATGGCGCTGGTGCCGCCAACGACCTTTCCTCGAGGCGCTGGAATCGTTTCGGTTTGGTCTCCCGATCCTTGGGCCACCCACGACCAGTTGTGTGGGGCGCCTTGTGCTGAGGCATCGGGTTTGTAGCCGAATTTGAGATCGTCGGGATAATGTTGGTAGTCCGGATAGTCGGGTCCGGCTTCCAGCAAGAGCACAGAACGGTTCGCATCTTCCGCTAACCGGGAAGCCACCACACAGCCGGCGGAACCAGCCCCAATCACTATTACGTCGTATCGCATGGGTTAACCTCCTAGCTGGAGAAAATTAATCTTTTATCCGGTAAACCCGCGTTGCCGTTCCATGGAACATAGCTGCGCGTTCGGAATCGGAATAGCCTTTGGATAGGAGTTTGAATGCGTTATACATCACGTTGTAGGAAAAGGACACTTTGTCCGGCGGGAAGTTGCTTTCGAACATAGATCGGTCCGGTCCGAATTTCTCGATGCAATAACTCATCCAAGGAGACATAGATTCGGCCAATTCTTCTGAGCCGATGGGTGTCGCTCTGGTATGCCAGTCAAATCCCATTCGAGGCATGCCCATGCCGCCAAGTTTGACCGTGACATTAGGACAGGCCGCCACTGCGGCGACGCCGTCCCGCCAAGCCGCCGTGACTTCGGTGTCTCGGTTAGCGTATATGCCTACGCGGCTGAGACCGCCGATGTGGTTAAGAATGATGCTCAAATCTGGCACCGCCTTGGCAAAGTCCGCTAGTTGCGGCATCTGCGGGAATGACAACATGACATCCAGGCACAATCCCTTGCTCGCCAATATTCTCGCACCTTCCCTAAAACCCGGGTCGGCCAGGATACCCTCAGTCTCCCGGTTTTCCAACTCAGGGTCGGGGCTCCAGGTTACGTTGTGCCGTATTCCACGAAACCGGTTGGGGCTGGCCGCCTGTAATGCTTCCAAGACGCGGCCTACATGACCCGCCAACTTCAAGTCAGCGTGACCCATTATGGCAGCCGCCGGCCGACCCGGACCGTATTGCCCTGAAGCGCTGGCTGCTGCGAGAGCCTCGACGAACTCCACTTCCCCAACCGGACGCATCTCTTCTGGCCCGTCGGTACGGTAGCTTGACCTTGCTTCAAGGAAAACGGTGGAACGCACGTTGTGGCCGCTGTTGATGTCGTCAGCCAACTCTTGCAGAAGGTAGCGTTGGTAGGCAACCGGTTCTGGGCGGTATTCCCAAAAGTGGTGATGAGGATCGCATATTGGAATCTCTGGCTCTAAGGTGGTTTCCTTAGTTAGACCGAGCCAGTCATTCCCTTGTGTGGCCATGATCCCTCCTCCATCCCGAAGATTCGAGAGTTAGGCCGAGATTTTTGGTCAGCGGCCCATCGTTTTCGTTGGACGCCATCGCATGGATATCGGCAATCCATAAAATTCTGGACATGGATACGCCAAGGCGCCCAAGCAAAATTGACGTTAGTTTAGGCTTTCTACTTTGGGCCCGACTTGCTCCATCAGTAACCGCTGTGACCTTTGCACCAACGTATGGTCATCAGGGTCCTGAGTGGTATTGAGCAGCGTGCCGAATCCGCCGGTCTCCTCATACGTCTGGTGAATTTTCTCGGCGCATTCGGAAGGGTCACCGACGATCCAGATATTTTCAATCATGTAATCCACATCTACGGCCTCATCGGCCATCGACGGATCGTCCTTGAGATAACTCAAAATCCCGCCAGCTTTTCGGTTTTTCCACTGGTGCGCTTCAAAAGGCTGCCCTAAAACGACCCGCGCTTCCTCCCGGGCCGACTCCGGGGTTAGCCCTACGTAAATGTCCCTTCCCAGGCGGAGTTGACCCTTGTCAGCAGTTCTACCGGCGCTGGCGGCGCCCTCTTCAACTATTTGCCACAGGTCGGGTATGAAACGGTTGGGCAGGTTGCTCATTGGAATCCATCCACGCTCTCCAGCCATCCGTATGCTCTCCGTGTTAGGCGTAGAGGCGGCTATCCCTATGGGTGGATGCGGCTGTTGATAGGGCTTAAAGTAAAGCCTACGTCCCAGTTCCGCGGACTGCTCCGGGGCATGTACTTGGTAGTACTTGCCTTCGAATCCGAAACGACCTTCCTCGGCGGCCCACAACCCCAGGATCACTTCTAAGGCTTCCCGTCCTTGTTCCCGGACGTCGTCCATTGTGTCGTATTCAATGCCGTAAAGCTGCAAATCGGTGGGCAGTGATCGGAACCCAACTCCCCAATAGATTCTGCCCCGGGCCATATGGTCCAACATTGCAATCCGGTGGGCTGTGTCCACCGGGTGGTGCAATGGCAGCATAGTCACACCGGTGCCCAGAACAATGTTTTCGGTCAGAGCCAAGGCCTTGGCCATAAGCAGTTCGGGCACCGGGACGTTCTCCCAGGTTTCCGTGATGTGCTCGCCGATCCAGGCCTCACTGTACCCAAGCTGGTCCGCCTGTACGATTAATTCAATGTCACGGTCATAGGAGTCTGCGTAAGACCGCCTAAGCGGATGCAAAGGCATCATAAAGAGTCCGAATTTCATCTCAATACTCCGATTCCGAAGTGACTATGCCGCCAGTCCAATAGGACTTCTGGAAGCGCTCACAGATTCTGACACATTAATGGGGAATATAACAACCTTGATTCAAAATCGGTCCCGTACGCATAACTACATAGCCCTAGCAGATGGCTTAGCCTGGACAGGGCGAGGGGCGAGGGTCCGCAATTTACTATTTGCAAACACCTCTGGCGCTACGGTTGCCTGGCAAGCAGCCGTACCAACTGGATCAAATATAGATTGTCTTACTAGTCGAAGTCGAATCAGATACAGAGGCCGACGGCTTGGAAATTTAATCCCTTTTTTGGCAGTCCCGGTCCAAATCCGGCGGATTACAATTCGCTCCAGTCTCGAGCGTCCATCAACTCGGCCCAACGGGTGTAAAACGCCCGGAGATTGCTCTCACTATACTTCGAGTCGCTAGTCAACCCCTGAAGGTCGTTATCGAAGCTTTCGTGCCCTAAACCCATTTGAACATTCATAGGATAACGCCTGGTTACGTTGCCCCGCGCTGTGATTGTGCATTCCTGCCAATTGTCCATGTCATCCTGCTCGAATGTGCCAGACGGCCCCAACCCTCGGATTCCGCTTAAACGAAAAGCCTCTTTCACCTCTGGAGGCGCAGCTTTGTCCACATAGTTATATTCCCAAACTTCAGTTTTATCAGGCCCCTTCGGGTGCCATACCCGGAGACTATTAGCAATCCCCCTAACCATGGAAAAATTGGGGAAAACGGTTCCAACTAGGGGCTTCAACCTGCTCGAGCGAGTTCCTAGCCGCCTGAGTACCTCTTCTTTAGTCTGCTCCTCATAGTCCAATATTTCTTTCATTGGTGGCCGAGTCGATTCATTCGGGCCAGAAGCCAACACGCCGTGACCATTACCGGGGGCCACCAGCATTCCACCGGAGTCTGGCTGAAGCCGATACGTACCCGCAAATCCAGTTTTGATTGAGGAGAGGTGAGTCCACGTCACGTGATATCCGTCGCCGATGAAATTATCCGCAGGGAATTTCCAGTTACATGGCATCACCCACTTGTGCGCGCCCCCAATTACTTCGACGCCTCCCTCCCGGCGGTCGAAGAAAGAGTCCAAGTACCAAGTCATGTCTCCAAGGTAGTCCAATAAATCCGGCGCCTTGGCGTCAAAGGTGGCGAAAATTAGACCCTTGTAGCTGTCCAATTGGGCCACCGGTATCAGTCCCCATTTGTTGGTGTCCAACTCGTCATAGTAGGCGTCCTGTAGATTAGGAACAGCTTGGAGGCCACCGTCGTTGCCATAAGCCCAACCGTGGTAGGCGCAGATAAACGCGGCTGCGTTTCCAGTGTCCGCCCTACATAGCCGGTTCCCACGGTGGCGGCAAACGTTTAAGAATGCGTTGATTTTGCCTTGTTTGTCTCGGACCACCAACACCGGGTCTTCACCCATGTAAGAGGTGATGAAATCCCCAGGGTTGGGAATCTGGGTTTCGTGACAGAGAAACAGCCAACATCTGGCAAAAATGTTCTCTAATTCTTGCTCGTAAATTTCTTGTTCAACGAAAATTCGACGGCTCAGTAGCCCATTGTCGGCATCCACCAAGTCTTTCACTTTGGTAACCATGACATGCCTCCAATAATCAAAATTCAGGAATTCATCACCCTAAGTTTAGGGTTTCCCGGTTTCGTGTGTATAACCTTTTAGTTAAAGCCGCCTCTTTATTATAGTTCAACTTTATAGTTCCACTTTATAGTTCAATCAGGTCATAAGACAGGGTATTGAGATTCTCGTGGCCATCATTCGTGATTACGACCATATCTTCGATGCAGTACGAGCCAACGCTGGCCCCGTAGTAGGGCGTTTCCACCGCCAGAACCATTCCTGGTTCCAAAAGCGTGTCTTCGTGGGCTGAAAAGGCAGGCGGCTCCTCCACCCAGGAATCCAATCCGATGGAGTGGCCGAAATGGCCACGAGTGTAACGAGGGAAGCCATGGGACCTAACCTCGTTCTGCGCTGCCAAGAATACTTCGGACATCTTTGTTCCGGGTTTCAGCATTTCCAATATTCGCTCAAATCCTGAGCGGAGCGCCCCATATATCCTACGTTGGGTCTCATCGGGCCGGCCCATTACGTAAGTCCGACCCGCATCGCTGATGTACCCACCTAGGATCGCGCCGCAGTCGAACTTAACAATAGAGCCCTTGGTCACCGGGGTCACATCTCCAAACCCGGCCTTTACTCCAGTGCCAACAGTAACGAGTCCCCAAGTACCCTGGTAGTTGTTTATATTGGGGTCCTCCAGCACAGCTTTCGCGACACCCATCTCATAGAGGTACCTCACATCGGTGCCGGGCATGCCTTCGCGGATTTCATTCAAAGCGTACTTGACGCCTTCCTCCATAACTCTGGTGGCGACTCGTATTGTATCTAGTTCTTCGGGAAGTTTTACGCACCTAATCCGGTACATTTCTTCAGTGAAGTCCACGAAGGTGCATTCGGGCACTGCTCGTTGCAGTCTTGTCAGCGTTTCGTGGCTAATGAACCGCATGTCGGTGCCGATCGTCGCCTTCCCGAGCCCTCTTTCAACCAATATGTCACGAACGTGCCGAAAGAGGTCATCGGGGTCGTAGGAGTGAGGCCGCGTAAAATCGGCTTCACTAGGCGCCTCACCGGTAATCACGTCTAAATCGCGAGTCTCGATCCAGGTCTTATAGGACCGGACGTCGGGCATTTGTGCCGCTAATTTGGCGGTCTGCTCCTCGAAGTCGTTGACCACCATTGCACCCGTTAGAGATGGATCAGCCGGAAGGATCGCCATCTGGCTACCATGCCAGCGCCAAAACGCCGATAAAAACCTGCTCTGGTGTCCAGTGACGTATTGGAAGTTCGATGGAGTGTAAGGTATGTATGCGTCGACGTTCCCCTGACTCAGTGTCGCTCTGATTTTGTCTTGAACTTCTTTGAACACGTGCGGCCTCCCATGATCATAACAATAGGAACGTGGGTTAGGTTTTTTTAGACGGGCCGGTGTTTAATTGGGCCGAGATCAAGATTGAATGGACTATTCTCAACGGCCTTTGGCGGCCCTCGCTGCCATCCGATGGCCGCGAATCTGCCCAATCCGTGATTTAATCTAGGCTAATTTGCTGAATAGGGCAAATGTAGGCTTAAATCAGATGTGCTTGCTGTAACCGAGGTAGGACGGGCCTGATATCGTACGGAGTATTTTCGCTCGTTAATCGAGAATGCGGAGAGAGCAGCGGGCAACAACAGGGCGCCAGCGACAGCGAATGGAATTGTATAAGACCCCGTCACATCGAAAAGCAACCCGGCCAATAACACGCTGCCGAATCCTCCGAACTGATGAAACATGAAAGTCAGGCCCGAAATTGTCCCCAACGCCTTTAAACCGTACACATCAGCTGTTAGCGATGAGGTAAGTACCGGGGTCGCTACCCAGGAGAACCCAGCGAAAACCGCGAATATCCACAGACCAAGAGGAGCCGGAATCGTGAGCATCATCAAATAAGCGAATCCCCGAATTAGGTAAGCAAGGGCTAACCAATTCTTGGTACCCCCAACCCTGTCAGAAAGGTAACCGGCGCTAAGCGCGCCAATGATGTTCAAGCCCATCATGAATCCGAATATGATCGCCGCAAGGCCGGGAGATACACCCTGGCTTTGAGCGTAAGGGATAAAGTGGACCGACATGACAAAGGTGGTCATCCCACACACGAAATAGGAGGCCGACATCTGCCATATCGGGGCGGACCGCAATGAGTCGCGCCAGACTTCGGCCTCTAATGGTCCGGCTATTGCGGGTGATGCTCTCCCGGTCTGATCTGGCGGCGGCTCCGGGTCACCGTCGGGCGCGAGCCCTCTATCGGACGGACTCCGGTGGAAAAAGAGGAATCCTGTGGGAATGGCCAAAAGTATGATTAAACCTAGGCCAAGCCAGGCCGTGCGCCAATTTGTCGCCTGCATCAGATACATTGCGAGAGGAACCAGGATCAGGCTGCCGGTAGACACCGCAACCGAGTTCATGGATATAGCAAATCCGCGGCGACGCCGGAACCAACGGGCCATCATGGCAGCCATGTTTGTGGGTCCTGATCCACTCTGGGCTAGAGATAGAACCACTCCGAACATGAACGCTAGGAACAAGATGTGGAAGGTAAGCGCCATCAGCATTGTTGACGCCCCCAAGAGGGCAACAGAACCCAACACTAATTTGCGTCCGCCGGTCCAATCGAAAATGCGCCCCATGAATGGTTGGCTGACGCCATTCACCAAGACGCCGAGTGCCGCTGCGCTGGAAACCTCTAAGCGGCTCCAACCAAACTCGTCGCTCATAGGTACGACGAACACGCCGAAGCTTTGTCGCGCGCCCGTCGCACAGAAGCCTATGAACATGGCGGCCGCGCACACGTACCAACCGTAGTAGGTGGTCCGTTCGCTCGATTTGTTAGTGGTCATAAATACACCGAAGGATATTGCCCAGTTGCCTGCTAATCTGCCTTGGGCGCCTTGACCATATTACATGGTTCCTCACATCGAGCCAATCTTGGAGCCAATCATGGACACCATCATGCAGCTTCGCGATATCTACAGGCAGCAACCGGCAACGGCCCGCTTTTCGCAAATGATCAAGAACGGCCTTATCGTACGAAATTCGCTGCAAATTGCATGTGTTTTGACAAATCGCTTCCTCGGCCACTTACTGACGATGAAATAGTCAGTGGACCGGTGTTTTCTATGGACAAACGGTGCGCCTGGACGTTAATATCTCTCTATCTCGGCTCACAATGAAGGCAACTGTAGATTAATATAGATTCTAGTCACACACCACTAAAATGCGCCTGCACTCATCTGCCTGATGGTTATTAAGCCAGATTGGGGCATGCATTTTGAGTGCTATGGTCCTCTGCTCCAACAACGACATTTTACGCTCGTGGGTCCGGGCAGATTGAAGGGGAAATTCCGAAAGGAGGCAGCGTGATGACCAGTGACAAAATTGCTCTGATGGCTCATCTCATGCGCCGCGGCGGCTTTGGGGCTGGCCGGGAAGAGCTTGAAGCTCGGGCTGCCAAGGGATACGAAGCAACTGTTGAGGATCTGGTGAACCCTCGGGAGGAGCCGGTCGATAGGTACGAGTTCCTTCGTTATCACCCGGGCTACATCAGGCACATCACTTCTCCAGGAATGGGTAGCGCCAACTGGTTGCACACGCTGATTAATACCCAGCGCCCCTTAGAAGAGAAGATGGTCCTCTTCTGGCACCATGTGTTCGCCACCGGCGCATCCAAAGTAGACCATTGGCACGAGCTAGTGGCCCAAGTGGACATGTTTCGCGAAAGAGGGATGGGCAACTACCGCGACATGCTGGTGGCTCTGGCCAAAAACCCGGCCATGATTTACTGGTTGGATAACTGTGACAATCATGGATATGCGGTGAACGAGAACTGGGGCCGGGAGTTGCTGGAGCTTTTCAGCATGGGTGTGGGCAACTATACGGAGGAAGACGTGCAGGAATGTTCCCGGGCATTCACCGGCTGGACCATCGCTCCGGTACCCCCCAGGATTTATTACGGCCGGTTCGATTGGCACTTCGACTACAAGGAAGAGGACCACGACGACGGCGAGAAGACGTTTTTGGGCCACACCGGGCGTTTCAACGGGGAAGACATTATTAACATTGTCTGCCAACAGCCGGCCACGGCTCAATTCGTTGCCCGGCACCTGTACAACTTTTTCGTGGCCGATGAACCTCAAGTGCCGGCTTGGTCGGCGACTCCCCCTCAAGACCCCGAGGCTATAGATACCCTAGCCAAGACTTTCATGGATTCAGGTTACGAGATCGCCCCTGTGCTTCGGGTATTGTTCAACTCGGACTTTTTCAAGAACGCCCGTTTCGCCAAGATTAAGAGCCCCGCAGAGGTGGTGGTGGGTACCCTTCGCTTCGCGGGCGGAGCAGAGTTTCCCGCCCCGGGTATAGGCAACTTGGCCAAAAACACGGGTTACATGGGACAGGAATTGCTGAATCCGCCCAGCGTTGAAGGATGGCACACCGGCGTAGAGTGGATAAACAGCGGGGCTTTGATGAAGCGGATCAACTTTGCCGCAGAAATGCTGGGCGACGTGGACCGCCCCGGCATCCAGGACATAATAGGCAGGCTCCAGGTCCAGGGGGAACTGCCACCTGAGGAATTCGTGGACAGTTGCCTAGACCTGATCGGTCCCTTGGAGGTAAAGCCGGAAACCCGCCTGCAATTGGTGGAACACGCCACAGAAAAGGGCGCCCTACGTTGGGGCACGGAGCGTGAAGTTGGTGTCTCTACCGAAAGGGTGGGAGAAATCCTAAAGCTGATAGCATCGGTACGGGAATACCAGTACAGCTAGGCCGAGATCTTAAATTGCTAAAACTAAGTAATGGGCCACAAAAAGAGAATGTCTCTAATTCTCGGTTAGGGGAAGAATCATGACTACCACTCAGCGCGATCCCGTCTTGGTGGTACTCCAGTTGTCGGGCGGAAACGATTACTTGAACACGGTAATTCCCTACGGAGACCCTCTGTACCGGGACAACCGCCCGGCCGTGGTAATCCCGGAAGGCCAGGAGTTGGCCCTGGATGACCAGGTAGGGCTCCACCCCAGCATGGGTCCGCTTAAGAGCTTATATGATGAGGGAAAGCTGGCCATCATCCACGGCGTGGGATATGCGGATTCGATCCGGTCTCACTTCCGCTCCATGGATATCTGGCACACCTGCGAGCCGGATAAGATGGGCACGGAGGGTTGGCTGGGAGTGGCGGCCCGGGAACTGGACCCGCGAAAAGAGAACATCGTAACCACAGTTAGCTTTGGCCCCAGTCTCTTTCGGGCACTGGTATCTCCGGACGTGCCTGTAGCATGCGTGGATAACCTAGAGACCTACGGCCTTCTGACTGACATTGCCTCCGCGGACGAGAGGACAAAAATCCTGGACCGGTTCACACGCATGTACGCCCCGGCGGTAGGTGGGGATTTTGTCATGGACTACCTGGGGCAGACCGGTCTTGAGGCCATGGATGGCGCGGATATCCTGAAGGTAGCGCCTGGGCTCTACTCCTCAGATGTGGAGTACGCCGAAACCACCATAGCCCAGAAGCTCAAGGGTGTCGCCCAAATCCACCTGGCCAACCTGGGCACCCGCATCTTTTACTGCGACCACAGCGGCTTCGATACTCACGCCAACCAATTGGGCGTCCATGCCACTCTGTGGAAAGACGTGTCGGAAGCCATAGACGATTTCTTTACCGACCTGCGTGAACACGATGCCGCTGACAACGTGGTTATGCTGTTGTTCTCCGAATTTGGACGCCGGGTGCACGACAACGGCTCCGGCACCGACCACGGCTCGGCGGGGCTTGCCTTCGTCATAGGTGAGTCGGTAAAGGGCGGCCAATACGGAGAGTTTCCTTCAAGGAAGACGGCAGACCTGCAGCAGGGCGACTTGGTCCCCAATCTGGATTTCCGGGGCTTGTATTCCACTGTGTTGGAGGACTGGCTGGGCCTCGATGCCAAACCCATTGTCAACGGAACCTTTGAGAAGCCCAAGTTCCTCTGATTTCAATAAAGGCAAAGATTGCTGGGTAGTTCAGCGAAACGAAGAATCGACTAGCTCTTTCTCATCTCAAGCGGCTAGCTATTTCTCATTTCCAAGACAAAAAGCTCGAACGTTTCAGGGGGCAACGATGGTTACACAGCTGGCTGCGGGGCGGGTGTTCGATTTCAGCCGTGTAGTAGGGCGGACGGCGGTTTCGGGCATGGGATTTACCCAACCCGTTGCCGTGGCGATCACCGGAGGAGACTTGGTCTATGTCCTGAACCGGGGCTGGGAGCAGATCTCCAACGTGCCCTGGAACCGGACACAAAACGGCATCCGGGTGGGCATGGTAACAATCGGAGATGAGCCGGGTGATGAAGAGTTCGTCGGCGATTTCGCCAAAAGGGGAGATGATCCAGGGGAGCTGATTTGGCCCACGGGGATGGCCCTAGACAGCCACGGCAATGTTTACATTACCGATGAGTGGCTCAACCGGGTTTCCATCTTCGACAGCCGAGGTAAATTCCAGCGTATGTGGGGGGCGGAGGGCGCCGGTGAGGGTCAGTTCAGCGGGCCGTCGGGCATTGCCATCGACCAGCACGACGAGCTATACATAGTCGATAGCCGCAATCACCGGGTCCAGAGGTTCTCCAAGAATGGCGTGTTCTTGGACCAATGGGGAGGTCTAGGCGCTGCCGCTGGCAAGTTAGACAGTCCCTGGGGCATCACCATAGACCAGCAGGGTGACGTCTACGTCGCCGACCATAAGAATCACCGGGTGCAAAAGTTCGCACCGAACGGACGGCCCCTGGCCGAGTTCGGCAGCTACGGGACCGGCCGGGGTCAACTGAACCGCCCTTCCGATGTTGCGGTAGACTCCGATGGCGACGTATACGTCTGCGATTGGGCCAACCATCGAGTCCAAATTTTTGGGCCGGATGGCCGCTTCGTTGCCAGCTTTCGCGGGGACGCACAGGAACTCTCCAAGTGGGCCAAAATGTCGTTAGAGGCCAACCCGGATGCGATCAGACGGCGCCGTGAAGTTCCCAGCTTGGAAGCGGAGTGGCGCTTCTCCTTCCCCACGGGAGTCACCTTCGACCTCGTAAAGAACCGGCTCATCGTCACGGATTGCCAGCGTGGACGCCTTCAGATTTACAACAAGCTGAAGGATTACGTGCAGCCTGCCCGCACTATTTAGAATTCAGCATCGCAAGAGTAGCTCGAGCAATAAAGCTATGAATCCCGCACATTTTCAGAGAGTTGGGAATACGAGGTGAATAGATGAAATTCGCCCACTTTACCCAGACATTTCCCAGGGATGGTGAGACGGCCGCCGAAAGGTTCGATCTACTTTGGCGGGAGTTGGAATTGTGCGATGAGACCGGCTTCGACTATGGCTTTTCCTCGGTGCACCACTTCAGCCGTCTCAGGCCTACCGCCACGGCCTTCTGCGCAGCGGCAGCAGCACGGACGAGCCGGCTCCGCCTGGGACCTATGGGATACACCGTCCCCCTTTACAACCCTATCCGCATCGTGGAAGAGGTCGCGCTCCTCGACAACATAACCCATGGCCGCATGGAGGTGGGGCTCACTTCGGGGGTGACTCCCGAGGAGTTCCGCGTCTACGGGGGAGACTGGGACAATAGTCACGAGCACACCACGGAAGCCATGTTCCTGCTCCGGAAAGCTTTTACCAGCGAGAAGCCTTTCGACTTTCAAGGCCCATTCCACCAGTACGAGAATGTGCCCTTATCCGTTCGGCCGCTTCAGCAACCGCACCCGCCAATCTGGCTGCTTTCTTTGAAGCCGGAGCAGCTAAAATCGGCCGCTCAGGAAGGGGCCCACACCGGGTATATCTTCTTCCGGCCCCGGCAAGACGCCGCTGGCTACGTCAGGGACTATCTCCAGATGTGGCAAGAGCATGGCCACCAGCACCGTCCCAATGTTTGTTACCTAGCCTTCGTGTACGTAGACGAAACCGACGAAGTAGCGGTGGCCAACGGAGCAGGGCCTATCATCGACAGCATGATGACAATCTACGGGCGGGGCTTGGGACTTGACCCTTCACCGGTACCGGAATACCACAACATGGGTCCGCCCAGCGACAATGGCCAAGGCCGCGCCTTCGGCCACGACTCAATCGACAACCAAAAGTGGCTGGACTTTGATTACCTCAACGAGAACAACCTCGTGTTTGTCGGCTCGCCTGAAACCGTGGCGCGGAAACTGAAAGCGGCGGCAAAAGAGGGGGTATTCAACGTATTATGCGGCGAGTTCAACGTGGGGTCGTTGCCAGAAGACGACCTCATGCGCTCCATCAGACTGTTTGGAACCAGGGTAATCCCGGCGCTGAAGGACTTCGACCCCGTAGAAGAGGCACTGAGGAATACAGCCGGAACCCAAGTCTAGGTCCTGCGTACTAATTTCCCTGGGCAAACAAAAGCCCACGGCAATTATCACTTGGATGCTCCGCATTGCCAGCGGGGAATGATCGCATTATTAGCCATGGTCGAAAAGTAGGTAGGCCAACAATTCTTTGGGAGGGGTCTTACCCCGACCGGTCGGGGTGTCCTACAAAAAAGGTCCCTTAAAGCCTCCAGGTTATAGAAAATGACGCAAGCCTACATAGGCGCTCCGATTACGCGCAAAGAGGACGCTCGGTTCCTCACTGGGCAAGCCAGCTATCTTGACGACATCAAGCGTCCCGGCATGCTACATGCCGCCATATTGCGCAGTCCTCATGCCCACGCTCGGATAATCAACATAGACACCAAAGAAGCCTTGTCCATGCCCGGCGTTTGGGCGGTGATTACCCACCATGACCTACCCTCCTCCATTCAGCCAATCCCGGTGCGGATATTTGATCTGCCCGGGCTGGATCGTTGCTTGCAATATCCCTTGGCCGGGGACAAGGTCCGCTACACAGGTGACCCCGTGGCAGTGGTCGTTGCCGACAGCCGTTACATTGCGGAAGACGCTTTAGAAGTTATCCTCGTCGACTACGAGCCGCTTCCGGCCATCGCCGATGTAAGGGACGCACTTAAGGACGATGTGGTGCTCCACGAGGATGTCGGCACCAACTTGACCGGAAGCACCACTATAAAGGTGGGGGATGTCGACCACGCATTCAGCGGCGCCGAATACACCCGCAAAGAGGAGTTCCGCACCCACCGTCACACCGGCAACCCTTTGGAAACCCGTGGCTTGGTGGCCGAGTACGATGCCGGGACCGGCGAACTAACGGTTTGGGGCCCCACCAAGGTGCCTCATTTCAACCTGGCCATCCTATCAAACCAACTGGACATGGACCGGGAAAGAATCCACTTCATCGAACCCGATGTCGGCGGCGGTTTCGGCATTCGGGGCGAGTTTTACCCAGAAGATTTCCTGGTGCCCTTCGCCTCCATTCGGGTGGGCAAGCCCGTCAAATGGGTGGAAGACCGGATGGAACATCTCATGGCGGCCAACCACTCCCGGGAAGTGCGCTGTCAAGTGGAAATCGCAGCCAAGAAGGACGGCACCCTGCTGGGCATGAGGGCCGACATCTACGGCGACATGGGAGGATACGTGCGCACCCACGGCTGTGTGGTGCCAGCGCTGACGGCGGGTATGATGACCGGCCCCTACCGCATACCGACTTACCGTGCCAACATAAACTGCGTCATGACCAACAAGACCGGGACCGGTACCTACCGGGCGCCGGGGCTCTATGAAGGCGCTTTCATCCGGGAACGCATGTTGGACCTAGTTGCGGCAGACTTGGGTATCGACCCGGCTCAACTGCGCCTCAACAACCTGGTCCAGCCCGACGAAATGCCCTACACCGTCGGCGTGACCCGCATCGACGGCAAGGAAACGGTTTTCGACAGCGGCGATTACCCTTCGGCCTTCAATCAAGCATTGGCGAAACTGGGTTATGAAGCACTAAAGAAGCAGCCCCGCATAGACGCCGATGGCAAGTACCACGGCGTAGGCGTAAGCAGCTACGTTGAACCTACTGGTTTCGGGCCCTATGAAGGAGCTCGTATAACCCTTACCGACGGCGGGACTGTGGAGGTGTATTTGGGCATCACCACTCTGGGTCAAGGCCATGAGACGGTTATGGCCCAGATTTGCGCCGACGGTTTGGGCGTTCCCATGGACAGCATACGGGTCTTTCACGGCAGCACAGACTATTTGCCCGAAAGCGTCGGTACCTTCGGCAGCCGGGCTACAGTGATGGCCGGGAGCGCCATCACCATGGCGGCTGGGTCGCTGCGGGCCAAGATTCTGGAGACCTCCGCAGCGTATTTGGACACCGTACCGGCTCAGTTGGAGTTATGGGCCGGACAGGTCTACTCTAAGCTGTCCGCCGGCGGCGGCCCGGTGCTGGACCTGGCCCGCGTGGCGCAGTTGGCCCAAGAAGGGAATCAGGTCGGCCACGGGGAGCCGGTTCTGGAAGCCACAGAGTACTTCCGCATAGAAGAATGGACCTATTCCTACGGCACCCACGCCACCCACGTGGCAGTGGATACGGAGACCGGCCAGATCGAGATATTGCGCTACGTGGTTGCCGAGGACCTGGGACGCTGCATCAACCCGTTGCTGGCCCACGGTCAGTCGGTGGGAGGCGCCGCTCAAGGCATCGGCGGAACCATTCTGGAGGAATTGGTCTACGACAGCGGCGGACAACTTCTAGCCGGAACTTTCATGGACTACCTACTGCCCACCAGCACGGACATTCCGCCAATAGACAGCATCATTCTCGAAGAGGCTCCGTCGCCACTGAACCCGCTGGGCGCAAAAGGCGCTGGTGAAGGGGCTATCCTGGCCACCGGCGCCACTCTGGCCAACGCCGTCTCCGACGCACTGGTCTCCTTCGGCGTCAATGTCACCGAGTTGCCGCTCAGCCCCGACAATATCAGGCGATGGATTCGAGAAAGTAGCCGTTAGAGCGACACCACAATCGCCTCTATTCCCAGGCCCTGTTGTCCACTACTGTTTCATAATTCGAGCCTGGCTCCACCAACTCCGGATAGCCCAGCATCCATGAATAAGTATCGTCAAACCGCTGCCGGGTGTAGGGTGCCGGTGGGCCGTAGAGCAAACGCCAGCCATGGAACTCAGCGGGTTCAAGAAGGCCCTGGACCTCGCTGAGGAAGTAGTGCGCATACTTGCTAGGATTGGCGTTAATCAACTCGGCAGCGACGGCTTCGGCCCGGAACATGGCAGCCAGAGTAGGCCCATCCAGTTCGTCGCTGGCCGCTTCGCTGCGAGTTGAATGGCTTTCCATGAGGATTCGAAAACCCTGTTTTTGCGCAACGCTGATCCATGGCTCGTAAAAGTTTCCGGCGGCCACTTCACCTTGGCGTACCGCCTCCAACCGCTCTCGCATGGTTCCGGCGTTGGTTATCTGAATTTCTTCTTTTCTTATAAAGCCTTCCAGCATTTTCAATGTAGTGAAGTGGGACCCGTTGAAAGGGCTAACTGCCACGGGCGTATTTTTTAGCTGCTCTGGCTCGTAGATTCGGCTTTTCGGGCCGGTTATGATGGCCATCTTGGACATGGCGGCGCCTAGAGCTACTATTTTCGCCGGTCGTTGGCCATTTGACACCGCTTCCACCGTGCGCTTCATCACGCCCCATTCGCACATCCTGTATTGGTCGACGCCACCGGTGTTATAAATTGACTCCATTGTCCGGTCAAAGATGTCCAATTTAAGCGCCTGCTGGTCTGCGTTGATCTGGCTCGTACCTGGAGTACTGAGTATTTCGACGTCAAGGCCTTGTTTCTGAAACAGTCCCTCGTCCCGGGCAACCAAAACAGCCAGATCGTGGACTGCGTTCATCGCTGACACTCTGACTTTTTTCAGACCGGCTTCAGTTGCCATAAAGCGTTTCCTCCGGAATATCATCGGACGTGAGTTCATCATATTGTCGCACATTTCGAAAAAATCATGGGTCTTCATTTAACAACAGCCGTAGCCCGGTACAGATTGGAAGAACAGCAGCCGTGGGCCAGGCGTTCTCTGAGGAATCACGCTACTGCAATTGCGCAGGAATGGCCGAAAGCTTAGAATCTCTACCATAAATTAGACAATATTTGCCATCAGGAGGTGACGCCGTGGCTAAGAACGGATTCAAAATGATTGACGCCGAGTTGCACGTCATGGAGCCGGTGGACCTTTGGGAGCGCTACATCGACGCCGAATTCAAAAGCCGGGCGCCCAGGCGATTGAACGAGAAAAAATGGGATATCCGCACCGTGGTCGAGGGCGAGGTCATGGCCAGTATGACGGATTACAATTTCCCAGCGATGAACCCGGCTGAAGAAGACGCTTTATCCGAGCGGTACGCAGACGCTATAGCCGCGGATTTTGACCCCGCATCCCAGTTGACGGCCATGGACAAAGAGGGATTGGATTTAGCCGTGCTTTACCCCACTTCGGCCATGTATATCACTGCCAAAAACGGCATGGACCCGCGTTTTGCCGAGGCAGCGTGCCGGGCTTACAACGACTGGCTCTACGACTACATACAGGAGGCTGATCCGGCTAGATTATTTGGCGCCGCAGCAGTGTCTCCTCACGACGTGGAGACGGCGGTCGCCGAAGCCCGCCGATCAGTGGAACAATTAGGCTTCAAATCCCTTTTTCTCCGCCCTAACATGTTCAATGGCCGCTCGTGGCACGACTCCTACTATGACCCTCTTTGGGCTACTGCCCAGGAGTTGAACGTGCCCATTGGGTTCCACGAGACCACCGGCTCGCGGATGCCCGCCACAGGAGCGGACCGCTTTCCTGATGACTTGGGAATAGCCCACATTGCCACTCACTCAATCGAGCAAATGATGGCATGTATGGACATCGTAATGGGCGGCGTGATGGACCGGTTTCCTACACTTCAATTCGCTTTCTTGGAGGGCCAGTGCGGATGGCTGCCTTTTTGGTTGGACCGCATGGACGAACACTACGAGTGGCGCTACCCTCTGGGTGACATGCAGCACCTGAAACTTAAGCCATCAGAGTACTTCAACCGCCAGGGTTACGTAGCCGTCGAGGTCGACGAGAAATTTGTTTCCCACGTGGTGGAAGCCGTCGGGGATGACCGGTTAGTGACCACCAGCGATTACCCCCACGGTGACGCCAAGTTTCCCTTTGCTATGGACGCGTTTATGGACCTACCGTTAAGCGATTCCAGCAAGAAGAAAATTCTATGGGAAAACCCTAAGCGGTTGTACGGTATCTAGCTCTTAACGGCTGACGCGCTTCACTCCTAAGGGCTCTCGCCTGGAAGCTCAGGCCAGCAGTTACCGGCGTTATTGGAGGTACGGATGCAGATTGGTTACATCGGAACCGGAAACATCGGTGAACCCATGGCCGCTAGCATACTGGAAGCGGGTTATTCAATGGTAGTTTACGACATCGCCGAAGGGAACGCCCAGCGCTTGCTGGAACGAGGCGCCCAGTGGGGCAATTCGCCGGCCGAGGTGGCCGCTAAGTGCGACATTATCTTCTCTTGCCTGCCTGGGCCGATCGAGATGGAGGATGTGGTTCTAGGGCCGCAGGGTATTCTTGAAGGAATTCGCCGGGGCTCTGTTTATATTGATCAAACGACCAACTCGCCTGAGCTTGTACAGCGCGTCCACGGTCTATTGAAGGAACGCGGCGCCGAAATGCTGGACGCTCCGGTTAGCGGCGGCCGCGAGGGGGCGCTAATACGCGACCTACTGGTGGTGGTCGGCGGCGAGGAAGCGGTGTTTCAAAAGTGCCGGCCGCTTCTGGAGGCAATCGGAGAGCGGGTTTACCACGCTGGCGGAATCGGCGCTGGTTGCATCTGCAAAATAACCCACAACACTGCTGTCTTCTGCACCGACATGGCGATGGCAGAGTGTTGGACCCTGGCCGTGAAAGCTGGGGTAGCGCCCGAAGTGATCGTCGATGTGTTCCGGAACGCGGCCCTAGGTCGCATGAGTAACCTCAATATGCGGCTTCCGGATACTTACTTTCGGGGAGATTTCGAACCTCGATTCGCCTTGAAAATCGCCCGCAAAGATTTGGGCTTGGCTACTGAAATGTCCCGAACCTACAACGTGCCCATGCGCTTGGCTGAGCTTTGCGAGCAAGAATACATGGAAGCCATGGGCCGAGGATGGGAAGGCCGTGACAGTTCCATCGTGCTCACACTCCAAGAGGAGCGGGCCGGGGTCCAGGTCCGCCTCTAATCAAGAGGTAGCTGGGTGCTGTCACGAAGGTGGGACATGGAAAATAACCACACTGCGTTTCTGGTAGTATGGGGCACTGAGGACGATATCGTGAACACACCCGCCCAGTCTGAGGTGTTTGTCAACGCATTGAAGCAGGCAGGATTTTACGTTCGGACGGTCATCGTCCCTGGAGCTTCCCACTTCTGGATGTGGGATCCTTTGGACGAGCCTGCTAGCCACACTGCCTTTCTTGCGCCGCGCCTTCTACGGTTTTTGCGAGAGCGGCTCTAGCCTCGTCGTTGCGCGTCGCTTAAGTCCTGAACGGATTGATGCACCCACTAAGGAGAAGCAATATGGTTACCAATTATGGTTCCTTGATAGAGGATGACAAAGGGACTATTAGCCCACGAATATTTAGTGACAATACTATTTATGAGCAAGAGTTAGAGCAAATCTTCGCTCGGTGCTGGCTGTTTCTTTGCCATGAAACTCAAATTCCCAACGCCGGAGATTTCATGACAACCTACATGGGCGAGGACCCAGTGCTGGTAGTTCGAAATACCGGCGGCAAAGTCAACGCTTTTCTGAACGTATGCCGCCACAGGGGCAACCGTCTGTGCCGGGCAGATGCCGGCAATGCCTCGGCATTCGTCTGCGCTTACCATGGATGGGCATACGCCAACGATGGGAGCCTCCAGGCTGTACCTAACTCGCAAGACGCCTACTACGGGAAGTTGGACCAAAATCAGTGGGGCCTATTTCCCGTGGCACAAATTGATAGCTACAAGGGACTGATTTTCGCCACATTCGATTCTAACGCTCCTCCTTTGCTCGACTACTTAGGTAATTTCACTTGGTATTTGGACAACTTCTTCGACAGGAGGGAGGGCGGCATTGAGGTCATTGGCGGTATGCATAAGTCAGTGGTGCCCTGCAACTGGAAGCTGCCCGCCGAAAACTTCGGCGGCGACGCATATCACGTTCCATGGAGCCACCTTTCGGCCCAGAAAACCAGTTTTAGTAACTCTCCGGCCTACCAACAGGTGTCAGAGGGGGCTATGGTCTCTACCGGTCGAGGACACGTCGTCCTGTCCCTCGGCCCGGGCGGCATGTCCAGCCCAAACATGGCGGATATCATCGCCTACGAGGAATCTATTATCCCCGAGATCAAGAGTCGCCTGGGCCAACGCTCCAAACTGGTTACGCCCTTCGTAGGAACTGTCTTCCCTAACTTTTCGATACTTCATAGTTCAGCGCGCACATTCCGGGTGTGGCAACCGCGCGGACCGGACAAGATTGAGATTTGGGCGTGGTTATACGTGGACAAAGCTGCGCCACCGGAAATCAAGGAGTCCATGCGGCTGGCCGGAATACGGACGTTTAGCCCATCGGGCACATTAGAGCAAGATGACATGGACAACTGGCAAGGCTGCAGCCAGGCTGGGTTAGGGACGGTAGCCCGGCGTCATTCAATCAACCTACAAATGGGCCTGGGGCACGAAAGTTACAATGAGGAACTGATGGGTTGGACGAGCGACTACTTTGTGAGTGAGAGTAACCACCGGAAGTTTTATCAACGGTGGTCACAACTTATGGCTGGCGAGGCGGTGTAATCGGGACCGTTAACTAGACCGGTAACTAGGTTAATACCAAAGTGGAGCGCTTGGGCAGCTAATTGACTCCCTCTGGAAGCGGTGTGGCAGGTTGCCGCTCGAATGACCCGATATCAGTCCTGCCGATTTGCGCTCGAGGCACCCTCCTCTGGTCAAGCGATGGTTCTGACTCACTCCTACCGGCATCGATGGCCGGACTCAGGGCCATTAATGCGTGAGTCCTTGTCGGTCCTCCATTGTTGCCGAGAGGGCCCAGTAGCGGGTTTAAGGGTTGGTGGGAAGTGCCTACCAAGTCGCTTGGTCCGGCACGATAGTTACAGTCAGCATTTATCCCTATAAGATTGTTGCCGATTGAACTCACACCCCCATAGCAATCCGCCCCTTCAGCTGAGGAGTTCCCAGCTAAGATTGTGCCAGTCAACTCCGTCTCTGGGTCCGTAAATGAGCGGCGGCGGATGTTGATTCCTCCTCCTTTGTCGCTTTCGTTGCTAGTCAGCGTACTGTTGGCAATATAAAAGTTTTTCCAGTTCTCTATCCCGCCGCCAGCCAACGCAGAATTAAGGCTAATCGTGCTGTTTACCAATGTGGAATGACCAAAGTTTCTTATGCCGCCGCCAGCCATAGTGCTGTTGTTGTCGATCGTGACGGAATCCATGTTCAAGTTACCCACCGCCGTATTTAGGACTCCACCTCCGCCAAGTCTAGCCCGGTTGTCGCTGATGGACATCCGTACCGCCTCCACATTACCCCAATTGCTTAACGCTCCCCCTCCTCGGGACCTGTTGTTCTGAAGAATTACACCGTCAAGCTCGAGATTACCGCCGTTAAAAATGCCGCCCCCCTGCCCTTCCGCATTGTTGTTGACGATACGGCTGTTGATGATGGTCAAAGTGCCCCCATTGAAAATTGCTCCACCACCCCCGGCGGCATTATCGCTGACCACCGAATCTATGAGTGTCAAGCTGCCGTGAACGTGGATGCCACCCCCAAATTCATAGCTGATGGTTACGATTCCCCCCTACCGTAGCAGGGAAAACAACATGGCGCGGAATTGTTGAATCCGCAACCCCATGGCGAATCGTGACCCCGGAGATTGTCACGTCCCGTCCAATTGGAATCCTCAACACCCTGGAGTTGGCGGTGCCACTTGACTCGGCCGCTTGAATGATGGTCTGATCCGCTCCGGCTCCCACCAGTGTCAGATCTTTGTTAATCACCAGTTCAGCGATTCGCAAAGTGTAAGTGCCAGGGGGAATCTCAATTGTGGCGCCGCGGTCGGCCTCATCGATGGCGTCCCGCAACAGACAAATTGAGCAGCCCGAGTTTGAGTTTTCCACAATTCTTATGGTTTGAGGGTTTCCGATTCCCCATAGCAGGCCAACGGACAAAATTCCCAAGCCAGCGATAGCGCCTAGCCCCCAGGTCGCGGTGGCGAATGTGAAAACCGTTTTCTTCGACATCACTTTGGCGAGACCCCAGAAAGTGATGGGCCCGCCGGCCGCCGCCGCAAATAGAAGTGTCGCAGCGGTCGCGGTGCCCATACCCACCAGCAGTAAGGCCGCCACCAGGGGTATTTCGAAGAGTAGAGGTACATTAATCAAGAGGCCGAACGTTGCCGCCGTAGCAACACCGAGCACATTATTTCCCAGAAACTTGTCCACGGTGTCGGGG
>MUCR01000003.1 GCA_002816455.1 SAR202 cluster bacterium Io17-Chloro-G4 | reverse complement strand
ACTTAATGAAGGTTTCAAAAAGAAAGGTGTCAAACTCGAAACAGGACTCTCATTTTGATACTTCTTCCAAAAACCGGGGAATCGGGAGTTGGGAGGTTGGGACGTCATGAATACCAGCGCCTTCAACAATCTGCAAGAGATAGCTCTCCGAGTCAAAAACTGCACCGACTGCGCCTTAAGCGCCGATCGCACCAATGCGGTACCCGGCGAAGGATCCGAGGATGCCAAACTGCTGTTCATCGGCGAGGGGCCAGGTCAGCAAGAAGACCGGCAAGGGCGACCGTTTGTCGGAGCGGCGGGAAAATTCTTAGAAGAACTGTTGGCCTCAATTGGTTTGACCCGGGAACAGGTTTTTATCGCCAACATGATCAAATGTCGGCCGCCGCAAAACCGGGACCCGTCCCCGGATGAAATGGCCGCTTGTAGCAAATATCTGGACCGTCAAATCGAATTGTTGAACCCGGAACTTATCGTGACCCTTGGCCGGTTTTCTTTAGGCCGGTTCTTTCCCGGAGAAAGCATCACCCGGGCAAGGGGAAAGGTGCGAGAGAAAGACGGCAGGTTCATCTACCCGGTTATGCACCCAGCCGCCGCTTTACACCGGCAAGAGAACCGAAGCGTCATCGTCCAAGACTTCAGTGAAATTCCGGCGGTCCTGGAAAAACTGTCCCAAACCAGGTCCGGCGCTCCAATTCCGGATCCAGTAAGCCAGGAATCAACGTCGGCGGAGCCGGTCCACTCGGAATCCCCCCAACCGGAAGCCCCTCAACCGGAAGCCCCACAAAAAGTAGAAGCTGCTGTTACGGAGCAGTTGGACATGTTTTCGGCGCCGCTGCTCCCCCAAACCGCTGAGTTCGAGCCGGAACCGGACACCATTCCCGAGACGGTGGCGCCTTCTACTCAACAATTGAGCCTTTTCTGAAACATTTTTTAACCCGGTATTCAAGTCGGTATTTAAGCGGAATACTTGAGCATGGTAAATGACCTGACGCCCCAAGTCCGCATCATCCCTCTGGGCGGATTGGGGGAAATCGGCAAAAACATGATGGCCTTAGAATGCGGCGATGACATAGTCGTCGTGGACTGTGGCGTTCAGTTTCCGGACGAGGACATGCTGGGCGTGGACCTCATCATCCCCGACGTCAACTACCTTCGGGACCGGGCGGATAAGGTCCGGGCTATCCTGATCACCCACGGCCACGAGGACCACATCGGCGCTCTGCCGTTCATTTTGCCCGACCTGAATGTGCCCGTTTATGCCCCGGGGTTGGCCCACGGGCTGATTTCGGCCAAACTCAAAAGCCGCAAGGCAACCCGGGAAGCCACCACATATGCCATAGAACCGGGGATAGCCCACCAATTCGGCGACGCATTTACCGTGACTTGGTTCCGGGTTTGCCACAGTATCCCAGACGCCATGGGTTTGGTAATTGAAACCCCCGTAGGCCCAATCATCCACACCGGCGACTTCAAAATCGATCATACGCCGGTCGACGGAAGGAAAATCGACTTAGCCACTCTGGCTCATTACGGCGCTCAGGGAGTGGCGCTGCTATTGTCCGACTCTACCTATGCCGAAGTCCCCGGCTACACCCCCTCGGAGCAGGTCGTGGGGGAGGCCTTGGAGCGGGCCATTGGAGACGCTGAAGGCCGGGTTATGGTGGCCACGTTTGCGTCGTTAATTGCCCGAGTGCAACAAGTTGTGGACGCTGCGGTCCGCCATGACCGGCACGTTAGCATCGTGGGCCGCAGCATGGTGGAGAGCGTGAACGTCGCCCAAGAGTTGGGATACTTGACCTTGCCGCCCGGCATATTAGTGTCCCTAGGCGAATCCCGGAAGCTGCCTCCTGAAAAAGTGGTGCTAATGACCACCGGTAGCCAGGGAGAGCCCACGTCGGCTTTGGTGCGCATCGCCAACAAGGACCACCGGGAAGTCGAAATAATGAAAGGGGACACGGTTATTATTTCAGCCACTCCAATACCGGGCAACGAATTGCCGGTTAGCCGCACCATCGATAACCTGCTCCGACAGGGCGCCAAAGTACTTTACGACCGGGTAGCCACAGTCCACGTCCACGGCCACGCTAGCCAAGAAGAGCTAAAAATGGTGCTTAGCCTGGTCCGCCCCAAGTACTTCGTGCCGGTGCACGGCGAGTATCGCCACTTAATGGCCCACGCCCAGCTAGCTTGGGATTTAGGCGTTGCGGAGGGTGGCATTTTCGTCATGGAAGACGGGGACGTGCTGGAGCTATCAGAAGACTCGGCCCAGGTGGTGGAACAGATTACCGCCGGTCCGATTTTCATTGACGGGTTGACCACCCACGACAATACTAGCGAAGTGCTCCGTCAGCGCCGGGCCCTTTCCAAAGATGGGGTTGTAGTGGTGGCGATTCCTGCCCTTAACGGGTGGGATGGTGAGTTCGCTGAGAGGCCGACCGGGTCTCCCAAAATAGTTAGCAGCGGTTTCATCAACGACTCGGAAACCGGGGTCCTGTTCCAAGACTTGGTAGAAGAGTTGCGGCAAATATTAGCTTCAAATCCGGAATTTCACGAGGAGCCGGAGCTAGCCAAGTCAAAAGTCAGGGAAACTGCCCGTGACTTCATAGCTAAAGCAACCAACAAAAGGCCTATGATAATTCCAGTGGTTTTGGAAAGCTAGACTCACGCCGCCGGAACATTGAACTCAGTTGGACGCGGCGCCCTGCCACCGCTGGAGGTTCCGATGGCCCAATCCGCTCGCCGTTCCAGGCGTGCTGCTCCACCGACCTCGTTGAGAGAAATCATCAAGGCTGGCCCGACATCTTCGTTGGAGGCGCTGGCCTTTGCATCCATAGGTCTGGCCGCTGGATTAGGCTTGGGTCTTTCAACAGGCGCACGGGAATGGGCCAGAGAAGCTTTGGGCTACGGCTGGATCCCGGTGGCCATCTGGGTAGCCGCCGCCCTGGCGACTCTGCGGTACAACCGTCCATCGGTAAATGCCCACTGGCGCTGGTGGGTCGTTGCCGCCACCCTTACAGCCATCTCCCTCGGCGCCCTGTCTCAAGTGAACGCCAGCGACGGAATACTAGCCGAAACGGGGCTTAGTGGGCGTTGGGGACAGACTATGGGCGGCGCGCCAATTTTACTGGCGGTAGCCAAACTTGCCGGTGTTTCGATTATCGTGCCCCTTCTGCTATTCCCCAATAACGTGGGGGCCGTATATTTCCGGGGACTGCGTTACTTGGGCTTAGGCCTACAAATGGCGCCTGTGTACGCATATATGGGTTTGTCCCGATCTTTTTATTACTTGAGCCAACACCTGCGAACACTTAGAAATCCCCTCTTGCGGGAAAGCTCTTTGAACAATGCCAAGTCGGCAGTTGGCCGTCACTTGCCCGAAAAATTGCGCACCCGATTCTCCGACGATGAGGAATTGGCGGAAGGTGAACACCCAAACGAAGTTTTGGCAGACCGCCAAGGCCCCAACCTTTGGGCGGAAACCATCCCCGGCTCTCTGCCCGAGTGGCACGTATCGCAAGAAGTCAGGTCGAAGCCCGTGGCTCAAACCGCCTTGAGTCCAACCAACGGCAAAGGTTTGCGTTGGCGCATGCCTTCCATTGACATCCTGACGGCGGCCGAGCCGCACACTGCTGCCGATGAACCCCTGGAACAGATGGCCAGGCATGTTGAGAGGACGCTGGCCGACCACGGGGTAACCGTGGAGGTCAAGGACATCAAAGCCGGCCCTAGGATTGTCCGCTTCGGTTTGGTGCCCGGCTGGGTTCCTAAGAAAGGCGATGCCGCCAAGGCCGGATCCGGAGCAGAAGACGCTCCTGTCCAAGGAGAGCGGAGCCGGGTCAAGGTGCAAAGCATTCTGATGCGGGAAAAGGACCTGGCATTGGCGCTACAGACGCCCTACCTGCGTATTGAAGCTCCCGTGCCCGGGGAAGCGCTGGTGGGCTTGGAAGTTCCAACGCCGGCGCCCACCAAGGTCCACCTAAGGGGCGTGATGGAGGCGCACACTTTCGGTTTGTTGGCGGCCAAGGGCGGCCTGCCCATCGCCCTAGGGCAAGACACCAGCGGGTCCCCGGTCACAATGGACTTGGCGTCCATGCCTCACATGTTGATCGCCGGGGCCACCGGCAGCGGCAAAAGCGTATGTATTAATTCCGTGGTGGCCAGTCTTCTATTGACCAAGCCGCCCGATCAACTGCGCTTGCTGATGGTCGACCCAAAACGAGTGGAATTAACCCCCTTCAACGGCATTCCTCACCTGATAATGCCGGTGATCGTGGAAGTGGACCAGGTCAACATAGCCCTGCGTGGGCTGATGCGCGAAATGCTGCGCCGCTATAAGAAAATGGAGGAGATAGGCGCTCGCAACATTGGAAGCTACAACAATAAAGCCGATGAGCCGCTGCCATTCTTGGTACTGGTGGTGGATGAGTTGGCCGATCTTATGATTGCCGGAGGATTCGAAGTGGAGCAAAACCTGGTGCGCCTGGCCCAATTGGGACGGGCGACAGGCATTCACTTGGTTCTGGCCACCCAGCGGCCTTCGGTCAACGTGGTAACCGGCCTTTTGAAGGCCAACATTCCGACTCGAGCCGCTTTCGCAGTGGCATCCCAGGTGGATTCCAGGGTCATTTTGGATGCCATAGGCGCCGAGAAACTGCTGGGCAAAGGCGACATGTTGCTGCTGCACAACGACTCCCCCAAGCCCAGGCGCGTCCAGGGCACCCTGGTGTATGACGAGGAAATTGAGCAGTTGGTGGACCATTGGACCGCTCAAAAGGGACCGCCTCTGCCCGAGATACCTATGGGGGATATAGCCGACGACGATGAGGACGAGGTGGACGAACGGGTCATGGACCAAGCCCGGGACCTGGCGCTCAGGCATCCTAATCTGTCGCCTTCCTTCCTGGAGCGGCGGCTGAAAGTTGGTGGCTGGAAAGCGGCTCAAATCGTCGGATTGCTGGAGGACGAAGGGCTTATCGTAAACCGTTAGCTTACCCAGCAACCAGTTAATCGAGTTCATAATAAAGTGGCCCACCGCTGCAGCGGTGGGCCACTTTAATTTTTCTTTTGTTGTTGGCCCGGCATTTGGTATCATCTCTTTTTGAATGACCAAAGACGTCCGGCTGAATGACCCTATAAGCCCGGTGGTATGATGAAATAACTTTACCGCCGCTAATTGATCCCACAGCCAGAGCACCAGGAATCAGCATTTGCTAATTGACCTCCACACCCATACCTACCCCAAATCCGATGATAGCTTTATAGACCCAGACGAGCTAATCGAGGCCGCCAAATCCAGCGGGCTCGACGGCATCTGCCTAACCGAGCACGACGCCTTTTGGACCCAAGAAGCCGTCGACGCACTGTCCCGCAAGCACGAATTCTTAGTAATGCCGGGATGTGAAATTAACACCGATGCCGGTCACCTCTTGGTATTTGGTCTGAAAGAGTACGTTTTCGGGTTTCACAGGCCGTCTTTCTTGCGCAATGCCTTGAAACAAAAGGGAGCATTGGCCATTGCCGCTCACCCTTACCGGCGCCGTTTCCTGGAGGAGCCGGGGCGCGAACCGGAGGCCAGAGCGGAGATGCTGCGGCGGGCTGGCGGCGACAGCATGTTTAAGTTTTGCCACGCCATCGAGTCGGTCAACGGCAGAGGTAGCGCCGTTGAGAATTGCTTTTCACAGGACTTGGGGCAGCAATTGGGCATCAAGACGACCGGGGGCAGCGACGCTCACAAACTAGAACAACTTGGCACCGCCGCTACCCGCTTCAAGAACACAATCGCCGGTCTGGACGACTTGATTAAGGAGTTGCGGGAAGGCAGATTTGAAGCAGTAGACCTGCGTGGTAACAACCATGAGGCCCAATAATCCACCTGCACCCGTACGTGTATGTGGGACACCGCGCATTGGAATAATAGCGCTCAAGACTGCCAATCGTATATTTCAGGATAGTTAATGTGGCTGAGGCACTAAGGGTCGAAAACCTAGTAGTGCGCTTTCAGACCCAACTGGGTCAAGTAGATGCCCTGAACGGCGTCAGCTTGGTCCAAGAAGAGGGCCAAGTTTACTGCCTGGTTGGTGAAAGCGGTTCCGGAAAGAGCACGCTGGCCTTGTCGATAATGGGTTTGTTGCCCCACAACGCTTCCATTGAGCGAGGGGCCATTTATTTCGACGGCGTGAACCTGCTGGGAAGCGGGCCCGAACACATGCGGAACCTCCGGGGGAAGGACATCGCCATGGTGTTCCAAGATGCTCAGTCCGCCCTTAACCCCGTGCAACTCGTTGGTGATCAACTGGAAGAAGTGATTCTGGAGCACACGAACATCTCCGCCAGGGTCGCCAATAAAATGTCACAAGATATGCTCCGGGAGACGGGGCTGGCCGACCCCAGGCGCATAATGGGGCAGTATCCGTTTCAACTCAGTGGCGGTATGTGCCAGCGGGTCATGATGGCCATCGGTTTGGTATTGGAACCCAGATTGTTAATTGCGGACGAGCCCACATCGGGCTTGGACGTGACGCTACAAGCCGAGATATTGGATTTACTGCGCAAGTTGTGCCGGGAACAACACGCGTCCATCCTGCTGATTACCCACGATATGGCGGTGGTGGCCAGCATGGCCCAACAGGTCGGCGTATTGTATGCGGGGAGCATGATTGAAACTGCCGAAGTGGTGCCGACCTTCAGACGTCCCCAACACCCATATACCTGGTCGCTAATCAAGTCACGGCCCCGCTTGGATGAGCCGGACAAAAGATTACAGGCCTTGCCGGGCGCTCCCCCCGATATGATGAACCTGCCTGGGGAATGCGCCTTCCTGCCCAGGTGTCAGAAGGCCATGTCCCAATGCCGCATAAGCCCGCGCCCGCCCCTAAGCGAATTGGAGCCGGGCCACCATGTTGCTTGCTACAACCCCGTCGTACCCCAAGATTAATTGGGGCCTACATCGCCTCTCCGGACGACTATTCGACGTTTCGGCCACTGCTCCGTCGTTCCGGCGAAGGCCGGAATCCAGAAAAAGTGTCCAGCGCAAGAGTGGATACCCGCCTCCGCGGGTGAGACGGGGGGTCGCCGTTGGGGGCACTTTTATATAGTGCCGTCACAAGTGCCGGGGCAAGCTATCTTGGGGGCGCCTGCTCGGCCACCAGCAGTTCCAATGCCAGGTCAGGCTCCATGATTCCCCGCTTTATGGCCAAGTCCGCTTCCAATAGCCTGCGATAGCGTGCTGTTATGTCCTGCCAGGAATGGCGCCGGGCTTGGTCAAGTGTCTTGCGCACAACGAAATCCGAGTTTGTTCCCAAACGCTTCCCCATCTCTGACTGGGACAGACCCTGCTCCATGGAATCCCGGGCCAAGGCCATCAGGCGCAACTGGCGCTCCACCATGGCGATGATGCTCGAGACGTCTCGGCCGTCCTGTCGAAGCTGCTGCAAGAGCTTAAGAGCCACCCCGGGCCGGCCCTCAATCATTGCGTCGACTGCCGCAAAAATATTGCCTTCTCGCACCTGAGCTACCAGCACACCGACGTCCTTTTCCTCAATGGTGCGGCCGGTGGCGTAAAGGGAAAGCTTTTCCAGCTCTCGGTCTAAGGTCCACAGGTCGTTGCCCACCAGGTCGGTCAAGGACTTGAGGGCTGTGGGGCTGATCCTCGCGCCCTTTCCCCGGGCTGCGTCCTTAATCCAGCGGGCCAGCCCTTCGCCCGACGGTGCGTTCAGGGCCTGCACTTTGGACAGAGACTTCAGCAACTTAAGCAGGGGATTGGTTTCGGTGAGGGCGCCGTCGATAAATACCAGCACCGTCGTGTCAGGCATCTCGGGTATGATCTTTTCCAGTTCTTCCCAGCCGCCCAAGGGTGACCCTCGCTGGCTGCCTTCGCCGCTTTGGCTCCGGCTTCTACTCGTGCGGCGCTCGCCGGACCTGGCTTCCTGCCTACCCAGCAGACCAGTAATAACCACTAGTCGGTGGGTGTCCATAAAAGGCAGCGCCCCGCAAATGCTCGATAGTTCGGCGAGATTAATCTGGCTGCCTTGGAGTTGGTGATGGTTGGCGTCCAGCAACTTGTCAATGCCAGCCTCGGATTTAAGGCGGCTCAGCGCTTCGGGAACAAGGAAAGTGTCGCCGTAAAGCACATGGGCGGGCAAGCGGGCACTCCGTGGGGTAATCTTGGTCTATCTTGGGTCGTTTGGCCTGGCCGGGATTATATCACTGGGCTTGAGACGAAGGCCTTTAGCTGGGTTCGGGCAGCACCTTCTGAAACTCGGCGATCAGAAGATCGGCCGTCCGGCTGCTTAAATTGCACGGTTTGCGATTTGTGCTAGGCGCAACCGCATAGCTCCAAAAAGCTAGCCATGCATGGTCCTGGGCCTCTTTATTAGTGACCCTTAGAAGGACCGGAAGGTACTGACCGACGAAACGGCCCACTAAATGCTCAACGCCTTCCAAGTCGTTCGAAATTTCAGGTATATTGGTGGCGATTTTCATCCAATATGTCAGGTCGAAAACATCTTCTTCAGTCACGCCAATTTCCTAAAGTCGCCCCGCCAGATAGCATTTGCAACGGCCCTTGCAACGTTGCTGGCACGATTTTTCGAGTTTCCAAGAATGAAAGAAGGTGCAGTGCATAACGTCGATTGCTTCCTCGGCTTGGTCCAGAAGGCGGCCAAACTGTCGCAGTGCTCAGTCGGTGTCCATTATAGGGAGCATAGTAATACTAGACGTGAAGGACTGTCCAGAAACGATGAGGACGGACGCAGCTTCTTGAGTCGAACCTCTGCCTACCGGTCAAGAATCGGTGGCGAACTACCGCCTTGTGTGGAATAATGTCACGGGACTTGTTTTGCGCCCCAGTTCCATCTCAATAAAGAGGACGACCTGAATGAAATTTGCCTTGTTTTCTCACGTGCCCTGGCCCGAGGGGACGGACCCTCAACGCGTTTTTGAAGAAACCATCGTGGAATTCCAGTACGCCGAAGAATTAGGATTCCACAGCGCATGGATGGCCGAGCACCATTTCTCTCGCTACGGCCTAGGCGCATCTTCCATGGTCTTGGCCTCAGCAATTGCCCAGCAAACCAAGAAAATCCGGTTGGGCTCCGCCGTACTTTTACCGTCTATTCAGAACCCCGTACGTTTGGCCGAGGACACGGCGACCGTAGACGCCCTGAGCGGCGGCCGCTTAGACGTAGGTCTCGGCCGGGGCACTAACGGCTATGAATTCACCGGCTTCAATGTGCCATGGGAGGAGAGCCAAGGCCGCTACAGGGAAGGCGTAGCAATGATTAAAGGCCTTTGGAGCAACCAGGAATTCTCCTATCAAGGCGAGTATTTCAGTGCGGACCGGATAAGCTTGGTGCCTCCGCCGGTGCAAAAACCTCATCCGCCCCTGTACTTGGCGGCGACCTTGACACAAGCCACGCTGGAGTTTGTATCCACTATGGGCCACCCTCTAATGATTGGCGTTGTACTGGACACGGCAAATGCCGTGGATTTGTGCAATCGATTTGTGAGCCTGTCCGAAAAGAACGGGCATGATGTTCCCATGTCCTCCATCCCGTTTTTCCGCTACTTTTGGGTCGCCGAAACCGAGGAACAGGCCAGGAAGGATGCCACCGTCGGGTTGAGTTGGACCTTGGACATGCTCCAATGGCGGCGCACGTTCACAAATGGCAGCGAAGTGTACCACCGCTTGGAAGACTGGAGAAGCGTCCGCACCGAAGCGCCGGTTGACGTTGATTATCTATGCGAGCACCGGGCAATTGTGGGCACCCCCGACCAATGCGTGGCCAAAATCAAAGACCTGCAAAGCCAAGGCATCGAGTACTTCGGTTGTAATTTCTCCTTCGGAGGTATGGAGCACAGTCAGCAATTGAAATCGATGAAGCTGTTCTCAGAAGAAGTCATGCCCCACTTTGCCTGATTTTCCGTAGCGTCAAAGCCGCCGCAAGCTCTAGTATGTTCTAGACCAGGGGAGAGGATTGATGCCGAACATTGCCGAGCAACTGAGTTCCTACGCTGTTGGCCTGCGTTATGACGCCCTGTCTCCTGAAGTCGTCCACCAAGCCAAGCGCTTAATCATAGATACATTGGGTTGCGCTGTGGGCGGATACGACAGCGAGCCAGCCAGAGTCGCCAGAGAGGTGGCTGCCACCGTTACCAGCAAGCAGCCAGCCACTGTCTTGGTGAGCAACGGCTCCAGCAGCCCGGATTTAGCCGCCTTCGCCAACGGCGTCATGATCCGTTATCTGGACTTTAACGACGGCTACACCAGCAAGGAGTCGGGCCACCCCAGCGACAGCATCGCCGCCACTTTATCGTGCACCGAAGTGGCCAACGCCGGGGGTAAGCGGTTGATAACCTCGACGGTGTTGGCTTATGAGGTGTTTTGCCGCATTTGTGACGCCGTAGACGTTAAGCCCAACGGCTTTGACCATGTGACTGTGGGCTGCATAGCCAGCATATTGGGCGCGTCCAAGGCTCTGGGGCTCTCAGAGAAGGAAACCACCCAGGCGGTCAACTTGGGCATAGCTCCCAACTTGGCGCTGTACCAAACGCGTATCGGCGACGTTTCCATGTGGAAGGGCTGTGCCTACGCCAACGCCAGCCGCAATGCCGTTTTCGCCGCTATGCTGGCCCAGCGCGGCCTCACTGGGCCATCGCCCATTTTCGAGGGCGCTGGAGGCTATTTCACCGCCGTCAGCCGCGAACCTTTCCAGTTGGAACCTTTTGGTGGCAACGGCCAGCCCTTTAAAATCATGGAGTGCAGCATCAAGCGCTTTCCGCTGGGCCAGTACTCCCAGACTGTGGTCCAGGCAGCATTGGAAGTTCGGGAGCAGCTACCCGACCCGAATGACATCGCCGAGATTAACGTGAGCACCCTCCAAACGGCGGTGAACATCATGGCCGGCGACCCGGAAAAGTGGCGTCCCGCCAACCGGGAAACCGCCGACCACAGTATGCCCTACACGGCGGCGGTAGCCCTAATGTACGGGGAAGTAGGACAGCAGCACTTTGACGATGAATTTTTAAGAAACCAGGCCCTATTGGACTTGGTGTCCAAGGTCAACGTAAGCGTGTCCGAAGAAGCAAACCGCAGGGTGCCCGAGGCCATGCTGTGCAATGTGGAGGTGGTTACCAAGTCCGGCCAGCGCTACCGCGCAGAAGTGGACTACCACAAAGGTCACTATAAGAACCCTCTGACCGACGCCGAGGTGGAGGAAAAGTTCCGCTCTTTAGCCGACGGCGTCATCCCCCAAGCCCGCACCGACGCACTGTTGGAGCGCCTCTGGCAACTGGAGGAAGTCAGCCACGTCAACGAGTTGATTGGCCGGGCACGGACCTAAGATCCGACCTTCTCCCGCTCCGGGTGAAACCCTGAGTGATCCTCAAAGGCCCCCACCACCGGCGTGATTTGCTTGTACAGGCCCCGGGCCCTTTGAGTTACGTAGCCTAATGCCCGGTCCCGGAGCTCGCTGGGGCGCTCCCGCTGGGCCTGGTATTCAGCGCTCTCCAAAGGACTGCCGTCCTCCAACTCCCAGATGCACAGGTACTTCAGCACCCCTTCTCCTTCCTCCAGCTTGAACCGGCGGGCGCTGACGTATCCCGGTATCTCCAAGCGCTCGGTCAGGTGCTCCTCGTCGTACCAGCGGTTAAACTCGGCCTCGTTTTCCGGGTCCACATCCATCATCACTACCAGCACTGTTCCGCCGATGTGCTGGATTGGGTGATTGTCTTTTTGCTTGGCCATGTTATTACCTCCGAAATCAGCGCGGGCAAAATCAGCCTTGTCACGTGCAGAGGCAACCTCCCCGCTCGTGGTGAGCTTGTCGAACCATGGGAATGTGCGGATTCGGTCCCTCGACAGGCTCAGGATGAGCGGACTTTTCCCACATCAGCGCAGTCCCAGATTCAGCCTTGTCACGTGCAGAGGCGTAGTATAACATTGGGAAGTTCTTCGAAAGCCGACCGGATTCGTTAAGAAATTCGTCTATTAAACGGTGCCCATGAACCAGAAAATCAACCTAACCGTAAACGGCGCCAGCCACCAACTGGAAGTCCCCGCCAGCCGTCTGTTGATCGACTGCCTCCGCTACGACTTGGGCCTTACCGGCACCAAAGAAGGCTGTAGCGTTGGGGTATGCGGCGCTTGCACCGTGCTCGTGGACGGCCAATTATCAGCGTCCTGCATATCCCTTGCAGTCGCCGCGGACGGCGCCGAAATCACCACCATCGAAGGAGTGGCCCAAGGCGGCGTACTACACCCCGTTCAGCAGGCGTTTATCGACCACGGCGGCTATCAGTGCGGCATTTGCACCCCCGGGCAAGTCATCTCTGCGGTGGCGCTTCTAGAGGCCAATCCGAACCCCACCGAAGACGACGTCCGAAATTGGATGAAGGGAAACCTTTGCCGGTGCACCGGCTACTATTCCATCATGGAGTCGGTGGTCAACGCCGCACGTATCGCCCACGAAGCGAAATCAGGAAGTAACCGGTGATCGACTTCCAGTATCACAACCCCGGAAGCCTGCAAGAGGCCTTTGAATTGTTGGACCGGCACGGCGAAGATGCCCGAATAATGGCTGGGGGAACCGCCTTGGTGTTGCAGATGAAGCAGCGGTTGTCACAGCCGGACCACGTAGTAGGACTGCGCCGCATCCCTGACCTTGCGAATGTTAAATGGGAAGGCGACGGCCAAGCCCGAATCGGCTCCATGGCCACCCACCAGCAAATCGAAACTGACCCGTCGGTCAAAGGCCGGCTTCCCTTGTTAGCTTCCACCTTCAGCCAGGCGTCTACCCCAAGAATCCGCAGCATGGCCACCTTGGGCGGCGGTCTGGCTCACGGAGACCCCAACCAAGACCCGCCACCGGCCTTGATCGCCTTGGACGCCCAAGCAGTTATCAGCTCAAGTTCGGGCGAAAGGGTCGTGCCCGTAGAAGACCTGTTTGTCGACTATTTCGAGACCGATCTACAGCCCGGGGAGATAATGACCGGCATCATAATCCCGCCTTTGCCCGCTGGTTCCGGCGGCGTTTACCTTAAATTTCTGCCCAAAACGGTCGACGACTATGCTACCGTTTCCGTCGCGGCGCTGGTGACCAAAGGTGAAGGCAACACCTGCCAGGACGTGCGCATAGTGCTGGGCGCCGTCGACGTGACCCCGGTGCGGGCCACAGATGCTGAGGCCGTGCTACGAGGGAAATCGCTGGATGAAAAGAACATCCATGATTGCGGTGAAGCGGTGAGAGATGCTGTGGACCCTTTGGATGATTTTCGAGGGTCCGCATCCTATAAGCGGGACATGGCGGAGGTTTTTACCCGCCGGGCGGTGCAACAAGCGATCGCTGCCAGCCAACGTGCCTAACTCTGAGTCGCTAAGTCCATGTTACTAAGCCCATGATAATAGAAAGTAATTGCTTGGTACCTTCCGAGCCCGGACCCATTTGGGCCCTGATATCGGACATACCCCGAACTGCTTATTGCGTGCCTGGTCTGCAAGAAATAGAGGCCAGCGAAGATGGGACCTTTCAAGCCACTATTAAAGCGAAAGTGGGGCCCATAAGCCTCACGTTCTCCGGCACCATCCAGTTGCTGGAACAAGATTCGTCTGCTCATTCAGCCAAGTTCCGGATTCAAGGCTCCGACCGCCGGGTGGGAGGCTCTTTCCAGACGACCATGACGGTGCGCCTGATTCCCCAAGGCCCGAATGAGACCCAACTCGACATTTCAGCGGATACAACGTTTATGGGAAAGCTCGGCGAGTTTGGTCAACCCATCATCCGCCGCAAGACCGCCTCGACCATCGACCAATTCGCCAAGAATTTGACCCAGAAGTTGATGGCGCAGGCCTGAATTCGGCCCTGTGCCCCAACGCCTTATTGAACCCCATGCCACCTAAACGGGACTGAATATTATTGACATTAGCAAACCAGCGAAAATATACTCCAAACAGCTATTAGTGAATAACTGAGAGGAAGCCTGTGTGCGGAATCGTCGCATACGTGGGCCATCAAGAAGCTTGGCCCATCATATTGGAAGGACTGCGTAGGCTTGAATACCGGGGGTATGATAGCGCAGGCATCGCCGTCGTAGATTTTTCAGGTGAGATCCAGATCCGAAAAACCGTGGGCAAGGTCGGCGGCTTGGATTTGGCTGACCGGGAGGATTCACTTCAAGGCTCAGTGGGCCTAGGCCACACCCGGTGGGCCACCCACGGCAGGCCCTCCGACGCCAACGCTCATCCCCACACCGATTGCCACCAGCGGATTGTTGTTGTTCACAATGGCATTGTGGAAAACTTCATGGAGCTCAAGACCGGCTTAGAAGAAAATGGGCACGAGTTTTCCTCCGAAACGGACACTGAGGTCATTACCCACCTAATGGAAGAGGGCATGGACCAAGGTCTCAGCTTCGAAGACGCATTCAGCCGCATGGGTAAGCTCCTCAAGGGCTCTCAGGCCATCACCGCTACCCATGAAGGCAATGAGGGCAAGATATGCGCCATGAGGCTGGGACACGCCGGTGGAATCGTCATAGCACATAGGGAAGGCCAAGGCATCGTGGGCAGCGACCTGCCGGCTTTGCTTCCCTTGTTCCGCCATGACTCTCTGGTCAGCGGCGTGGGCTTCTTGGAATCGGGTCAAATGGCGGTGGTCACCCGGGAAGGCGCCAGCTACCGGGACCTTGACGGCCACCCGATAGAGAAAGATACCAGATCGATTTCCCCCGAAGATATCATCATTGACCGCGGCGGTTATCGCCACTTCATGCTTAAAGAGATCATGGAGCAGCCTCAGGCGGTGGCCAGCGCAATGCGGGAGCGGGTCGACTTCCAGAACGGCCGAGTCCAGTTGCCAGGGATGCCCCTCTCCATCGACGAAATCAGGAGCCTGCGCCGTGTGGTTCTAATCGGTTGCGGAACCAGTCTCCATGCTGCACAGGTCGGCCGCCATCTCATCGAACGGCTGTCCGGCCTCCCGGCGGAGGCGGAGAGCGCCTCAGAATTCCGATACAGAGACCCCTACATCGATGACCAGACGCTGGTAGTGTCCATCGGCCAGTCCGGAGAGACGGCAGACACGGTGGCAGCCATGCACTTAGCCCAAGAAAAGGGCGGCCGGCTTGTGACCATTTGCAACGCCGAGAACAGCCAAGCAACCCGCCTGGCGGAATATACGCTGTTCATGCGGGCGGGGATCGAAATTGGTGTGGCCAGCACCAAGACCTTCTTGGCGTCACTGACAACGTTGAATATCCTGGCCGCCTACATCGGCCAGACCCGGGGTGTCCTATCATCCGAGGCCGCCAAGGAGTTGGTGGAATATTTGGCCCGCTGCCCCGGACTGATCGGAGAAATGCTGGCCGACACGGAAATATACCGGCGGCTGGCACGGGAATTTTATACTTGCAGCAACTTCCTTTTCCTTGGCCGGGGCATTAACGCTCCCATTGCAATGGAAGGCGCATTAAAACTCAAAGAAATCAGCTACATCCATGCCGAAGGTTTTCCAGCCGGGGAAATGAAACACGGCCCGATTGCGTTAATCGACCGCACCATGACCACGCTGGCCTTGGCGCCCAAAGACCGGATGTACGACAAAGTGGTTAATAACATCAAGGAAGTAAAAGCGCGGGACGGCGTGGTGTTGGCGGTAGTCACCAACGGGGACACGGAACTGGCGTCCCAGGTTGACCACGCTCTGTACATACCCGAAGCACCGGAAAACTTGATTCCGCTGCTGACGGCAGTGCCCCTGCAATTGCTGGCCTACCACATCGCCGAGATGCGCGGCTGCGATGTGGACCAGCCCCGTAACTTGGCGAAGTCCGTAACCGTCGAGTAGGGCTAAGGAGCCCTACTCGAATCTTCCCCGGCCAAAGCTTCTTTCTATCGACTCATTTTTTCCCAGATCATCCCTCCTTTGCGCACGACGTCAATCAACCCAATAGCATGTGTGCAAAAACTCGCAATTAGAATATCCTCACATGCTTGATGTTTTGCGATTTTGGTGAAATCATACGGATACGGAAATCGCTGCATGACATAACCTTTCCTCCGCAGCGCACAGGGAGTGCCCACCACAATGTTTGTGAAAATCGACTATCCGGCGGTGGCATTCGACCAATATGCCGCCCATGTGCCGGCTCGGACGACCGATGAGTTGTTGAGCATCGCGTCTCAGCTCAATGGACTTCGCATCGTCCACACAAACAGCACAGAAACGGGCGGTGGCGTCGCTGAAATACTCCAGTCCCTGGTGCCCTTGACCAACGCACTGGGAATTTCCACCGAGCGCGTGGTTATCAACCCGCCACCGGAGTTTTTCCAAGTCACCAAGCGAATTCATAACCTACTTCAAGGCGCCGATGGTCACCTTTCCACCCAAGAGTTGGATATCTACTACGATAGTATCCAGAAGGTTGCGGAAGACATGCGCCGCCGGGATCTATCGGCGGATGTGTGGTTCCTGCACGACCCCCAGTTGCTGCCAATGGCCCGGCTGTTGCCCCGGAATACCGGCGACAAGTGGTATTGGGTATGCCACATCGACTTGACGACGCCCAATCAAGGTGTGTTAGACGCCCTGTTGCCTTTGACTCAGGACTACGACAACCTGGTGTTCTCGCTCGACTCTTACGTTCCCAAGGGTTTGGCGGACTCGCCTTCTGTATTTATCGCTCCTCCAGCGATTGACCCTCTTACTGTAAAGAACGTTCCGATGCCCAAGAAGCGGGCGAAAAACTTGGTTGCCGCCATGGGCATCGACACGTCCCGCCCGCTCATTTCCCAGGTCTCTCGCTTTGACATGTGGAAAGACCCTTGGGGGGTGGTCGAGGCCTACCGCTTGGCCCGTCAATCGGTCCCCGGACTGCAGTTGGCCATGCTGGGATTGAGCCAGGCCAGCGACGACCCAGAAGCCCTGGGCATTCTGGAAAGCGTCCAAGAACTGGCTGGCGACGACCCGGACATCCACCTTTATTTCCACACGGATCAGTTGCCCTGCACTGTCGATGAAATTGTTAATGCCTTCCAGGTCGTCTCCGAAGTCTTGATGCAAAAATCCACCAGGGAAGGCTTCGGCCTTACCGTGACCGAGGCCATGTGGAAAGGCAAGCCCATGATCGGCGGAAACGTTGGCGGCATCCGCATACAGATTGAAAACGGCGAAAACGGTTACCTGGTAGACAACCCGGAAGAGTGCGCTCGCCGCATCGTGGAGTTGCTGAAAGACCCAGACCTTCGCGCCCGGTTGGGTAAAGCGGCGAGAGAATCCGTGCGCCAACGCTTTTTGATGCCTAGTTTGGCCTTGGATTACCTGAACTTGGTGAAGGCCCATGTGGCACAACGGGAAGCCACAACGGACAGCCAAATTATTCAGCAACTGACTACCAGACTCGCTCCGGCATGACCACTCATTGACCTGATCCGCATCACGGCGACATATCATCCCCCCACTGGGCCTTGACCCGTCTTCCGCGTTGAAACCGGTCGTTTCGCCTCTGGCTTTGCTGGATTCCTCCATTGGCGTGGAATAAGCTAAGCTCGCCGTTGCCCTGCTCGGTCACTCCAGCGACCCACCTAATCCCGCTGCCCACCATGGCGCATTACCTTGCCGCTGGGCCGAAGATGGGTTAGAGTTTTTATATTAATTAGAGTGTCGGCGGACCGTACGTATTCATCAAACCTGCCTAGACCTGACGCAGGCCGCCCATTACTCGCAAATTGGGAGACAAAGTGGATCAGACTACGATTATCGTCATGGTTGACGGCTTGGACCCGGAGTACCTGGAGTCCTGCCCTACGCCTCGGCTGCGGGAATTGGCCGATGCCGGATTTATGCTGGAAGCCAAAGCCATGATGCCCACCGTGACCAACGTGAACAACGTGTCGCTGATAACCGCCAGCTACCCACAAGAACACGGCATTACGTCCAATTATTGGCTGGACCAAGCGGACGCATCGGAGCATTACATGGAATCGGCGGAATACGTCGAGAGCCAAACAATGTTCCAGCGGGCTCAAGCGCTCGGCGCCCGGTCCCTCTTGGTCACGTCCAAAGACAAGCTGCGGCGGTTGCTAAGCTCCGGCACCACGCTAAACGTTTCTTCCGAGCAGCCTCCGGACTGGGTTGCTTCAGGTGTGGGCGAACCTCCGCCTATTTACTCGATTGAAGTCAACCAGTGGGTAATTAAAGCCGCAAACTACATTCTGGAACGAGAGCGGTTCGACTTGGTTTACCTGACCACCACCGACTATGCCATGCACACCTTCAGCCCGGAACATCCCGAGTCCGCCAGGCACCTGAGCCTGCTGGATGAGGCCATTGGCAAGCTGATGGAAACAGTTCCCGATGCCCGGATTATGATTACGGCAGACCACGGCATGTCCGCCAAATCCGAGATGATAAATTTGGAGAGTGTTTTGGCAGATAAGGGCATTCGCAGTCAAGCTGTGCCTATCATTAAGGACAGATACACGGTGCACCACTCAAACTTGGGCGGCTGCATTTACCTTTATTTGGAAGACGGCGATACAGCCTCGGCTCTGGACGTGCTGAACAATACTGACGGGGTAGACCGGGCTTATTCAAGAGCAGAGGCGGCCGAGAAATTCCGGCTGATGCCCCAGCGCATCGGCGATATTATGGCTCTGGGCTCAGAAAGGGTGGTCTTCGGCAACCCCGCTGAAGTGACAATGCCGGAAAGTCTGAGGTCCCATGGCTCGTTGCACGAAGAGCGAGTGCCGATCATTGGCTGCGGCGCCGGCTTTGAAGGGTTCGAGTTCCGTGAGAACCGGGACTTGGGCCGCTACGTTTTTGAGCGGGTGTTGGTCTAGCTGAGCTTTGCTCACGCTAAGCTAGAACACCGTCGGTACGCAATAATGACATTCACTCCTATCCAGGTAATCGCTCCAGCTACCACGGCCAATTTGGGGCCGGGTTACGATTGCCTCGGCATGGCCCTTGATATATGGAACCGGCTCGAAGTTACCAGCCGGGAGGCAGACCGCGGAGACGAAGCCCGAGTGGAAATAATCGGGGAGGGCTCCGGCGAACTAGAAACCACCAAGGACAACCTGGTATATCGGGCCATGGAATTCCTGTTCCGCGAAGCCGACCGGGAAATGCCGACGATTTGGTTGAAATGCCACAATGAAATTCCCTTGGCCCGGGGGCTGGGCAGCAGCGCAGCGGCCATTGCCGGGGGTTTGGTGGCGGCCAACAAAATGTGCGGCCAAGTGTTTAACGGCAACGAGTTGCTGGAGATGGCGGCAACCATTGAAGGGCACCCAGACAACGTCGCGGCGGCGGTGCTCGGCGGTCTGCAGTTGGTCGTGTCGGACCAAGACCGCTTATACACAGCAGCGATAAACATGCCAGCCGACCTGAGCGCAGTGCTGTTTATTCCCGAACAACGGATAGCCACCACAGATGCCCGCTCCGTTCTGCCGGACACAGTATCTGTGGCCGATGCTGTTCACAATATGAGCCGAACGGCCTTGCTGGTGGCGGGTATGTCCACCAATAAGCCGGAGTACTTCGGTGTGGCAACCGAAGACCGGCTGCATCAACCTTACCGGCAGTCATTATTTCCGGCCATGAAGCTGTTGTTTCGGGCTGCCCTTGACGCTGGCGCATTAGGGGCCTTTCTTTCCGGCAGTGGCTCTACGGTGCTGGCGCTGGCTAAAGGCCGGGAGATGACCGTGGCATACGAAATGGCTGAGGCGGCGAAGCAGGCGGGTGTGGCCGGACGGTTGCAGGTCACCCGTCCCACCGAGCAAGGCGCTCACTTGGTAAATAGCGCTTTGTCTTAGTCAGATGTTGATAGTGGTTCAAAAATATGGCGGCACATCGTTGGCAGACGCAGACAAGATAATCAACGTCGCCCACCGAATTTCCAGCGCTAAAATCGACGGTCTAAACGTGGTAGCGGTGGTATCGGCCATGGGCGACAGCACTGATGAGTTGATACGTTTGGCCCATACTGTTTCTTCTTCTCCGGACGAAAGGGAACTGGACCTGTTGCTGTCCACCGGCGAGTTGGTGTCCAGCACGCTGCTCACCATGGCCCTCAAGACGCTCGGCTATGAAGCCATCAGCTTGAGCGGCTCCCAAGCTGGAATTCGCACCGACACCATGTACGGCCGGGCGCGCATCGACAGTATTGATACCGCAAGAGTCAAAAAAGAGATGGAAAACGGTCGCATAGTAGTGGTGGCCGGGTTCCAAGGGATCACCGATAATCAAGATATTACAACCCTGGGCAGGGGAGGCTCAGATACCACCGCAGTGGCTTTGGCGGCCGCATTGGAGGCCGAACGTTGTGAGATATATACCGACGTAGATGGCATTTACACGGCCGACCCCAAAATCGTACCGGAAGCTCGAAAGTTGGCCGAGATTGGCTTTCAGGAAATGCTGGAACTTGCCAGCTACGGCGCAAAAATGCATCCCAGGTCAGTCGAATTAGGCGCTGCTTTTAACGTGCCTATTTACGTGGCGTCCAGTTTTGGAGACGCTCCAGGCACTATTATCCATGAGGAACCCGATGGGAGTCAGATGGAAAACAGGATCAAAGTTACCGGCATAGCCCTGAACACCAACGTGGCGAAAATAACGGTCCGCTCGGTTCCAGACCAGCCCGGTGTGGCCGCAGCGCTGTTCGAGCCTTTGGCCAAAGTAGGCATCAGCGTGGATACCATCGTGCAGAACACCGGCAGCGACCATACCACCGATATTAGCTTCACAGTTAGCCGAACGGACTTACTTAAGGCCGAATCGGAGGTGAAGTTGGTAATGGACGAGCTGGGGACTGATTCGGGGACTGATTCAATTGTGACCGACTCGACTTTGGCCTCCGTCAGCGTGGTGGGCTCTGGGATGCAAAATACCCCCGGCTACGCCTCACGAATGTTCCGCGTGCTAGCCGACGGCCAAATCAACATAGACATGATAACCACGTCAGAGATCCGCATCTCCTGCATCATCCGGGAGGACCAAGGCGAAGAAGCGGTACGGTTGCTGCACCGGGATTTTCAGCTGGATAAAGGGGAATAGCAAGCGGAACAGAGACACGATGCCTCAAAAGGCCATCTGATGGCGCTACCCACCCGTTCGTCCTGAGCTTTCCACGGAAGGACGAAGGACCGCCACCACGCTAGGCGCTTAGGTAGGGAGAGCCACCAATGATGTCTTCACCTAGCGTTCGGAACAAACACTGATCCCACTGATTAACACAACGTACCACTAACGTAGAGGCACTGCTCTTGGCCCAGGTCTTCCTGTCGATAATTATCCCCGCTTATAACGAAGAGGCCCGCATTAGCGCCACCCTGGAGCGGGTGATTGGCTATCTGGGGGACCGAAGCTATTCATGGGAAGTGCTGGTCGCCGATGATGGCAGCACTGATGAGACAGCAAGTCTGGTCACTGGGATGACGGCCAACCGTCCAAACCTGCGCTTGATGAGCCTGGGCCACAAAGGCAAGGGCTGGGCTGTTAAGAACGCAATGCTGGAAGCTAAAGGCGAGTACCGCGTGCTCTGCGATGCCGATTTATCCGTGCCCATAGAGCAGGTGGAGCGGCTTCTTCCTCCCCAAGCACAGGGCGTGGACATCGCTGTTGGATCTAGGGCGGCTGAAGGCGCTCGGCGAATCGGCGAGCCGTCGCGCAGGCACCTGATGGGGCGAATTTACAATATCTTGGTCCGAATAATAGCCGTTCCCGGACTTCAAGATACGCAGTGCGGATTCAAATGCTATCGGGGAGATGTGGTCCCGGCCCTTTTCCGACGCTTGACGATGGATGGATTCGCTTTTGACGTGGAAGTACTGTTCCTAGCCGCAAAAGAGGGCATGACTCTGCAGGAAATACCGGTTGATTGGTACTACCAAGAAAACAGCAAAGTCCGCGCCTTCCGCGACTCGGTGGCAATGACCCTAGACTTGCTGAAAATCCGCTGGCGCAACCTGCGGGGAAGGTACCGGGGGCGAGAGCAAGGGTGATATAAGTTTGGTCAGTAAAGCCGGACCGGTAAACTTCAAGCCGATTAGCCGCGCCTTAATCCGCTTCTAAGGGCACAAGAAGCACCAAGCGCATGCCCCGGTCGGCGCGGTCACCCGGTTGCACCGCGACACGCTGGACGGTCCCGTCTCTGGGGGATTTAACCACTTGTTCAGTCTTCATCGATTCCATAGTCAAGAGGTCTTGTCCCGCCTCCACGGTGTCGCCCGCCGCAACGTGCACCGCCAGCACCACTCCGGGCATGGTGCAGAGGACTTCATCCGTAGAAGTCTGCTGGTAAGCGCGCCTATGGGAAGCCGGTATCAGCGGGGAGAAAACGTACATCTCTCCGCCCAGCCAGAGGTGGACCTGTTGCCCGACGCGGTGCGCCTGGAACGGGACGGTATTGCCGTCGTTCAGACGGCAGAAGCCCTCCCAATAGTCACCTGCTTGGTTGAATAAGTGAATGTTCTGTATTGCCTCCGACGCCGGAGTCGTAGCATCGTCGGTTCTCGGCGGCGGATGAACCTGCTGAAGCAGCCGCTCTTTCGGTGGAGGCTGTTGGTCTTGACCTTGGTTCTGGTCCAGCTGGGTCATGGAAAGCTGGCCCGGCCAAGGGATTCCCACGGGCCCTGGGGTCGGCTTGGGAGATTGGCCTGATTGCCAAGACGTTTAGGAACGCTCGCTTGCCAGAACCGTTCCGCCAACGCAATAGCCGCTGCGTCCAGATTGTTACCGGCGGCTGAGGCGGTCAGTTCGCCGTACATCTCGACAAACCTGGTGTCGTAGTCGCCGGAGGTGAAGGCAGGGTGGTGTATGGTCCGCATCAAAAATGGGATGTTTGTCGTCACTCCGATGACCGGGAAGGATTCTAAAGCCTTTGACATGCGGGCGATGCAAGCTTGGCGGTCCGGTCCCCAAGAAACCAACTTGGCCAACATTGAGTCGTAGTAGGGCGTCACTTCCTGGCCTTGCGCCACGCCCGAATCCAAGCGGAGCCCAATTCCTTGGGGAGGCTGCCAAGCCAGCAGGGTGCCCGTGGACGGAGCGAAGTTGTCGTAGGGGTCCTCGGCGTAAATCCGGCACTCCAAGGCGTGCCCGGAGGGCCGTATATCCTCTTGAGACAGGGTTAGGTTTTCTCCGGCGGCGATGCGCACTTGCATTTCCACCATGTCCAGCCGGAGTGTCTCTTCAGTTATTGGGTGCTCCACCTGGATCCGGGCATTCATTTCCAGAAAATAGTAATGCCCTGTGGGCGGGTCCACCAAAAACTCCACGGTGCCGGCATTCGCGTACCCGGCGGACTTGGCCAGGGCCACCGCCGACCCTCCCATGGACTCTCGCAACGCCTGGTCCAAAGCAGGCGACGGGGTTTCTTCAATTACTTTCTGGTACCGCCGCTGGACGCTGCATTCCCGCTCCATCAGATGGATAGTGTTGCCCGAATGGTCGGCCAAAACCTGAAACTCCACGTGCCGGGCGGCAGGAAAGAAGCGTTCCAAAAACACCCGGCCATCACCAAAGGACGCCGCTGCTTCCCGGCTGGCCGACTCCAAGGCTGGCTGCAGGTCTTCTTCCCGCTCCACCAAGCGCATGCCCCGGCCACCGCCTCCGGCCGCCGCTTTCACCAACAGCGGAAACCCCCATTGGGACAAGAAGTCTTCGTGATGGTTTTCGCCCGGTGCCCACATCGGCGAACTGGGAACAATGGGTACACCGGCCTTGATGGCCGTTTCTTTGGAGCGTATCTTGTCGCCTAGAAGGGAAATGGTGTCGGCGCTGGGCCCGATGAATACTACTCCGGCATCGGCGCAGTCCGCACAGAAGGTCGGATTTTCGGACAAGAACCCGTAGCCCGGATGGATGGCCTCCGCCCCGGACTCCTTGGCCAGGCCGATTAACTTTTGGCGGTCCAGATAAGACTCTTCCGCAGTCACGCCGTCTAGAGGATAGGACTCATCGGCCATGGTTACGTGAGGAGCGTTAGCGTCGGGGTCTGAGTAAACAGCGACCGTGGCAATCCCCATGGCCTGCAAAGTCTGCAGAACCCTAACGACTATCTCACCACGGTTGGCTACAAGGATTTTTGAAAACATGAATACTCTTGAGCAATCTCCGCTCGTACTGAGCTTGTCGAAGGCCGCGTTTTTCACCGGACTGAGTCCCGCAAGTTTGGCGATTGCTTAGGGACGAAATCCCCCTCGGTCCCCCTTTACAAAGGGGAAGAAGAAAGATTTCCGGCGTTCATCTACATCCGGAAGACGCCCCACTTGGACTCGGGTATGGGCGCGTTGGCGGAAGCGGCTATGCCAAGGCCGACTATGTCCCGGGTGTCTTTGGGGTCGATGATGCCGTCGTCCCACAGCCTGGCAGTGCTGAAGTAGGGGCTCCCCTCTTCCTCGTATTTCTCCAAGATGGGACGTTGAAGGTTTTCTTGTTCCTCTTCGGTCATTTCTTGGCCTTGTCGGGCTAACTGGTCGTAGCGGACGCTCACCAATACCCCGGCGGCCTGCTGCCCGCCCATGACCGAGATCCGGGCGTTGGGCCACGACCACAGGAAGCGAGGCTGATATGCTCGGCCGCACATGCCGTAGTTGCCCGCTCCGAAAGAGCTGCCTATAATCACCGTGAATTTGGGTACTGCGGCATTCGAGACGGCCATGACCATTTTGGCCCCGTCTTTTGCGATGCCCCCGGCCTCGTAGTCCCGGCCCACCATGAAACCGGTGATGTTCTGCAGGAACAGCAGGGGCATGCGCCGATGGGCGCACAGTTCTATAAAGTGGGCTCCCTTCAGCGCGCTTTCAGAAAATAGTATGCCGTTGTTGGCGACTACGCCCACGGGATAGCCCCAAATCCGAGCGAAGCCGCAGACCAAGGTATCCCCGTAGTTCTCTTTGAACTCGTGGAAACGGCTCCCGTCCACTATGCGGGCGATAATCTCCCGCACATCGTACTGGCGCCGAGTGTCCGACGGGACGATGCCATAAATTTCCTCAGGCTCATAAAGGGGCGGCTCCGGGTCCATTAATTCTAAACTGGACCGCACGGAGTGCCCGAAATTTTCCACGATGTCCCGAACGATAGACAGGGCGTGCTCGTCGTCCATGGCGTAGTGATCGGCGACGCCCGACAGGCGGGTGTGTACGTCAGCGCCGCCCAGGGATTCGGCGTCTACGATTTCCCCGGTGGCCGCACGGACCAAGGGCGGTCCCGCCAAAAATATGGTCCCTTGGTTCTGTACGATAACCACCTCGTCGCTCATGGCCGGGATGTAGGCGCCGCCGGCAGTGCAAGAACCCATGACCACCGCCACCTGCGGGATGCTTTTGGCCGACATCTGCGATTGGTTGTAGAAGATCCGCCCGAAGTGGTCCCTATCCGGAAAAACATCAGCCTGCAATGGCAAGAAGGCGCCGCCAGAGTCCACCAAGTAGACGCAGGGCAGCAGGTTCTCCAGGGCAATTTCTTGGGCACGCAGGTGCTTCTTGACGGTAATTGGGTAGTAGGTGCCGCCTTTCACGGTAGCGTCGTTGGCCACGATAACGACCTGTTTCCCGTGAATGCTGCCAATGCCGGTGACTATGCCGCCGCCTGGGCTGTCGTCGTCGTACATGCCCCATCCGGCCAGGGTGCTGAACTCCAGGAAGGGAGTGGCGGGGTCCAAGAGTTTCTGAATCCGTTCTCTCACCAGCAGCTTACCTCGGCTGCGGTGTAGTTTGACCGAATCTGTGTCATCGCGCTCCCGGATCTTTCCCAGGTTGTCGGTCAACTCTGTGACCAGAGTGCGCATGTGGGACTGGTTGCCAAGGAATTCCGGGTCTTGCGTCTGAATTTTAGAATCAATCGCTTCCATATTTATCGGTAGTTCAACATATTTTAGGTGGTTGATTGCGCTGCTTGGTAACCGAAAGCGGGGATATGAAGAATGGTAGCGTCGGGGAAGAAGCTTGTCCACTGGCCCAGTGAGTCGGGTAACCGGATGCTGACGATTAACGAATAATAGGCTAGGATGAGTTACGGCAATTCGGAAAGTAATCAATAATGTCACCCTGAGCCAGCCGCAGCGGCGAAGGGTCTCAGGCGTGGACGCCTCCGCCCCAGATGTCCCAACGACGTCGAGGACTCGCGACGAAGTCGGAGCTTCGCCGCTGCGGCTGGCTCAGTATGACATTTTCGAGACTGGGCATCGGCTGAACTGTCAGCCTATCTAATACCCAAGGGGGCCCAAAATTGGCATCTGAGCAAATCGACCTGGCCGAATTAAACATAGTCGACGTGCACGTTCACGTTGGTCCCGAGTTCGGCTCCCGGGATCACGACGCCCTCTCTTTGGCTAAAGAATTGGCTTTGGTCAACATGAAAGCAGTCATGAAGAACCACTTTATTTCAACCACCGGCTTGGCGTCCTTGGCCCGTAATATCACGGGCTTGTCCAACGTTTTTGGCAGCGTCGTGCTAAACCACGGCGTAGGCGGCGTCAACGTGCAGGCCGTAAGGGCGGCCCTTAGCGGTAATAAAGACGAGGTGAAAAACGCCCACGAGGAAGTACGAGGCAAGGAGCCGACAGTGGTGTGGATGCCCACGTTTCATTCCAAGCTGCATTTGGAGACATTCGGCCACGATTACCTGCCCGAGTGGGTGGGCGGCGACACCAGGTTCACTTCAACGCAGGAAGAGGTGAGTCCCTGTGAGGTGGTGGACGGAGCGGGCAATGTGCTTGAAGAGGTTCAGCAGGTATTGCGATGGATCGCCAGCAATGACCTTGTCCTAGCCACCAGCCACCTGTCCAAAGACGAAATCACGGCTGTGGTCCGGGCGGCGGTGGCCCACGGGGTGCAGAGGATAATTATTACCCATCCGTTTTTCAAGGTCACCGACATGACCGTCCAAGAGCAGCAAATTCTAGTTGACATGCACCGGCAGCTAACAGGGGGTGGGCAAGAGCACCAGCTATATCTGGAGTACACCTACACGGGTAAAACGATAGACGGCATCGGCTTCGAACTTTACGCCGAAGCGATAAACAAGATTGGGCCGGAGCATGTGATTCTTAGCTCTGACGCAGGCCAGACCAGGTGGCCCAGAGACATGCGGGGCCAACCCGTGCCAGGTGGAGTACCGGCTCTTTCCGTGTCCGAGTGCTGGAAGGTTTTCATTCAAGAGATGCTCCAAGTGGGGATCTCCCAAGCGGAAATCGTTCAGATGGCGTCGGCGAACCCGTCCCGGTTGTTGGGAATTGGCTAGCGGGGTTGGGCAACACTACGAACCTGGACAAGAACAATCGCTAAGGTTACTATTCCTCAACGAAATGCTACCCTTGAACCAAGCTGCTGGAGCACAGGACGAAATCCCCCTT
>MUCR01000002.1 GCA_002816455.1 SAR202 cluster bacterium Io17-Chloro-G4 | reverse complement strand
GTGGATAATTTATACCCAACACCAGGAGTCCATACCCACCATCACTCTCAAGTTTTTCTCCCCTTAAAAGTGTCCCATTATCGCTGAACGCTTACACGCTTCCCTTGTTGACGCTCGACCAGAGCGCTTGTTCAACCAAGGGCATGTGCCTGGGTCTTTCGCTGTGCCATTTGGCGGAACATTCTCCAGTTGGCTGGGTTGGTTATTGCCTTGGGGCCAGCCACTGATTCTCCTGCCTCCGGACGCAGCCCATCAAGACGCCATGGTCCGCCAACTTATTCGTATCGGTTTTGATCGAATCAACGGCTTCATGGCCGGGGGCTTCGAAGCTTGGCAATCGGCGGGCTTGCCCACCGAGTCAGCCAAAAGAATTGACATAGATAGATTGAAGGAAGCGTCGGACCAAGAGTACCCGCCGATGATCTTGGACGTACGGCAACGTAGCGAGTTCCACGCCAGGCATATCAAAGGCGCACTGAATATCGAACTAGGTGAGCTTCAGGAGCAACTTGGACGGAATTCCCCGGGAGATACCTTTGGTAACAGTCTGCGCAGCAGGGATGCGGGCCTCAATGGCTGGCAGTATCCTTCAGCGTGACGGACGGGAAAACGTTGAGGTATTGGAGGAATCGAGGACCGGAGCGTGGATTGACAAAGGCTACCCGTCGGCTACGGGTGAAGAGTAGAATAGCTAGCTGATTGGCTCAAGCCAGTCAATGCTAATCGCTTCTGTAGCGCCGCTGTCTAGCTCAACGTACAGGAGCCGGGTTTCGCCTTCTTTTAGCTCCAGGAGAGTCCCAGCCCAGTCATCCATCAGTTGTTCGGCTATCTTGCCCTCAGCGCCTCTCATGCCTTCCGAAGGCGCCTTGCCTGACCCACCTGATGTCTTAACTCGGACTCGTTGGTTGACGGCGAATTTCTGTTGCATAAAATCGACCTCGGAGGTACTGCCGAACCATTTGGGTGGGCACTGATATTCCGGGCGGGACAGGGCGACCGGAATCAACTTCTGTCCGGCTATTCGCAGAATTTGTCTTGCCTTGGGGCCGTACTATACCGGAAGAAATTAGCAAGCGCCAGGATAGTTGGCCTTGGCCGCAAACGGCCCGTCCCCTACAAATCCGGCAGTTTGCCTTCAACGGCCAGAGTGTAGCGCAGGTCATGCTTAGACGATTTGGTAGCCTCTTCAGCTTGTGATTCCCGCCAGTGCCGCCGAATGGTAGCCAAGTCGCTGTAGTGCAGACCGCCGGAACTGTGGCGGTCGGGGTCCAAGCCGTATTTCTCCCAAATGTCCAGGGCCTTAACTGTAACTTCCAGGTGCCAGGCGGCTGTAGGGGTCTGGTGTCCATCCAAGGAGGAGCCAGGCGTTGGCGACCAGGGAATGGGAACACCGTAAATCCCCCTCTCGGCCATCCACTCCAAACCTTCCAAATGAGATTCTTTGGGTTCAAGTCCGGCAACTAGCACCGAAGTGACTTGACCTTTGCCGAACACTCCCACCGCAAACTCCATGGCTTCCAGCCACTTTTCCCGAGTAATAGTGGCCGCCTTCCCGGGGACGATTCCGGGCCACATACCTTTGTTCCATACTTCCAGGTTGAAAGCCACCCCCTGCCAGCCCGATTCTTTCAATTCTTCTATTTGCCGGAAATCCTGGGGCGGAACCAATACAGCTTGGCTTCCGGGAATTGTATCTACTCCCATTCCCTCTTTGACGGCCCGCCCTACGTCCATGAAATAGTGCACTTCAGCCCGATCCGCTAGCACACCGCCGGTGAGTTGGAGCTCAGTGCAAGCGTCTTGTTTGTATGCGGCTACTGCTACCTCGGAAATCTCGGTGGGTGATGCGACAAACTGGCTTTGGTAGTGGCCGTGATGGGCAGGTCGCTCGGACATAATTCCGCAAAAGAGACATTGGGTATTGTCGGTGAAATAGCGGCAGTAGGCGTTGTACTCGAATAGAACCTGCCGCTTCAAACGATGAGGACCGATGTGATGCATGGGCACGCCGGTGGAGGTCGCCTGGGAGTAGTAATTAGGTCGCCTCTCGAACTGAACAGGAAACAGTCGCAGTTCCTCCAAGGATAGGAACAGATCTCCCTTATCCCGGCGCAACACGAAGGGCGATGTTGGGTTCAAATATATCGGCGAATAAAGTCCGTGGGGCATGTGGATAGCGTAGGGACTCAGGCGGGGCCGTCTCAATCCTGCGCTGGGGTTATAGTGGTGCTGACCTGAGTCCTCTTTCCATTCCGCGCCAATTCCTTCATCGGCCGACGGGTCAACTTTGACCCCGCTCAAAAACATCCCGCCTTTAATTAGGAAGACTTCACCTTCGCCAAAGGCCTTTTCAGCCAGGCCGGGACGGGATATGACTTTACCCAGCAAGGATAGCAATGCGCTGTCGCCGCTGTGTAGAGGAATTGCGGACTTAAACTTTTTCTGAATGGGCCGCTTTATAAGCTGCCGCATGCCGGAAGGGAGCCTCATGGCCGGCCCTAGCTTTTGCCCACACTTACTTGATACAAGTCATGGGCCACGCTTATTGGGCCGTCGAAATATTTTCGGGCGTCATCGATAAGCGGTTGGGGGTCGGCATGGAAACCGGAATCGATGTGGGTCATGACCAGTTCTCTCACCCCGGCCATTGCAGCAGCCCGACCAGCGTCCGCGGAAGTGGAATGCAACCGGTTTCTGGTCGCTTGTCCGTTTTCCCCAGTGCTCAAAGCTTCGTGGATCAATATCGTGGCGCCTTTTGAAGCTGTCACCAAACTATCGCTGAATCGGGTGTCTCCGGAAAACACAACCGAAACTCCGTTGCATTCCACCCTCCATCCCACCGATCCTTCAATATGGTCCACCGGGAAGGAAGATGCATGGGTGGATGGGCCCAATTCCACTGCGTGACCGGCAGGGGTAGCCAGCCATTTGAACACGGGTCGGCCCTCATGGTCTCTGGCCCCTTCTTTATCTATGGATATGGCCCGCATGCGGGTTGCTTCGCACAAAGACCGTAACGCATCCAGGGATTCATCGGTGCTGTAGACCCTGAGCGGCGGCCCGTCGGGATTCACCAGAGTGCGTTGGCCTTGCAGGAAGGGAAGGCCGCCCATGTGATCCGCATGGTTATGAGTGAGTAGAACCTGGTCGTATTCCTCCGGCTTAATACCCACCGCCGCCCCCTGCCGCAATAAGGAGTTTCCTGAGCTACCGTCTAGCAATAACTTGGTGCCGTCGGGGCAATCCAGTACGATGGCGGTGTGATTTCGGTAAACGCAGTTGCCAGCCCCAGTTCCCAGAAACGTGATGTTGACGTCTGCCATTAATCTAGAACCTCTAAAGTTTTCACACGGTCGTAGGCCGTTTGAAACCTATGTTTATTTAGGATTGGTTTAGACCGGCCTTTTTTAACCCTGGTTGCCGTTGGGATGGGCTTCCTCCCGCAAAAGACTCAGACCGCGTAGCACGGGGGCGTCAGTGAAACTGAAAAGCACGGCCGGCTCGGTGGCCGATGCGTTGATATGCTCGTGGAAGGTCCAGCCGGGCACGCAAAACACGTCTTTGGGTTCCCATGAAAGCTGCTGGCCGTTAACGATTGAATGCCCAGAGCCTTCCACCGCATGGTAAATAGTGCTGGAGGTGTGCCGGTGGGCTTTAGTCGATTCGCCGGGCCTCAGCATTTGAACGTGGCATGCCATGGTGGGGAATGCCGGTCCGCCGGTGGTGGGGTTGGTGTATTCCAGCACCACGCCGTCGAAAGGACTACCCTCAACCGCCGGGGCCAAACCTTGGAGGGCTTCCCAGCTCTTGTCCCAAGGATAGTGCATCAAAGGCGAATGGGTAGACGCGGACGTCTGCCACGCTGGAGTTAGGCTGCCGGCGCCGTACTTCAAGTAAGTGGTGTCGGTTGCTTGGGTAATGGGCTGGATGTCCTCTGGATAGGGCTCGAAGAAGACGGACTCCAGCATCCGCACCAAAGGAATATCCAGACCGTCCAGCCAAATCATGGGGCTGTCAGTGTCATTGCCGTGGTCATGCCAAGTCCAGTTTGGAGTCAGGATCAGGTCGCCGGGATGCATGGGTATTTTATCGCCATCCACGGTGGTGTAGCCGCCCTCGCTGTCAATCATGAACCGTAACGCTGCCGGGGTGTGACGATGCGCTCGCGCCGACTCGCCCCCCATGACTATCTGGAGGCCGGAAAAAAGGCTATTGGTGGTTGCTATACGACCCTCTAAGCCCGGATTTAGCAGCATCAACACTCGCCGCTCGGCGTCCGCGGTGCCGACGAGCTCGGTTGCCCGCATTGCTTGGGGTCTAAGTTCACTCCAACGCCACAGGTGAGGCACCGCTTTGCTTTTGGGCTCACTGACCAAGACATCTTCTTGCACCGTCCATAGCGGCGCAACGTTGAAGTCTTGGAGTTGGTCATAGAAGTCTTGCAGCACGGATTCGGTTGCTGCGGAGCTTGAATTTGAAAGCATCAAGGCACCTCAAGTTTTCTAATAGGGGAATTGGTCGACGTGGCGGCACCCTGTCGGGATTCGGGTCGAATTCTTCCTAGGATGCGCCAAGTGCAATTGTAGATTGCCGCCGACTTTTAAGTCAACGACAGCCCTATCCATCGAGGCTTGCTCAATCGTGACTAACATGGTCAAACAAGGGCGGCCCGAAGCGCAAATTAAGGGTTACTCAGCCGACGGTCTTCCCACTGGGCCAACTGGATTTCCAGCTTGCTTTGGCGCAAGGCCATGGTTAGGTCGCCCCGGGTACGCTCCAGCACGCCCCTCATTTGGTCCGTACTGTGACGCAGTCCACCGGTGACTCCTTCGGGAAAGTCCACCGTTACCAATATCCCGTAAATTTCGTCCATGACGTCCATCATGTCCTGACAACCCTCGAAGGAATCCCGGCGCAGGGCGTCCAATATGTAGCGGCGCACCTCGCCGATGACTTCCGCCATGCCGTTAAGAAAAGATGACGGGTCAATCCCCAATTCGGTATGCCGGGGAATGCTCCCGCCGGAGATAACGGCCAGGGTTATATTTGCTTCGCTGAACTCCTTGCGAGCGTCGGCCAAAAATCCGGCGAAGTATATCTCAGGGTTGTCCTTTCGGATTTTCTCCGTCTCCTTTAGGCGTGCGGCGGCCAGGCCGATTATTTCCCGGGCTTCGTCGAATTGGCCCCGGTGGACGGTGCGAATGGCGTTGGCCGAAAACCGGATAACTTCCCTGGAGATGGCCAGCGCCTGCTCCCTGGAGCCGTTGCGCGCTGTAAATTGCTCGATTGCCTCAGTGGCTATTTCAGAGAGGACTTCGGCGTACTTGGAAGGCATTAGACGCGGCCTCCAGCATCACGAATAGCCGCCACCAACCGCGCGGCGGCAGCTTCAGGTTCGGGCGCCAGGCCGACTGCGGCGGCGACACAAACAGCGTCGGCCCCTGCTTGCACCACCGGAGCCACGTTTTCGGCGTTAATTCCACCGATGGCGACCAGAGGCAACTGGGTTAGTTCCTTAGCGTGGCGCAAGCGGTCAGTGCCCTGAGGCGGGCGGCCCACGCCCTTGGTGCCGGTGGCGTAGACGGCGCCGAATGCTAAGTGGTCCGAACCCATCCCTTGGGATTCGGTCAGCTCTTCCATTTCGTGGTTGGAACGGCCAATTATTTGGTGAGGTGCAAGCACGCGGCGCGCTTGGTCCACTGGGAGATCGGTTTGGCCAACGTGCAGTCCGGCGGAACCCACGGCGGCCGCCAAGTCGGCGTGGTCGTTAATGATAAGGTCCGCATCGGCAGCAAGGCAGAGCTTCTGAAGCTCAATGGCCAGGGGCAGTATTTCGCCCTTGTCCCGAAGTTTGTCTCTGAGTTGCAACATTTTTGCGCCGCCGTTTACAGCGGCTTTGGCGATGTCCAGAGGGTCTCGGCCACCGGTCACTTCCGGGTCTATGATCACATACAACCCTCGAACCCGGTGGGCTTGATTTTGACGCAAGGCGGCGCCCAGCCTGTACTTTAGGTCTGCAATTGTTTCGGTTAAAGCTTGGCGCATTTCCTGGTTAATTGGGCCAGACGGACCAGCCTCAACTAACGTGGCCAGCAGGTCTTCGGAAGTGGACAAGATCGTTATCGCTTGGGAAATGCTGAGGCTATCAACCGGCGGTACGTTCTTGGCCGCCTCTGGCGAAATTAGGTCCTGGACCAAGTTCCGAATCCGGTGCAAGGGAGGAGTGTTAGCGGGCAACTCTGGGCAGTATTCGGACACAGTGAGCAAACACTGGGCCAAAGACGCATAGCACCCCTCGTATATTTGACCGGGGTCTCTCATTCGTTTGTTCCTTGTCCAAGGTTAATCCAGACAGGTGGTCAGGCGAGCGTATCCACCATTTTACGTGCAGGGGTAATTCTAGCACGAGCGCAGCTCCGGATGCGGTTTGGAGATTGCCCAGTGTATAATGCAGCCACTGCCCCCAGAAGGCCACATGGCCCAAATTACGCCCAAGATTCCAGCCTAAGAATCCGGCCTGAGACTCCCGCCTGTGAGGTGCAATTATGGCGCCTGAAAATGTGCAAGAAACTCTTCCATTGTTTGACCCAGCCGAGCCGGTGTTTGACCAAGCCGAGCCGGGTCCTGCCGAAAACCAGCAGGGCGGCCAGCCGCCCTTGCTGGTCCTGATGGACGGCCATGCCATGGTGCATCGGGCATTCCACGCCATTTCCGTGCGTGCGCCCTTAACGGTGTCCGCTACCGGCGAAGATATTACCGGCGTCTTCGGCTTCACCAACGTTTTCTTGCGGGCCCTCCAGGAGTGGAATCCCACCTACTGCGCTATTGCCTTCGACACTTCGGCGCCGACGTTTCGACACGAGAGGTTCGAGGAGTACAAAGCCCAGCGCGCGCCAACACCGCCGGAACTCAGGCCCCAATTTGACCGGGTCAAGCAACTGATGCGGGAATTTGGAGTGCCGGTATTCGAGTTGGACGGCTACGAGGCGGACGACATTATCGGAACCATATCCCGTCAAGCTGAAGCTCAAGGTGTGGAGACGGTCATATTAACCGGGGACCGTGACACTTTCCAGTTAGTCTCGCCAAAGGTGCGGGTTGATCTGTCCTATAGCATCCAAGACCGGAAGGTCTACGATGAGGTCCAGTTGGCGGAACGCTATTCGGGCCTAACCGCCTCCCAGCAACCCGACTTCAAAGCACTGTTGGGAGACAATTCCGACAACATCCCAGGCGTGCCCAAAGTGGGAGAAAAGCGGGCCATCGGACTGCTCACCGAGTACCAAGACCTGGAAGGCATTTACGAGCATCTGGATGAGGTCAAGCCCCCCAGCGTGAAGGACTCCCTGGGAGATCACCGGGAACGGGCATTCGAGAACCGAATATTGATGACCATTGACCGCAACGCTCCGGTGGAGTTCGATGCGGAAGCCAGCCGCTTTGGAGGCTTTCAGCGCCAATCAGTGGTGGACCTGCTGACAGAGTTGGAATTCTTTACAGTTATCCCCCGAATCCCGGCTGGAGATTCAGAGGGTTCTCACGGCGACCAGGTGACTTCGGGAGCCGTTTCCGATAAAAAACCGGACACCGACTACCAAGCGGTGCGCACCCATGAACAACTCGACGCCATGATCGCCGCTTTGGAAGAAACCGGAAGCTTTGCCTTCGACACCGAGACCACGAGTTTGGACGCTATGCAGGCCGAGTTGGTGGGCATGAGCTTCGCCACAGCGCCGGGAAAAGCCTGGTATGTACCCGTGGGCCACAAGGATGGCGGCCCCTTATCTCATGACCAGCTCGCCCCAGACCAGCTTCCCTTGCAAGAAGTATTGGCGAAAGTTAGGCCTCTGTTCGACTCGGAAGAGATTGCTAAATGTGCTCATAACGCCAATTACGACCTTTCGGTTTTAGTTAATCACGGCGTCAAATTCCGCAACGTGGACTTCGACACAATGATTGCCGCTCATCTGCTGAGTAGGCACGCTCTGGGTCTGAAAAACCTAAGCCAGGACGTCTTGGGCAACGAAATGACGCCCATATCCGAGCTAATCGGCACCGGGCGTAAGCAGATTACCTTCGACCAAGTCCCCATCGAAGCCGCCCTTGATTACGCCGCCGCCGACGCGGATATGACCGGCCGGTTGCGCCAGGCGTTAGAAGCCCCGGTCGCCAACCAGGGATTGTCTAATTTGATGACCGACCTGGAAATGCCATTAGTGCCGGTGCTGGTGACCATGCAACGTCACGGCATCAAGGTAGACGCCGGTGTTTTGCGGGAAATGTCGAAAGACTTAAACCAAGGCATGGAGCAGGTTGAGGAGGACCTGTATAAGACTATCGGTCACCAAGTGAATATCAATTCTCCTCAACAACTAAGCGAAGTTCTCTTCAATGAGATGGGCCTGCCCAAGACCAAACGAACTAAGACGGGCTATTCCACCGATGCCAATTCCCTAGAATTCATCAGGGAAGCCCATCCCGTGGTGGAGCAGATTCTGGAATACCGCCAACTTTCCAAACTCAAGTCCACCTACGTTGACGCCCTGCCCGAAATGATAAATCCGGTCACCGGCCGGATTCACACCAGCTACAATCAGATCGGCTCGGCCACTGGAAGAATCTCCAGCAGCGAGCCAAATTTGCAGAATATCCCGATTCGCACTGAACTGGGCCGGCAAGTCCGCAAAGCGTTTATTGCCGATAACGTTCCCGACTGGCTACTGTTCTCCGCCGACTACTCCCAGATTGAGTTGCGGGTCTTAGCCCATCTGTCCCAGGATAAAGGGTTATTGGAGGCATTTAGGCGCGGCGAGGACATCCACTCTTCAACTGCGTCGCTGATGTTCGAAGTGCCCGTGAACGAAGTCAATTCAGACCAGCGCCGCATCGCTAAGATACTGAACTTTGGCGTCATCTACGGCCTTTCCGCCCACGGTATAGCTCAGCAAACCGAGTTCAGCAGGGAAGAGGGCGCGCATTTTATCGAGAGCTATTTCACCAAGTATCCGGGTATCAGCGAGTATCTCGAAGGCGTAAAAGCCAAGACTCGGGAAACCCAATACGCCGAAACGGTTTTAGGCCGACGCCGCTACATGGCGGACATCAACTCCACCAATTTCAACGTTCGGTCGGGGGCGGAGCGGATGGCTATCAACATGCCAGTGCAGGGCACGGCGGCCGACATCATGAAGTTGGCCATGATAAAGGTGCAGGACCGGCTGGAACGAGAGGATTTCCGGTCGAAAATGCTGCTTCAGGTCCACGACGAGTTGGTGTTCGAGACGCCACAGGAAGAATTGGACGCCCTGAAGGAACTCGTCTTCGACGAAATGCCCGCCGCTTTAGAGTTGGACGTAACCCTCAAAGTGGACGGCAAATGGGGATACACTTGGGGAGACATGGAGTAGCTACATAGTATGTGTGGCACGGCGCATGAACTTGTGCCATAATAATAATAATTATGCCAAATAATGTAAAACAACAAAAAACAATTAAGGTGCATGTGGGTCCTCAGGGGCGCATTGTCATCCCGGCACAATTCCGCGAGTCGCTGGACATCAGTACCGGAGAAACATTAATTGCCAGGGTTGAAGATGGGCGGTTGGTGCTAGAAACACGAGAGCGGATACTTGCGCGTATTCGATCTTGGTTTGCTGATGTGCCTCCAGAAGTCAGCCTGGTTGACGAACTGATTGCCGAGCGCAGAGAAGAAGCCCGTAGGGAAGCCGAAGAGTGACTCAGCCAGAGGTATTGGCGGGAACGGCCGCCTATGTAGTGGATTCTTCGGCCCTGTTGGCATTCTCACAAGGGGAAGAGGGTGCCGCATTGGTGGGACCATTGTTGGAAAGGTCGGCCATTTGCAGTGTGAACTGGGCTGAGGTCCTACAAAGAGCCCTGTCAATGGGGCTGGAAGCCCAAGGGAAACAAGAAGATTTGGAATCCTTGGGGGTTCAAATAGTCCCTTTCATCGCAGAGGATGCCAGTTACACAGCAAATCTCTGGTCCTCTACCCGGCGGGCCGGGCTATCATTGGGAGACCGGGCGTGCTTAAGCTTGGCCCACAGGTTGGGATTGCCCGCCCTTACAGCAGATCGGGCTTGGAGTAGCTTGGGCCTGGATGTTGAAGTTCGGCTGATACGGTGACTGGGTCCACAGGCTTGCCAATCGACCGCTTCGCCCACTATAAAGCGAACATGGAGTAGTTAATTGGAGCTTTTTCGCAGCCTGATTTTCGTGCCTGGCAACCAGCCCAAAATGCTGGGAAAGGCAATATCTTTCGACGCAGACATCATCATGGTGGACTTGGAGGATTCGGTGCCTCCAGCGGAAAAGGTGTCTGCCCGTGAGGTAGCAAAGGAATGGGTCGCCAAGCTGGCCAAAGAAGCCCCCAGGCCCAGCCGTAAAATAATGGTCAGAGTGAATTCTTTAGATACCGGTTTGACCCAGTACGAGGTGGCGGCAGTGGCCGGACCGGAACTGTACGGCATTAGCCTGGGTAAGCCCGAGTCGGTCTGGGACGTCCGGGAGGCGGACCGAATCTTGGGCGCTGCTGAGGCTTCAGCCAGTCTGGAGCACGGAAGCATCAAGCTGATTCCTTGGATAGAGAGCGCCAAGGCGGTGATGGCAACCCAGCAAATGGGAGAGGCGTCGCCCAGAGTCGCGGCCCTGGCTTTCGGCGCCGAGGACTACACCAACGATATGGGCATACAACGGACGGATTCTGGCGAGGAAGTATTTTATCCACGGGCAGGCGTGCCGGTGGCGGCCCGTGCCGCAGGGGTAGCGTCCTTGGATTCTCCCTTCGTGGCGTTCCGAGACCCGGAAGCTCTTCGCCGGGATGTCCAGGTCGCCCGGCAGATGGGCTATACCGGAAAATTCGCCATACACCCTTCCCAGATCGAAATCATCAACGAGTTATTCAGTCCCTCCAATGATGAGATTGCGTACGCTCGGCAGGTGGTGGAGGCTTGGAACCGTGCCGAGGCCGAGGGCCGCGGCTCGGCGGATTTGGACGGGCGCATGATCGACGTACCCGTGATCAAGCGGGCCCAAAACTTGCTGGAGTTTGCCGACGCCATCAGGGCTCAAGGCTGACACTGATGGCTGATAGCTCCCAGATTAATAGCACGGGGCCAAGTGACCGCATCATCATGGAAGGGATGCAACTCTACGGATTCCACGGGGCCAACCCGGAAGAGCGTGCCCTGGGACAACCTTACGTTGTTGATTTGTCGGTGGACCTGGATTTGAACAAGCCGGGCGAATCCGACTTATTGGAAGACACCGTCAACTACGCCCATGTGTTCCGGACGGTTCAGTCCGTGGTGGAAGGCGAGTCCAAAAACCTGCTTGAAGCAACGGCACAAGCCATAGCCAGCAAAATCTTGGCTGAGTTTCCTGTGAAGGCCGTTCGTGTGTGCCTGAAAAAGCCGAGGCCTCCGATTCGCGGCTCGGTCATAGAATATGCGGCGGTGGAAATATATCGCACCAAAAAGGAAGAAAAATGAAGGTCCACGATTATCACGATGGCAACTTAGAGCTCCAAGAACGGTTCCAGACCAAGGCGTTGGCTGACCGCCTAAGCCAGCGGGTCACCGAAACCGTTGATGAAAACCAGAAAAAATTTATTGAAAGCGCCAATATGTTTTTCCTGGCGACTTGCGATCATAGAGGTTTACCCACCTGCTCCTACAAAGGGGGCGACCCCGGCTTCGTTCGAGTGGTCAGCGACCGAGTAATAGCGTTTCCCAGTTATGACGGCAACGGAAAATACCAGTCCATGGGGAATCTGCTTAAAAACCCCAATGTGGGAATTTTGTTTGTGGACTTTGAGGGTCAGGAAAGACTGCGCCTGCAAGGAACAGCTTCGATCACCGAAGATGACGAGCTATTGGAGGAATACCCTGAAGCTCAATTTATCGTCCGGGTAGAGCTGACAGAGGTCTACAAAAACTGCCCTCGGTACGTTCACAAATACCAATTCGTCGAGGCGTCGGCTTTCGTTCCCAGGGCCGGCCAAGAGACGCCCGAACCCGAGTGGAAAAAGAGCGGGGAACTTCGCGATCTGGTAGCCAAGAAGACCCGCGACTAGGTTCATCTGAGCATTGTCTTTGGCCGGGCGGGTGTGGTAACCTGAACCTCTCAAAGATTAGAAACTAGGGGACTTTGACGCCCGGTAACAAACCCCAGCTGGGCGCCGGTCTATAGGAAACAACTCAGACTTATGAGATGCGAACTTTGCCTAAAGTCGGGCATGAGCGGCAACAATGTCAGCCACTCCAACCGGCACACCAAGACCCGGTTCAAGGCCAATGTCCACAAGCAGACCTTGGTCCAAGATGGCAACCAATATAAGGTTAAGATCTGCAGCCGGTGCTTGCGCTCTTTGCACAAGTCTCCCAAATTCCGAAAGGCTTTGGCCAGCCTCAAGCCAGTGGCTCACTGACCGGTAATTTCTCTGGCTAATTGATTGGTCTTAGTCCCACCAGGCAGCCCCTCATATTTCCCATCGCCCTTTCCACAGTATCTTGCTGGTTGAAAATTCCAGTGCCCGACACCAGCATGGTGGCCCCAGCCTTCACCGATTCCTGAGCCGTCCAGTCGGCCTTGATCCCTCCATCCACCTCTATATGGGCGCCGTGACCCCCATCTTGGATTACTTTCCGCAGCCGCTTTATTTTGTCCACCGTCTCCGGTATGAAGGATTGGCCGCCAAACCCCGGGTTCACCGACATGACCAAGACCATGTCCAACAATGGCAAGACTTCTTCGACAGCAGATATAGGCGTGGCGGGGTTTATAGCCACCCCCACTTGATTGCCCTGAGTCTTGACCAGTCCGACCGTTCGGTGCAGGTGGGAGCAGGCTTCGGCGTGGACAATAATCTGGTCCGTGGCCGATTTGATGAAGCTGGGGATTAGGTTGTCGGGCTGAACAATCATCAAATGTATGTTCAGCGGGAGATGAGTAGATTGGCGGATTGCGTCGACTACCACTTCGCCCATGGTAATATTGGGCACGAACTGGCCGTCCATCACGTCCACGTGGATCATATCCGCTCCGGCGGCGGTCGCTTCCTTGACCTGTTCCCGCAGAGCGCCAAAATCCGCCGACAGTATTGACGGGGCTATTTGAATATATGCTTCAGAGACCATCGGCCTCAGCCTCCAAAAGTTGTTTTGCCTGAGCCAATGCCTCTGCCACCCGGCCAGGAGCGGTGCCGCCGGGCAGGTCCCTGGCTGCGACAGCGGACTTGGCATCAATACCATACACGCCTTCATCGAAATGAGACGAAAATCTGCGGTACTCTTCTAATCCCAGACCGCTGAGTTCCTTGCCTTGAGCCTCGGCGTATTGGCACAGTTCCCGAACGGCTCCGTGGGCTTCACGGAAAGGGATTCCCTTGCCCACAAGATAATCTGCCAACTCGGTGGCCAAGGCCTGACTCTCGCCCGCCAAGCTGGTCACAAGATTTTGGTGGAGCGTCAATCCCGCCAGCATATCCCGAAAAACCGCCAGCGTGGGGAGCAAAGTGTCCACAGTGTCAAAGAAACCCTCTTTGTCTTCCTGCAAGTCTCTGTTGTACGTCAGCGGCAGACCTTTCAACACAGTCAGCAGCGCGAGCAGGTGCCCGTAGACCCGGCCAGTTTTGCCCCGGGCCAGTTCGGCGTAGTCGGGGTTGCGCTTTTGGGGCATGATGCTACTGCCGGTTGTGAATTCCTCAGACAGACTGATAAACCCGAATTCCTGGCTGGACCAAAGGACCACTTCCTCAGCGAGCCGGGAAAGGTGGGTCATGCACAGAGCCGCCGCCGCCAGGTACTCCACCACGAAGTCCCGGTCGGAAACAGCGTCCATGCTATTGGCGCTGATTTCTTTGAAGCCCAACTCCTGAGCCACAAATTCCCTGTCGAGGGGATAGGCTACTCCGGCTAGGGCGCCGCTGCCCAAAGGCATCACGTCGGTGCGGCCATGGCAGTCCTTGAACCGGGAAACGTCCCGCTGGAACATCTGGAAGTAAGCCAGCATGTGGTGGGCGAACAGCACCGGCTGGGCCCGCTGCGTGTGGGTGTATCCTGGCATGACAACTTCTGGATAGCGCTCTGAAAGCCCTACTAGGGACCTTTGAACTCCGCGGAGGCCTTCAATGGTTTGGCCGATCACCTCTTTGGTGTAGAGCCGCATGTCCAACGCAATCTGGTCGTTACGGGACCGACCCGTGTGGATGCGCCCAGCCACAGGGCCAATTAATTGAGTCAAGCGGCTCTCAATGTTCATGTGCAGGTCTTCCAAGCCGGAGTCCCAAGGGAATGTCTCCGCATCAATTTCCTGCCGCACTTTGACCAAGCCGTCTACTATTAAGTCGGCGTCTTGTTGGCTGATTACCGACTGCTTGGCCAGCATGCGGACGTGGGCGATGGAGCCCTCAATGTCATGCCGGTATAGCCGCTTGTCATAGCGGATGGATGCGGTGTATTGGCTGTGATCAGGCATAAGAGTCGTTTAACGAGTCGCCGTTGTATAGCTAATTTCTGACAGTCGTCCCTTGGAGAAGGTTGCTTCAGAAACTATACTCCTGGTGGCCAACCCTTCTCAAGGAAAGGACGCGCCGCAAGCTATGCTAAAATTCGTTCCAAAACCGGCCAAAACTGGGTTGCCCTTTACGGCTTGGAATTTGGCAGATTTGACCCAGTCATGAATTGGAGCAAGTTCAGCCTTTAATCAGCATTTTGGGAGGTAACCATGACTGAGCTTAACCAGGAAAGATGCGTCGCATGCCGCCGGGATTCACCTCCAGCCACCAGCCAAGATGTAGAGGAACTGCACCCTCAAGTGTCCCAATGGGACCTGATAACCGAAGACGGTATTAGCAAGCTAGATAGAACGTTCTCATTTCCCAACTTTCAAGAAGCGCTGGATTTTACCAATTCTCTGGGAACGTTGGCCGAAGAAGAAGGGCATCATCCCCGGCTGGTCACCGAGTGGGGCCGTGTGAGCGTCACTTGGTGGACCCACAAGATACGAAATCTTCACCGCAACGACTTTATAATGGCAGCCAAGTCGGATGAGATTTTTCAAGTATCAAATCCGCAATAACTAATCCGGGTGCGGTGGAGGACCAACTATTTGTGGTTCTCTCAAACGGCCCGTCTCTTCTTGAAACAGCGATAGTCAAGTTTTAGGGACTAAACGACTCTGTCCTCGATTACCGCAAAAGGTAATAACAGCCAATGAGCCTCTCCCACGTTTCTCCACACCGCCTCGAATCATTGCCAAACCCAGAGGTCACCAAAGCTTGTGCCAGTTACCTGAACGAGCTATTGACTTTGGCGCCTCCGGCAGGCGTAGCCGTAGTTTTGTTGGACGACGACCAGACTACCAGCCGGGTTGTGTTTTCTTGGCAAGCCGGGGAGTCAGACCATGAAGATCAACAAAGGAAAACCCAGCCTGACAATGGAGCCCGACCACAGGAAATCGGCGCTTCATGCTTAACCCTTACCGGGAGTGCCGGTGTCATGGGCGCGGTGCTGATTCGCTTTCCAGCAAGCGGCCAACCCACGGACATGGAGATGTTCCAGGATGCCACTCAACGGCTGACCAGAAGTTTGGAGGACAACATCTTACGTCAGCGCCTGGAGCGGGCGGACCGGGAAGCACAAGCTCTTAATCGAATTAGCGTCCGGGCGGCTTCCGGCGCAGGTTTAGAGGAGACCTATAAATGCGTCATCGATGAGCTCGAAGGGTTGGTGGATTTCCACCGTATTAGTTTTTTTCTATTGGACCAAAATTCTGGCGAGTTCGAGTGTGCGTTTCAGGCGGACGGCGGAGGTCAATCTATCTCGGCGGATGGGCAGCGTTCCCTGGGGAAAACCGAATGTGACGTGCTGATGTCTGAACCTCGCAGCAAGATTGTGGACGATTTCCGCGCATCAGATGAAGACATGTGGCCGGAGCTATTCCATGAGAGCGGTTTCAGGTCCGCCATCATTGCCCCATTTGTCCACGAGGGTGATGTTTTAGGGGTTGCTGTGATCAGGAACTCGTATCCCAAGGCATTCGGGTTGGCTGATGAAAGCTTACTGGCCCGAGCGGCTGATTTACCGATCCCGGCAATCATAAGGCCCGCGCGTTACCAATCCGCAGAGTTGGATTCCCACGAATGGCGTCGTGAAATCGCCAACATCGTAGCTGTCGGCCGCAGCATCGAGGATATGTTGGAGCTCTTTGCCTCAGCCGCCGGAGAGTTTATCCATTTTGATTGCATGACTGTGGCTTGGCTGGACCGCAACGGATACGACATTCACACCTCCCGGTCCAAGGCTAAACACTCACCGGGGCGTAAGGCTCCTCAGGGAGAGGCTCCGGTTAGTATCCGGGCCCGTCTGCAGTTTGACGGAACATATTTGGGCACATTGACGCTGTCTCGTTCAGGCGGACGCGCTTTCGAGCCTCAGGACTTGAAAACCCTGGACTTGCTAGCGACACATATTTCGGTGGCTGTTGAAAATGACCGCCTATCACGGCACAAACATTCACAGCACCCAGAGTCCTTGGCAGACTTGGCTCACGCTCTGCGCACCCCTCTGAGCTCCATCAAGGGCTACAGAAGTTCTTTGCTTCAACCTGGCCTATCCTGGATTCCGGAAATTCACCGGGAATTTTTGGTAACCATCGATCGTGAGGCAGATCAGTTGAGCCGGGTCATAGACGACCTGCTGGTTGCTGTTGACGGCGCAGTCAGTAAACTGCCGCTGGAACGGTCAGTGACCAATGTGGATACGCTGTTGCGCCTGGCAGAAGCAAAGTTGTTGACCACCGACGGTTGGCACAGGGTAGCCCGGTTTCGGCCCCTACCCAGCCAAGCGTTGGCGCTGGTTGACCAGACTCGCATTACCCAAGTGCTGGTCTATTTTGTTCAGTGCGCAGCCTCCTCAACTTACCGAGAAACTGAAATACTGGTCAGCGCTTTACACCATGGCGACAGGATTGAAGTATCGATCGGGGTCCAAGAACAAGAATCTGGCCAATACGCTAACACCGAAACGAGCCAGGATTCGCCTGATGACCCGATAGACGATGCGCTCCGGCTGTCCGCTTGCCGAAAGGTGCTTGAGGCTCACGGCGCTGACCTGGAGATTGGTGAAGCCGGAGAGCCGGAAAAAATGTTTAGTTTCAGCCTCCCGATATATGCTGCCAATTAGTGATTTTCCTCCCCTATACGCAGTCTGAATTCTGGCAATGCGCAGCATTTACTGTCGCTGACGGGCTGCCCGAATCGTCTACAAACTCTAGAATAGGCAATGCCATAGGTTAAACGGGGTGCGGTATGCGTGTCTTTTATCGCTTGGGTTCCAAAGACTTAGGCGCCGTGGCGGCCGAGGCGGCGTGGGCCGAATCCATGGGCTACGACGGCATATCCAGCAATGAGACCAGCCATGACCCCTTCTTGCCCCTAGCAATCGCCGCCACCGCAACCTCCCGCGTTACTTTGGAAACCAGAGTGGCCATCGCTTTTCCCCGGTCTCCCATGGTGGTGGCTCACACCAGCCGTGACCTGCAGGACCTTTCCAAAGGTAGGTTCCGCTTGGGGTTGGGCACCCAAGTAAAAGGACACATACAACGCCGTTTTTCGACTTTATGGGAATCTCCGGGTCCCAGGCTTCGGGAATACGTGGAAGCGTTACGCCACATTTGGGACTGCTGGGACCAAGGGACAGAGCTGGATTACCAGGGCCGCCACTATCAGTTTTCATTGATGACTCCCTTTTTCAGTCCGGGTCCCAGCCAATACTCAGCGCCCACCGTGTACACCGCCGCAGTCAACGCCTACAACTGCCGGGTTGCCGGTGAGGTGAGCGACGGGCTGATGCTCCATAGCCTGACGTCGGCGGAGTACGTCAAAACCGTGGTGAAGCCAGGGTTGACCCAAGGCGCAACAAAGGCCGGGAAGGACCCCGAGTCTATGAGCGTCAGCGGCGGTGGATTTATCGTCACCGGCCCCAATGCCGCCAGCGTCCGCGAGGCTCAAGCTGAGGTCCGGCGCCGCATCGCATTTTACGCTTCAACTAGGACTTATTTCCCAGTGCTGGAATGCCACGGTTTCCAGGAGATTGGGCAACAGCTACACGAGATGTCGCTCAAGGGCGAATGGGCGGAGATGGCCGAGTTGGTCAGCGATGAGATGCTCGACGCCTTTGCTGTCAGCGGCGAGTACGACGAGATTGCGGATAAAATTATCCAGAGATACGGCGGCTTATTGAACGAGGTGAATTTTGCCGTAAGCACGTCAGTGCCTCCGGAAGAGTCCCAAATTCGCAAGATCATCAAACAGCTTCAAGAGTCCTAATTTTACTGAACTAGTGGCTTGTCATTACGGGGTGGACAGCCGGGATTAGGGGATTATTTATTTTTCCCCCAAATCCCCTAATCCCGGCGAAAAATCGTTGGTAGTCGTTGATAGACGTGGGCCTCCGTAGCCCGGAGACCAAGGCAGATGCTAAATGCAGGGGAGTGAACCAGAAAACGACCGCTCTGCGGATGCCCGATTGACAGGCAAGCCGTTTAAACGGGATAACGAAACCGAGGAGACCTACCGGCTAAAATGGGCTGCCTGGGAGTGGCTGTATACCGTGGCCCAGTGCCGGATTATCGGTGTTGAGGTGCGGTTGGAGGGGCCAAGCGGTCGAATCGTGGACTTGGCCGCCGTGGGGCCGGGTAACACGGTCTACGTCGTGGAAGTAAAGTCCTCCCGCTCCGACTTCGCTAGGGACAATCACACCAGGGAAGACCTGGCAGCCCTGATGGCGAAAAAAGGAGCTTACGCAGACCGAACGGGCCTGGCCAAGGCCACTTTAGTGCAAGCGGCTTCATTCGCCAAAAAAGAGCGCCCCGATGCTTGGCAGGAGGTTGCTGCGTACCGGTATGCGCTGGCGGGATATCAGAGAATGCTCCAAAGAGAGCAGTCCTACAAGGACCGTGTGTCGACCTATAGCATCAAGTTCCACGACGATCGGTTTATGGGGATTGCCGACTACCACTACATAATTGCCCCGCCGGATGTGGTCAACCGCCGCACCCTTCCTCCCGGGTGGGGACTGCTAAACGATACCCCACAAGCCGCGGTGGAGGCACCGAAAAAGCCGGTGAGGAAAAACACGGGGATTGTGTCCAACATATTACGAGCAATTTCCAGAAGCAACACCACGTCGATGATGCGCGCTCAAGGGGTCATGTTTACCCAAGACGGACCGGAATTCCCGAGCCTCCAACTGGCTAACGGGCCCCTGCGAGAAGTCAGCGGCTAAGAGCCTGGGTGCGGTTCTAATAACCTACGCCACCTCTCCTGTTCGTGGCGAGCCCTTCGACTCGGCTCAGGGCGAACGGGTGATGTCGAAAGGGTTGGTAGAAACCGAGGATTAAGACTGCATGTGCTGGGAATCTAAGGATTCCAGATTGAACTGGATGCGGCGAAAACCCTCGGCGTGGGTCAGTCCCGCTTTCTCGCCCGTCTCGGCCGCCCAATTTCGTATGCGTTTAGCCCTGGCGACAGGGTCGGCGGACATTTGGCTGACATGCCGGCTAAGAGACTCCGCTTTGGTATCCACAAAATCGCTGATATCCACGAAGACGTCAGGGGTCTCGCTTCCCCACAGATAGGCTTCCCGTACTTGATGCGTCTCTAGGCCTTCTTGGGAGATCTGCTCCGGGAAGAAGAGTGGGTTCCAAGCATACGTAAATGCGGCGTCGATGGCCACTTGCCCGCTCATGCGGTGGTCACGGTGGGTATGACTGATGCTGCGGTAAGGGTCGATGCACAGGATAACGTCGGGTTTATGACGGCGGATTTCCCTAACCAGTTGGCTTCGGAAGAGCATGTTGTCTTCAAGACCACCGTCGGGATGGGAAAGAAAAACCACGTCGGCGGCGCCCATGACATCGGCCGCTTCCTGCTGTTCCTGCTCTCTAATGGCCGCCAATCGTACCGGGTCCATCTCCCGGTCACCAGTCCCTTTGTCTCCGTTGGTGCAGAGGACAACCACCCCTTGGGTGCCCGATTCCATGATCCATTTTGAGAAGGTGCCGCCGCAACCGCCCTCGCAATCGTCAGGATGAGGGGTGATCGCCAAGGCTCTGGCCGGGGCTTGATTGATGACTTCCATAAAACTTTTAGAGTCCTCCTCACAATCCTTTGGTTTGGGCACTTCGGAAGCAATCCCTGGAATCCAGCGTTCTTGGTTAGGCATTTTGTCACCTACAGGTGGAGAACCGCGCTCAGGACACTGGCATCAACGTCTTTAGCGGGCATCCCGAAGCTCCCTAATCCACCTAGTGGAATCATCGCCGGTGCTTATTCCCAGTTCTTCCACGCGTTTCTGGACTTGTTCCAAGGATATCTTAATGGGCGCTACTGCTTCTTCCAGAATAACTATTATTTTACAACCAAGTGCAATATTAGATAAGCGGCCGGTTACTCGGCTACCGTCACGGTGCGGCCCAAGTCTGTGGCTGTGTACCGCCCAGAACGGCCAGGTACTCTTTCCAGCCAACGGTACTTGTCCCGGGCGGCGTTGCGGAGGGTCTGAATAAAACTGTGAGGAATGCGCCAACCGGCCAACTCGAAAAGCCCTGCCAGGTCTGTCGCGTCCACGCTGGGCATTCCCAAAAGCCGCTTTGCTCCCTCGGCGGCAACCACCACCTTGCGCATGTCTCCCAAAGGAGCGGCGGCGGCGCAAAACTGGGCAAATTGATTGTCGGATTCTGTTGTTGGCACTCGGGTCGGCGCCGGTGTTGCGGCTGCGGCTTGGTTTCCGCTCTGCGATGGGACCGCAGTCTCTTGACGGGTTTGGGTTGGCCCGGGGGTAGCGCTGCGGCTGGTCCGGGTTCGGCCGGGCGTTGCGGCAGCGGGGCCGCTGGCCAGTCCTGAGGCGCCGCCCGCCGGAGATTCAGGTGTCCCGGTTTCCCCTGAAATTCCGGTATTGGTATCAGTCCTTTCAACTACTCCCGAACCGGCTCGATCAACTACACTTAGCGTAGACTGTCCTGCTGCACGGCTGCTACCATGCGGCGGCTCGACTTGACCGTTGGCAGGGTCAGTGCCGGCGCTTGTTTGCATTAACTCTCTGGGTAGATCTCGCAGCGCCATTGATACCACTTGCTGGATAACCTCGGATTCGTCCGACTCGAGGGTGATTTGAGCGGCATTGGGGAGAGTTATGGATACCTTTACCATGCGCTACACCTTTTTCATCTAGCTAAAGACTTAACGCCTTGTGAGAGGACAGCCGGAAAGAGAAAAGGGCATGGTACTCCACGAGTGACCCAATATCAACCTCGGCTGATAAAAGTGTAAAGAAGCTAATCAGGAATAGCCATGTTTTCTGCGCGACCAATTATTATTCGGGAAAATGACCTATAAAAACAGCCTGGGTCCACGGGGAGTTCTGCCGCTCTTCTGGCCTAATAGGAACGAAGCCGCCGTTAGATGGTCTGCTTAAGGCGCATGGCCAGGGAACGTGTCATACCGGGGACGGAAGCGATGTCGTCTACCGTCGCTTGTTTGATCCCCTGCAGGGTACCGAAACGGCGCATCAACATGCGCTTACGCTTGGGGCCGATGCCCGTTACGCCGTCGATTGGAGAGCGGAGGCTGCTCTTGCTGCGCAGGTTGCGGTGATAGGTGATGGCGAAGCGGTGGGCTTCATCCCGCATGCGTTGGACCAAATAAAGAGCCTGGGAATCCTTGGGCAGAATTATCGGCTCCTGGGTTTGGGGCACATAAAGCCACTCGTTTTCCTTGGCCAAAGACGCCAGAGGGATGTCGTCCATCCCCAACTCCAGCAATACTTCAAGTGCTGCGGAAAGCTGCCCCTTGCCGCCGTCAATTAGCACCAAGTCGGGCAGAATTCCCCAGGTATCCCCTTCGCCTTCTTTGGAATCAGGACCGGAATCAGGACCGGAATCAGAGCCGTCCTCTTGTCCTAAAGCCCGAGTTTGGGAGGCCCGGTTTTCCGCAGCCCGGTTTTGGGCCAGGCGCTTGAACCGGCGGCGCAGCACCTCCCGCATGCTTTCAAAGTCGTCCACGCCTTCGACGGTTTTGACTTTGAAGCGGCGATAGTTGGCCGTCTTGGGCATTCCGTCTTCGAAGACCACCATGCTAGCCACGGTGTTGGTTCCCTGAATGTGGGAGATGTCGTAACACTCCATCCGAAAGGGAGATGCGGGCAGACTTAGCTCTTCTTCCAGTTCCGACATAGCTTGGCCGAGGGCATCCACGTTATTCAGCCATTTGATCTGATGCTGTGCCAGACCTTGGGTGGCGTTTTCGGCTACCACGTCCATCAGTTTTTTGTGGACTCCTCGCTGAGGTCGCAGCAGGCGGACCGCCCCTCCCCGCACATCTCGTAGCCAATCGTTGATCAACTCCGAATCTTCAAGAGGATGCTGGACCAAAATATTCGGAGGCACCACGGGACCGTCACTGTAAAACTGCTTGATGAATTGGCTTAACACCAGTTCAGGAGAGTCGTCCTGGGTACCCTCCATGAAAAAGTGGTCCCGGCCAATCAGCTTGTTGTGGCGAACGAAGAACACCTCAATCCAAGACTCGTTGGTGCCTTGCTGCAATGCCATGACGTCCATGTCTTTGATTGGGTTGGAGTCGACTGTTATGCGCTGCTCATCCGCCACTTTTTCAACGCTGCGTATCCGGTCCCGCAAAACAGCGGCGCGCTCAAATTCCAGGTTTTCCGCTGCTTTTTCCATGTTGGCCCGCAGGTCATCGGTGACGGTATCTGTGTCCCCTTCCATAAACAGCACTACTTGCTGGATTACCTTGGCGTATTCATCGGGTCCGGCATAGCCGGAACAGGGTGCAACGCACCGGTTTATGTAGTACTCCAGGCAAGGTCGCGGGTCGGTGCCGGTGATTTTCTTGGTGCAGGACCGGTAGGGGAACAGGCGCTTGACCAAGTCCATAGTCTTGCGCACCGAGCCGGCGGTGGCGAAAGGACCGAAATACCGGGCGCCGTCTTTGAATACCTTACGGGTGATGGTGACCCGAGGGAACTCCTCATTCAGGTCAATCTTCAAGAAGGGGTAGGTTTTATCGTCTTTCAGCCGAGCGTTGTAGCGGGGCCGGTAGCGCTTGATGAGAGTGTTTTCCAGAATCAAGGCCTCGGCCTCCGAGTCCGTGACGATGTACTCGAAGTCGTGGACTTGGCCCATCATCCTGCGTATTTTGGGGATCTGACCTGTCGGCGAACCGAAGTAGGTGCGAACACGGTTCCGCAGCACGCTGGCTTTGCCTACATACAAGACGGTGTCTCTGGCGTCCCTCATCATGTAAACGCCGGGGCGCTCCGGAGTTAACCGCAACCGCTGTTCAATGAGTGGCAGAGCCATGATGTTCAATACCGCGCAGTTTAGGGCAATAAGATTAAGACGATATGGTTAAAGAACAATGCCAAGGACGATGATTATGGCCAGTACAGTGCTAGACATGGCCAGGATACGCTTTATTTCGGCACCGATGTTAACTTGGGCGACTATCCGGTCTCTTCTTCCTCTCGCCCCGCCTCGCGGCGGGATTAGCTCACCCTCCGCAGTCCGAGCCGCCACGGGACTGGGGCGGTAGGGCCGGGAAGGCCGGGAAGGCCGGGCAGCTGGGCGCCCCGCAGGTACTTCGGGCGTCTCCGCCACGTTTGAATCCAATGCGGGCGAGTCCAATGCAGGCGAGTCCGGTGCGGGCGAATCCATTACAGGTGAATCTTGGGCAGGTGATTCCGGCACAGCAGAACGTTGGTTGGACGATTGCTGTTCGGCTTGCTCTACAGGTCTGGCTGGCGTTACAGCAGGTTGGCCATCTTCGGGCTTGTTCTGCTGGCGTTTCCTTCGGCGGACCAACTGCGCCTGGCGTGAGGCTACTCGGCGAGCTTTTCCAGGCATGGATTACCTCCTCAAGAGGGATAGTGGTGGTTCCGGCGGAAGGCTGGATTGTCGCGCGGTTTAACCAACGGACAGATTAACTATATCAGTTCTGGCCGGAAAAAGGCAGCGTGTTGGCATGCCTTTCCCAAGTTTCCCACGCCATAACCCAAAAAACACGGCTGTGGTTCATTTCAACCACCGCCGTGTTTCCTCCTCACCTAGCCCTTAACGCTAGATCCAACGGCTATTAAGCCCGGGGATGACTCTTTTCGAACTCTTCGTGCAACTGAGTCCCCGTCACGTGTGTGTAAACCTGGGTGGTGGAAATGCTTGAGTGACCCAAAAGCTCCTGCACATGGCGTAGAGACGCGCCGTTTTGCAGTAGGTGGGTTGCGAAGCTATGGCGCAGTGTATGCGGAGTGATGCGCTGGTGGATACCAGCCTTTTCCCCGTAATTTTTCATGATGTTCCAGACCCACTGCCTGGTCAAGCGCTCGCCCCGGTGGTTCACAAACAAAGCGGTCTCGGCCCGGCGACTTCCGATAAGGGCTACCCTGGCCTGGTTCAAGTAGTTTTTAACTTCCCGCAGGGCTTTGGGGTAAATATGGACGATTCGTTCCTTGGAGCCTTTGCCCCAACAGCGTATGTAGGACTCTTGAAGGTCTATGTCCATGACGTTTAGGGAAACCAACTCGCCCACGCGGAGTCCGGTTGCATAGAGCATTTCAAGAATGGTGGCGTCGCGCCGGGCTTCGTTGCCGCCGGTTTCGTAAGCGGCGGTCAGCAAGGAAGCGACTTCCTCTTTGGACAAATACTTGGGTAGGGAGCGTCCAACCCTTGGTGAGCCCAGAGATTCGGTGGGGTCTGCCTTAATCTCGCCGTTCTCAAAGAGATATCCGAAGAAAGAGCGGATTGCGGCTACTTTGCGGGCGGTGGTGGTGTCCCGATATCCTTTGGGGCCTCTAAGGTCGACGATGTAGTCGTTCAGGGTATCCAGGTCCACCGTCTCCCAATGGTAATGGCCATTGCTGTTGGCATTACCGTTTTGGCGCTCTTGGAGGAAGCTCCAAAACTGGGATAGATCGTTGCGATAGGCTTGAGATGTGTTGCTGGAGAAACCCTTTTCGACAATAAGGTGCTGTAGGAATGAGCTAATTGCTTGATCCATAAACCGTATCCTTTCGCATTCTGCGTAAAAAGGTGGAATGGTTGATAAAATCACCATCCCAGCATTTGTGATTCGACGAGTCTAGCACAACATTGAACAATGCCTTGCTAGACGGCATAAACAAAAAATGGCGGTTTCTGTGTTTTCCAATTCTGGGTTTTCCGATTCTGGGATTTCCCGGGAAGATTATTGTGGACAAGAAGACTACGCCAAAAAGCAAATTAATCCAGATAAATGTACTGTTGGTCAGCAAATAGGAGAGCAAGAGCGGGTAGTGTGAGTGGGTAGAGGCAGCGCAAGTAGCCTATCTGGACAGTGAAACTAATAAACGCGGCCAAAAATATCGGGAAAATCAGGGCAGCTAGGAGGAGTGTCCCCTAGTTAGGATTCGAATTTCTAAGCTCCTGACTCCGATAAAACCTGCGTTACTCGGTCGCCAATACCACGGTCCCAGTGGACGAAAGAGACCCGCCGGTGCCGTTGACCAGGGATATATTGGGTGGGAGGTCGTTGGTCCCCTTGCGGTGCACCTGGCGCTCGCCAGCCTCGCCGCGCAATTGCCGAACGGCTTCCACCAGCAAGAAGCTGCCGTACATGCCGGGATGAGTGTAAGACAGTCCGCCCCCGCTGGTGTTCAAGGGAAAGTCGCCGCCGGGAGCTGTGCGCTGGCCTGCCACAAAGTCGGCGCCCTCTCCCGGTTTGCAAAAACCCAGCCCCTCCAAAGTGACCAAAGTGGTGTATGTGAACGAGTCGTAAATCATAGTCAGGTCGATGTTGTCGTGGCTGACTCCAGCTCGGGCCAGGGCCTTGGGCCCGGTTTCCCTAGAAATTGACGAAGTGAGGTCGGCCATCTGGCTGATGATGTTATGGTCGTGACCCTCGGCGGCGCCCAGTACCCAAACCGGTTCTTTGCGGCACGACCTGGACCGCTCAGCGGTTGTAACGATGATGGCCGCCCCCGAGTCGGTCACCAAGCAGCAGTCGGGCAGGTGGAAAGGCCATGAAACCCAACGGGAATCGTGGTATTCGTCGAAACTCATGGGCGTTTCGTACATCACAGCCTTGGGATTAAGGTTGGCCCACTTCCTAGTGGATACCGCAATCTCAGCCATCGCCTGACGGGTGCGGTCCTCGCCGTACTCGTGCATGTAGCGAGTGCAGGCCATGGAATAATTAACCGGAGGGCCAATCAATCCGTAGGGGAACTCATACTGGGAGGTTGGAAGGTTGGGGTCCAAGGGCACCCTGCCCCTTGTGGACCGGCCCGCTTGACCGTGGGTTATTAATGCCACTTCACAATATCCGGCCCGGATGGCCGCTATGGCATGGGCAACGTGTATCACAAAAGAAGAACCGCCAATCGAGGTATTGTCGGTGAATCCCGGTTGGATGCCCAAGTACTCGGCAGTGGCCAGGGTGGAAAAGCCAGCGGTGAATAGGCCGTCAACGTCGCTCTTGGACAGCCCGGCATCTTCCAACGCATTGTGAGCCGCCTCGCCGTGGTGCTGTAAGGAAGACTTATTGGGAACCGTGCCCATTTCGTCCGATTCAGCCACACCGACGATCGCAATTTCGCGTTCTCTGGAGGCGCTAGATGCCATGTCCTTTTTCTCCTGAACTTTCTTGGCTTAACAGGCTGTTAACCTGGGAGGCTCGCATGATGTTACACCAACCTCCAGGAGCAGACAAGCTGAATTAGGCACAGACTCGGCAGCCGGGATGTTGGGCTGGTGACGAAACTCCAGATTGGCGATTATCGAGATAAAGGCCTGTCCCGGCACCTTCCAAGTGTTATAATAGTTAAAATCGAAAACCGTGATGCTGGATTGCGGTAATGTCGGTTTAACTTTAGGACGCATTCAGGGGTAGGAATGGCCATCAATTTTTGGATGATCATCAGCAACCCCAACAACTTTCGGATAACTCAAGAATTGGGGTTCACAAAACAGGGATTGAAGTCTCAACACCGGCGCAAGATTCAGAGAATTGAAAACGGTGACCGAATCCTTTTCTACGTGTCGGTTGACCGGTGTTTTACCGCTACCGCCACCGCCACATCATCCTACTTTGAACAGTCAGAAGAGGTTTGGGAGAAGGAAGGACGGGCCGAGTGGCCCTATCAAATCAAGATAAAGCCCGAAATCATCCTGGAGCGCCACCAGCACATGGATGCTAACCTTCTCGCGCCCCGTTTGGACTACATCAAGCGCTGGCCTCCCGAAAACTGGTACATGGCGTTCCAAGGGAACTTGCACCTTTTGCCCAAGAGCGACTTCCTTCTTATAGAAGAAGAGATGAAGAAGCTCAAGTTCGGCAAAGCTCACAAGCGAGGCACGTTGGCGCCGCCTCAAGATACACCTCGCCGCAGAAGGAAGAGAGGACCCGCCAGGCCTGGACAGGGGCAACCGCCGGGAAGCCAACCCCACGGAAATCAACCCCACGGAAGCCAACCCCGCGGAAACCAACCCCGCGGAAGCCAACCCCGCGGAAACCAACCCCGCGGAAACCAACCCCACGGAAGCCGGGAGACCACAGGCGGAGCGTCAACACAAAGCAG
>MUCR01000001.1 GCA_002816455.1 SAR202 cluster bacterium Io17-Chloro-G4 | reverse complement strand
GATCCTGAATCGAAAGACTCTATTTCTGTTTCCTGTAATCATAGCTTTGTTCCTGGCGGTGGCCTGCGGCTCGTCGGCCACATCCACTCCGCTTCCGACAAGAGCACCGGAGCCCACGGCGGTGCCGCCGACACAGGCCCCGGCACCAACGACTGCTCCAGTCGCCACCGAAGTCCCGGAGGCCGAAGCCTCGAGCGCCGTGCCCTTTATAGCTAAGGCCATCATTGACCCAGACCGATCAAGAGTTCCCGCAGGAGAGGCGACCATTGGCGTTCACGTTAATATCTCTCCTCGGTGGATGAATCCTCAGAACGCCGCCAACAGCCTGATGCCTTATGAGTTGGCGTGGAAGGTCCACGACAACATGTTCAAGCCTTCGCCGGCAAACGCATTTACTTTCGCGTTGGCGGATTTTTATGATATGACCGAGGACTTCATGCAAGCTACGGTCCGGTTGAGGGAAGGCGTGAAGTTCCATAACGGTGAACTCATTACCTCCGAAGACGTGGCTTTTAGCTACGAGAACTACCACGGTACCAACGCAGCACAGCTCAAAGAGTTCACCGAGAGCGTTGAGATTGTTGATGAAAGGACCGTGCAGTTCAACTTCAGCAAGCCCTTCTTGGACTTCTTCCTGATTTACGGCACTCCATCGAGCGCCGCAGGAGTGATAATCCCCAAGGACTACTACTTGTCATTGGGAGACAACGACGATGAACGGGATGAGGCGTTCAGCAACGCTCCCATCGGAGCCGGCCCATACAAATTCGTCAGGCAGGAACCGGGCGTCTTCGTGGAGTTCGAGGCTTTCGAAGATTACTGGCGGAAGGTTCCTCACGTTAAGACCGTAATCTCCCGGGGAATCTCCGATGTTTCGGTCCGCGCTGCGGCTCTAAAGAGCGGTGAGGTCGACTTTATCTACTTCGTGACTGGAGACGTTCTTGAGTCGGTGATCACAGACCCGGACTTGCAGGTGGACCCGAACAACTCGGCGCCCTTCTGGCTCAATTTCCCTGACCAAAACGACCAGGACAGCCCGTTCAACGACGTTCGCGTGCGGCAGGCTGTCAGCCTGGCGATAGACCGCCAATTCCTGGCAGAAAGAGAAACTTTGGGTTTGGCAATTCCCACAGGCAATTTCATTCCGCCTTCCTGGCCTGGCACGGTCCAACGACCAGTCGACCCATACGATTTGCAAAAGGCCAAAGATCTGATGGCCGCAGCTGGCTACGCCGACGGATTTACAATCGACTGGTTCACGCCCTTCCCTGCGGTCGAGTCCATGAGCTTGCGGGTGATGGAGCAACTCCGTGAAATCGGCATCCAAAGCGAGATGCAAATCATGGAACGACCGGTTTACCTCGAAAAACGCGGAGAAGGTTTCAGCGACGATACCAACACCAACCACAAGGGCTTTCCCGGAAGGCAAATCGTGATGAACATTGCGTTGACTGCCGGGAACGCCGCCACATACATAGACCTATTTGCCCGGTGCGGGGGCCCCAGTTCCCTAGTGTGTGACGAGGACATACAAGTATTGTGGGACCAGTACCAAGACAGCCTAGACGGAGTAGTGCGCGAGGAACTGATGCGTCAAGCCCAAAACCTTGTGCTTGATTCATTCATGTTCGTGCCCATATACGTTAACGCATTCGCTATGGGTCAAGGTCCGACCATCGCTGGCGACCCTGCGGATTACACAAGCACGGCGATGAACGTGTTAATTGGTCCCAATGAGGATATACGGTTGAAGGGCCAATAAACTGATGCGCGAATTATCGTGAGCTTTCCGTGAGCTTTCCGTGAGCTTTCTATGGGGTTCTTCTTGGAGTACGACTGTTAGCGCCGAGAAGGGCCCCAAATTTCCTGGCAGGTGTGGCAATTGAAACGGTTTGTTCTTAGCCGCGTCTTTTACAGCATACTCACCTTATGGATCTTGACGGTCATAATCTTTACCATGGTGCGGCTGACCGGTGATCCAGCGCTGCTCTTGAGCGAATACCCCGGTGCTTCGGAAGCAGACCTGATGGCCATTCGGGAAAACTGGGGACTGAACGAATCCTGGATTACTCAATATCGGAAATTCGTCGGCAACGTTTTCCAGGGTGACTTCGGAAGGTCGTTCCAGTTTGGGGTTTCCGTCACCGACATCTATTTCCAACGCCTTCCCAACTCCCTACAGTTGGCTGCGGCCGCATTCATTATCTCCATCGTCATCGGCGTACCTTTGGGGATAATCTCTGCGGTAAAGCTGGACTCCTGGTGGGACAACATTGGGAAGTTGGTCGCATTGCTTGGATTAGCCATACCCGGATTCTTCGTGGCATTGGTGCTAATTCTAATCTTCGGGGTAAAGCTGGATTGGCTCCCGGTGATTGGCAAGGGGGACCACTTCTGGGACGTCAAGTACTTACTGATGCCCAGCTTTGCGCTGGGCTGGTACTTCGCCGGGTCAATGCTGCGTCTTACCAGGTCCAGCATGTTGGAGGTGCTGGGCAGCGACTATGTGAAATTGGCCCGTTTGAAGGGCGTGCCCGAGTGGGTGGTTATTTCCAAACATGCCTTTAAGAACGCCATGATTCCCATCGTGACCTTAGCGGGACTTCAATTGGTCCTCATGATTAACGTGGCGGTGGTGATTGAAGTTATCTTCCAATGGCCCGGCGTGGGCAGCCTAATTCTGGGAGGTCTAACCGGCAGGGACTTCCCAGTAGTCCAAGGCTCGTTGCTGATGGCAGGGGCCATGATCGTCGGGGTCAACCTGGCGTTGGACATCCTTTATGCCTATGTGGACCCCAGAATACGGTTGTCCGGCTAGTCTAGACGGTCTGATCCAAATAAAAAGCGGTTAATACAAATGGCTAACGTCCCGCAAACAGTTGCCAGCCCCGTCGGATCCCCGATCGCGCAAACCGCACGAAAGGGATGGGCCTTCGCCCGGGAAGCTCCTTTGCTTCCCATGGTCATATTGGCGTCCATTTTGTTCCTGGCAATTTTCGCTGACCTTCTGCCGCTGCACGACCCAGAAGTATCGGTGAAAGACAAGCTCACTGGGAGACCAGTTGCGGGGACGCTGCCTCCGGCTTGGATGGATGGCGGTACTTGGAGGATGCCTCTGGGCACGGACTTCCAGAGCCGGGACATCTTAAGCCGAGTTATCTATGGGGCCCGTGTTTCGCTGATTGTGGGCTTGGTGGGAACCCTAGCGGCTGGAGCCATAGGAACGGTCCTAGGCATGCTGGCCGGCTATATGGGCAAGTGGTGGGACCAAGTGATCATGCGGATAACCGACGCTTGGTTGGCCTTGCCGACCCTGATTTTCGCCATTTTCCTGGCGTCCATAAGGGGAGCCGGTCTTTGGAATATCGTGATTATTCTAACCTTGGTTTTTTGGAGCAGGTACGCCCGGCAGGTCCGGGCCGAGGTCTTGAGCCTGAGGGAGAGGGATTTTGTCAAGCTTGCCGAAGTGACCGGCGCAAGCCGGGTACGGATCATGCTGAAGCACATTTTACCCAACGTCATGAACACGGTGATGGTGCTTTTCAGCCTTACAATCGGCGTAGCCATTATCATTGAAGCTTCCCTTAGCTTCTTGGGCGTGGGCGTGCCTCCACCGACCCCGGCATGGGGCCTCATGATGGCCGACGGAAAAGGTCCGCTAATCGGTGGCGATTGGTGGATTTCCGTTTTCCCCGGAATTGCCATTATGCTGCTGGTTCTGGCTGCCAACCTATTGGGAGATTGGTTGCGAGTACGGCTGGACCCACAGCTAAGGAACCGGTAAACCACCATTGGCCACTTCTACACCTCTACTGCGAGTCACAGATCTAGTGGCCCAGTTCGTTGGCTTCAAAGGCCAGCGAATAGTGAAGGCCGTAGACGGCATTTCGTTCTATTTGGAAGCCGGTGAGACTTTGGGCCTGGTCGGGGAGTCCGGCTGCGGCAAGACCACCACCTGTCACGCTATTTTCCGCTTGTTGCCCGGCGCCGGTGAGATTGTGGGCGGCACAATCGAGTTCGACGGCGAAAACCTGATGGAGAAAAGCGCTGGCGAGATGCAAGATATTCGCGGTCGGGATATGGCCATGATCCTACAAGACCCAATGGCCTCCCTGGACCCGCTTTTCACCATTTTCGACCAAGTGGCCGAGCCCGCCTACTACCACCGCCAACTCCGCCGAGGAGGCCTGCGCAAGCGAGTAGAGGAATTGCTGCACTCGGTGCGCATCCCCTCTCCGGCAATCCGCATGAAAGAATATCCCCACCAGATGAGCGGAGGTATGCGCCAGCGCATCGTGGGCGCTACCGCCTTGGCAGGCGGTCCCAAGCTGATCGTGGCCGACGAGCCCACAACGAACCTGGACGTCACGATCCAACTGCAATACTTAAACCTTCTGAGGGACATCCAGAAAGAAACCGGCGTGGCGTTGATCTTTGTCACCCACAATTTGGGAATAATTGCCAAGATGTGCGACAAGGTTGCGGTCATGTATGCCGGGAAAATCGTAGAACAGGGCTCGGTAAGGGAAATTTACAACGACCCCAAGCACCCATACACAGAAGCGCTTCTCAAGTCGATACCTAGGGTCGGCGATAAGGGAGACCTTTACGTGGTTCCCGGCCAACCCCCCAACTTGGCAGATCTGCCACCAGGCTGCTCTTTTCACGAGCGCTGCCCTGTAGCCTTAGACAAATGCAAGACCGAACAACCACCTGAATTCGTTGTAGGTGCGAACCGTCAGGCGAGTTGTTGGTTGGTACCGGGTGAAGCTAATGGCCAGTGAGACACTCCTAGAAGCTAGGGATTTAACAAAACATTTCCCTGTGAGCTCTGGGTTTGTCTTCGGGCGTGTGCAAGGCTGGGTCAAGGCTGTAGACGGCATCAGCTTCAGCGTTGCGAAAGGCGAAACCCTCGGCGTGGTCGGCGAGTCGGGTTGCGGCAAAACCACGACTGCCAAGCTAATATTGGCCCAAGAGGCAGCCACCAGCGGGCAAATCGAGTTTCGCGGCCAAGACGTCACCTCCTTGCAAAAACATGACTTGATGGATTACCGAAAGTCCGTCCAGGTGGTTTTCCAAGACCCATTCAGTTCTCTCAGCCCCCGGATGCGGGTCAGCGACATCATCGCCGAACCCTTGGAAGTCCACACCAATCTATCCAAGCAAGACGTGAAACACAGGGTTGGAGAGGTTTTGGAGTTGGTAGGCCTACAACCCGATGTGGCGCCACTGTTCCCCCATGAGTTCAGCGGAGGGCAACGGCAGCGAATAGCGATTGCCCGTGCTTTGGCCACAGAGGCCCAACTAATCGTCCTGGACGAGCCGGTTTCGGCATTGGACGTGTCCATCCGGGCCCACATCCTCAGCCTATTGGAGAGGCTACAGCGGGATCTGGGGGTGAGTTACTTGTTCATCGGCCACGACCTGGCCGCCGTGGCCCACATCAGCCACCGAATCGCCGTGATGTATCTGGGCAAGATTGTTGAGGTTGCCGATAGCTTGAAGCTATGCAACGATCCCAAGCACCCTTACACCCGTGCCCTTTTCGCCGCTTCTCTGCCGTCCCATCCCGACGAGGAGAAAGAGGAGTTGGTCCTGTCCGGAGAGGTGCCCAGCGCACTAACCCCCCCGTCCGGTTGCCGTTTTCACACCCGTTGTCCCTTTGTAATGCCCCAGTGCTCGGAGAGCGAGCCGGTTCTGAAAGAAGTCGAGCCAGACCACTGGGCGGCCTGCTTTTTACATTAACTGGGCGGCCTGCTTTTTACATTAACTGGGCGGCCTGCTTTTTACATTAGTCGCCCGTTATGCTTGGACCTGCTTAAAAAACACCCCCGGCAAATGCCGGGGGTGTTTTTGCTCCATGGGTCCATTTGTTAAGGAATTTGCCTATTACACAGGCGATGTCTCCGGTACCCCGTCCGCATGTGGTTCGGAAGCGACGGCCGGTTCCCACGCCAGCTCCTCAACTCTACGTTTCATCTGGTCTAGCCGGGACATGTCTTGGATACCCGACACCAATGTGATGGCCGCCAATTGGTTGGTCTTTCGGTCCGGATAGTCCCCATATCTGACCTTGCTCACCGTCGCCAGTTGTTCCAATCTGGACCTGCCCCTGGAAATCGCTTGGGTGAACAGATGCTCGGGCCGCCCATGGACCACCAAAGAGGCCGAGCGGGCGCCGGTGACGTCGCAAGGGAAAGTCAATGCGCTTTCGGCCACGCTGCGCTCAATAATACTCTCCAGCTCATGGGTCCCCGGGTCGATACCCTTCCGCCAGGGCTGAGATTTGAGCTTAATGGTCTCGGAACAGTAACCGATGGTGGAGATGTCGCCGATCATGCCCATCGTCGCTTTAATCTCAGAAGAACTGAAAACTTCCTGAGGCGCAGGCCGAATTTCCCCGGCCTCAAGCAAGGTGGTGAGCATCATAGCCAGCTTATCGTTAGCCCGGTTGTACATTTGCTCAACCGATTCACGGGTTACATTGTTCTGCTCGAATTGCTGGTTATCAACCAACAAGATGTTGTTGAAATAATGGCTCCAAAGCTCAAAGCTCTTCAGACAATTTGATAAATTTAATGATTCCTTGTCCGTGGGCATTCCGGTGGTAGAGGGTACTACGCCCAAGCCGTACACGGGGATACCCCGGTACACCCGGTTCAGTTCGTTGGCCAGCACATAAGACCCGCCAGCGCCGGAACCTCCGCCCAGCCCGGCGGCAATCCAAAATACCTCAGGGTCGTGTTTGCGGACAATCAAGTCGATCTGGTCCATCATTTGCGACAGGGCTTTCTCGGCGATGCTGGCTGCCAACTCGATGTTCGCGCCCACGCCTCTGCCCTTCAACGCATACCGGCCAATCAGTACCGTCTCGGGTATGTTGCGGAGCCCGGCCAGGTCCGCTTCCTCGGTGTTAATGGCAATGGCGTCGTATAGCTTGCGGTTCACACCCATCAAGCTATTTACGATCTTGCCTCCGGCCTGTCCGTAACCAATCCAAAGTACTCTCATATTTGATAGCCTCCCCTTTCCTCGATGCCCAACACACGGCAATTTGGCAACTACTTTCTTTTACTAACCTTCCGGTATTAACTTTCCGGTTCTCCGTTTCCCCCGGGGACTCCATTTAAAAAATCAGAGGCGGATTGCGGCAAATGATTAGAGGAAATTAGTCCTCTGAGACGCCGGCGAATTCGGGTTCTTCAACTTCGCTTTCGGTTTCAGGCCCAAGTTCAGGCCCAGAATCAGGCGTTTCTTCCTCTTCACTTTCCAGCTCGTCTACCCCCAGTTCCGGGCTAATCTCCCCGGCCACCGGAGTTGCCGCCTGTGGTTCATTCGCCTCTGCATTCGAGCCTTTGCGAGATCGGCTGTCCTGAGAGTCCCGGTCCATGTCAAAGACCGAGTTCTTAAAGTCGCGCACCTCGTGGCAAATCTGGCATTCGCCGCGGCTAATAGGTCCATGCGCAGTCTCTATAATCCAGTAGTGGCAGCAAATTGGGGCCGATTGGTCCTCTGCAGCGACCTGTGGATTCTCCTCATGCACTATCATCCCAAACCCTCCTGCGGTTTGTAGTGGTCTCGGCGGCTAATTTAATCAATACGCCGTCTGTCCCATTGCCGGCTCAAGCGCCAAATATTTATTGGCCGCTTGGGTCTAAGAGCTGGAAATGGGCTACGGGCTAAACCAAAATTGGCCTAAACTATTGGCCTGAACAAACCGGGGCGAGGTGAATAATTGAGGAGCTGCCCGTCCGCACCCACTCGCACAAAACTCGTAGCCAAAACTTAGCTTTGGGGAGGCAATTATGTCAACGATTTTGAAAACGTGTTTAGGCGAATTTTAAGCTTTTATCCAAAATTAGACCAAAATTGTTCTCAGGCAATGTTCATCATCAACCGAAAACCAGCCCATAGTGCGATTTTGGAATGTGGCGGGGAACCGGACCTGCCGGCTGGTCAGGGTTACAGTTTGAATAACGCGCTGGCGTTACCGCCGGAAATCTGGTCTATCTGCTCTTGGGAGCAACCAGCGTCCGCTAGCGACTGCATGGGCGATTTGTCGTCTACTGGAAAGGGATAGTCGGTGCCCAAAAGCAATTTCTCGCTACCCACCAAGTCCCTCAGGAATGCCAAAGCCTCAGGAGAGTGGAGGATGGTGTCGTACCAAAAACGGCCCAAATAGGCCGAAGGAGGCTGGGCCGCTGGCGCTTGAGTTTCCGGATTGCGGTAAATCCGGTCGAAGCGCCCAATTTGGTAGGGGAAGTAGCCGCCGCCGTGGGGCAGGATTATCCTCAACGCCGGGAACCGGTCCAAAACCCCGCTCATTACCAACGACCCCACGGTCACTGTGGCGTCATAGATATACTGGACGATCACGTTCAGCCCGTACTTGGTAGTGCGGGTGGTTAGCGGTTGGGTTGGATGGATAAATAGAGGAACGTCCAGGTCAACCGCCGCGGCCCAGAAATCGTCCAAGTCCGCTTCGCCTAGGTTAACTCCGTCAACGCTGGCGGCAATAACGCCGCCAACTGCGCCGCACTGCTTAACCCCGTACTCCAGTTCTTGGCCAGCCAGGCCAGCGTCTTGCAAAGGCGCGCAGGCCAACATGGAGAGACGGTCTGAGTATTTTTGCGCCACCTGGCTGAGCCTTTCATTGAGCAACCGGTTCCAACCGGCGCCCTTATCGGCGGGCATGCTATAGCCGAATAGATCGGCCCAAACGGATAGTATTTGCCGGTCAACACCTTGCTTCCCCATCTCCTCCCAGCGCTCTTCCAAGTCCAGCAAACGGCTAAAGAAGGGGCGTATCTTCAGGCCATGGTCGTAACACACGCACCTGCCACCCGCCTCAGATTCTTCCATGTGGACGCCGTAGCGCGAGGGCTCTTTGTCCAAGTCGTCCAAGACAATGGGCGGTACCAAATGGGCGTGCATATCGATGGTCATTGTTCCTCCGGAAGATTTAATGTTTGCGAGTGTTAATATTTTCGAACGTAGGAGAGCCCAGCCTTGAACATTTTACCCGATTCAGGGCTTCACGCCTTTGTGAGGTACTAACTCAATCGCTTTGCTAAATTCTCTGTTTGACCTTCTTGGGAGACATTAATACAATTCCTGAGTGCCTGGACTGGCGACGAATGCCCGGCTAACCCACGGCAATTCCGGCTAACCCACGGCAACTAGTAAAATCGGAGATGGTTGCTTATGTCCCCTGAAAGCTCCCTTGAAAGCTCTCATGAAAGCTGGTTGGGCCCGGAAGGCAATTGGGATAGCTTCTTAAGCATGGCCCGAGAAGCGGGATTAGATGCGGACGACGCTCACATGCGAGAGCTGTACGATTACATACGGGTTATCCTCCCAGGACTGCGCGCTGTTGACGAGTTGGACCTAACTGGTGTCGACCCGGCAATGCTCTATTTTCCGCCCAAAGAATTACTTTCCCAAGATACTTTGGAAGCGGGGCCGTAAAGATGGACAAAACAGAGATTTGCTATCTGCCAGCAAGCCAACTCTCGGGCCTGATCCAGCGAAAAGAAATATCCCCAGTGGAAGTCGTAGAAGCCCAGTTGGCCCGAATCGAAGCTACCGAGCCAACCCTAAACTCTTTCATCACCCTTACTTCCGAGCAAGCTTTGGCCGACGCTAAGACAGCCGAGGAGGAGATTCAGGCGGGCAAATACCGGGGCCCGTTACACGGGATCCCCATAACTCTCAAAGACCTGTACTACGTCAAAGGCATCAGAAACACTTCCGGCTCCAGGATTTTCCACGACTTCGTGCCTGATTTTGACTCCACCTTGGTCACCAAGCTTAAAGACGCCGGAACCATAATATTAGGCAAGACCAACACCCACCAGTTCGCCTACGGAATAACGGGAGAGAACCCGGATTACGGCGACATGCACAACCCGTGGAACCCGGAACGCATCACCGGAGGCTCCAGCGGTGGCTCCGCCTCGTCAGTGGCCTCGGGCCAATCCACCCTGACCATGGGCAGCGACACCGGCGGCTCCATCCGGGTACCCAGTTCCCTCTGCGGCTTGGCGGGACTAAAGCCGACGTATGGGAGGCTCAGCAGGTACGGCCTGACAGCATTATCATGGAGTCAAGACCACCCCGGGCCATTGGCCCGCACCGTGGCCGACTGCGCCCTGTTGATGAACGCCACGGCGGGCCACGACCCCAAGGACCCGGCCACCAGCCTAGCCCCGGTGCCCGACTATACTGCGGCATTGACCGGGGATCTGAAGGGATTGCGCGTGGGTGTTCCCAAGGAGTTTTTCGAAGCGCCACTGGACCCGGAGGTGGAACGCGCCGTGCGGCGAGCCATCGACGTGCTGGAGGAGATGGGTGCCTTGGTCAAAGAAGTCGCTTGGCCCATGTACCGGTACGCCACGCCAATCGCCACAGTTATCCAGATGGCCGAGGCCACTTCCTACCACGCAGATTTGGTCCGCAATCGTGGAAGCGAGTACGCCACACCGGTGAGGCTGCTGCTGGAAGCCGGTTTTTTCCTGTCCGCTCCTCAACTAAACCGGGCCCAACAAGCCAGAACTTTGTTCGTCAATCAAAGCCTGGAGCTACTCGAAGATGTGGACGTTCTCGCCGGGCCGATGACGCCCATCACAGCCCACACAATAGGCGCTACAGAGGTCACGGTCGGGACAACCACGATGACCACCAGGGCTGCATTAACCCAATATACCCGTCCCTACAACCTGAGCGGTTTCCCTGCCATTTCGGTGCCTTGCGGCTTCTCGGAAGAGGGACTACCTATCGGCCTACAACTTGGCGCTCGCCCCTTCGCCGAGGAGACGCTGTTACGTGCCGCCCATGCCTACGAGCAAGCCACCGAAAGGCACAAAATGCGGCCGGCGTTGTAGCGCAGACGCAAGAGCACACTTCCCCTCCTTCGTAAGGAGGGGATTACCCCAAAACTGTCATTCTGAGGAGCGCAGCGACGTAGAATCTCTTGTTCTAGGCACAAATATCTCTCAATTCTCTGAGAATGACAGAGGCCAAGGGACATTTGGGGCAAGGCCCGCAGGAATGGATTAAGGGGAGGTTCTGCCCCTGAAGAGCCTAACCCCCTGTGGTCCCCCTTCGTAAGGGGGACAGGAACGTCCACTCTCAAAATTGCATGCAATCGTGACTATAAGTTAGCGCACCTTGCTCTAAAACCTTTCGGAGGAGCCAATGGACTTAATCCTGAGAAACGCCGTAATTGCCGGGGAAGAAAGCGCCGGTCTAACGGACATTGGCATTGACGATGGACGAATCGCGGTGGTCCAACCCGGCTTGTCCGCCGATGGGGCGGAAATTGATCTCGGGGGCAACTTGGTCGCGCCCGGATTTGTGGAGACCCACATCCACTTGGACAAATCGTGCATCTTGGACCGCTGCCATTCCGAGGAAGGAAACCTGGAGGAGGCCATCGCCCAAGTCGCCGCCGCCAAGCAAGCCTTTACTGAGGAAGATGTGGCAGAGCGGGCCCGGCGGACCCTGGACAAGTGCGTCCTCCAAGGAACCACCCACATCCGCACCCATGTGGAAGTGGACCCGGTGATTGGGCTGCGCAGCTTAATCGGGATTTTACCCTTGGTGAAGGAGTATGAATGGGCGCTGGACTTGGATGTCTGCGTTTTTCCGCAAGAGGGCCTGCTGAATAACCCTGGCACCGATGAATTGATGGTGGAAGGCCTGAGGATGGGCGCAAAGGCCGTGGGAGCAGCGCCATACACCGATACCGACCCTCACGGTCAGATTGACCGGGTGTTTGAGATGGCCAGGGAGTTTGATGTGGACATCGACATGCACTTGGACTTCGGCGCCGACCCGGCGGACATGGACGTGGAGTACGTCTGCCAGCAGACCCAGCAGTTCGGCTACGGTGGCCGGGTTGCCGTGGGCCACGTGACCAAGTTCGCCGCCCTTCCGGAAGCGCGGTTTGAAGAAATCGCCGAAAGGCTGGCCTCGGCAGGTGTGGCCGTCACGGTGCTGCCGTCCACAGACCTATTCCTCATGGGCCGGGATCGAGACCACAACGTGGTTCGGGGAGTGACGCCGGCCCACAAACTCCTGAAATTAGGCGTCAACTGCTCCCTCTCCAGCAACAACGTGCTTGACCCTTTCACGCCCTTCGGAGACTGCTCCCTAGTGCGTATGGCCAATCTCTACGCCAACGTCTGCCATGTGGGCACCCCCGAGGAGACGGCGGACTGCTTCGAAATGGTCACCCGGCGTTCGGCCAAACTATTGCGCCTGGAAGGCTACGATGTAGATGCCGGAAATCGGGCCGACTTGGTGGTTTTGCAAGCCCCGGACCGGGCAGCGGCTGTGTCTGAACTTGCGGCGCCGCTGTACGGCTTCAAGCACGGCCGACAGACTTTCATCAGGGAGGCAGCCCGGCTGCACCGGCCCTGAGCGTCTAGAACAGCAAAGGTGCACGGCCAATTGATGCTAGCCCTAGGCTAGTGTCTCGAAATTGGCCCCAGTAATTCCAGGCCAAGGCTAGTCACGATAGGATCATTTACTGCAGAGGGGAACTATGAACGTCGGGTTTATCGGATTGGGGAACATGGGCGGACCGATGGCCAGTTGGGTGATCAAAGCCGGGCTGCCGCTGGTTGTGCATGACATTAGGGAAGAAGCTGCTAGTCCACTACTGGAGCAGGGCGCAGTCTGGGCCAATTCCCCCGCCGAGGCGGCATCCCAGAGTGACATAGTTTGCGTCTGCGTCCCCGGGCCACCAGAGATGGAGGCGGTATCCTTAGGGCCCAACGGCGCCGTCGAAGGACTGAATCCGGGCGCAGTGTTCATTGACCACACAACCAACTCGCCGGAAACCGTGCGTGCTGTGGGGGAAGCAGTGCGTCAAAGAGGGGCTCATATGCTGGACGCCCCATTGGACGGCGGCCGAGAGGGCGCATTGGCTGGCGAAATCACCTTATTCGTGGGAGGCGGCCAGGAAGCTATGGAGCGGGCAAGGCCCGTGTTTGAGTCCTACACCAAAAGCGTAGTGTGGGTAGGGGAACTTGGTGCCGGCGCAGTCACTAAAATTGTTCACAACGCTCTGGCAATGGGGATCGACCTGCTTCTGGCCGAGTGCATGACATTGGGCGTTAAAGCCGGCGTGAGCACGACAAGATTGGTGGAGGCGTTTAGCCAAGGCTGCATAGTCAACGAAAACATGACATTCACCAAGCGGCTGCCCCAGACCCTGTTCAAGGGCGATTTCACCGCCAGGTTTGCGCTGAAGCTGGCGCACAAGGACTTTGGCTTGGCTGGAGAACTTTCCACTCGCCACGGCGTGCCCACCCGCATCATCGACCTATGCCAGGCCGAGTTGCTGGAGGCCATGAACCGAGGATGGGGTGACTATGACAGGACCATATCCTCCACTTTGCAGGAAGAGCGGTCCCAGGTTCAGCTTAGAACCGGCGACTCAGAACCGGGAGTGGGTGACCCGTGAGGGTCCTAAAGTCTGGCTGAGATGGTCCCAGGGAGCGCTCCGTCTCGGGCTTTACTCGGCTCATCCCGGGTAACCGGATCCCCGATTTCACCCAAGTGCGCTTCGTTAAACCCGTAAAACTTCATGCTGTTGTCCAGCATCATTTTTCTTTTTGCGGATTCTGGAACGTCAGTTCGATCTTTTAACGTGGCTACCGTCCCTGGGTAAGGTTGGCCGTCGTGCCCGGTTTCTCCAACGAACAAAGCGTCGAAGTGCAGGTAGTCGGAGGCGAACAGCATAGCGTCTTCTCCGACATGCTTCAGAAAATGGGAAATAAACTCGTCCCCCGGTTCACAACTGAAGAAAACTCGGCCACTCTTGATGTACTCGCTGGGCTTGGCCGACAGGCTGGCCCATCGCTCGGGGGCCACCTCATTGTATTCGTCCATCCGGTTCATCCAATAGGGCACCCAACCGCCGCCGGCTTCCAAAAAAGCAATGCGCAGTTTGGGAAACCGCTCCAGCACACCGCTGGTAATCACATTGGAGCAGGCCATCATCTGGGAGAAGGTGTGGGCCATGTGGCTCACTTCCAGCATCTGGTCCGGACGGTTGATGTCGTAGTAACCGCGGAAGAAAGACGGCAGGGCAGGCCCGTGCACTGCCACCGCAACGTCCAAGCGCTGGGCTTCGGCCCAGAAGGGGTCCAGTCGATGGTCGCTCAGCAATGTATCTTCCCGCACGGTGCACCCGATTTGGATGCCTACCATGCCCAGCTCGGTGACTGCCCGGTTCAGCTCCTGTTCAGCTAGGCCCACGTCTTGGAGGGGGACCAGGCCGATGCCCTTCAGCCTTTGGGGTGACACTTGGCAATAATTGAAAAGCCAATCGTTGTAGGCTCGGGCCCTGGCGGCGGCAAATCCGGCGTCTGGAGTGACGGTTAGAGGCAACTCGTCGGTGGGATAGATTACCGCTACATCTATGCGGTCCGCATCCATGTCGGGCAGCCGGGCCCAAGGATTGTAAGTCCCCATTCGACGGTAGTGCATCGCCTTGCCCACGGGAGGAGGCAGGTTTCCATTCACTCCGGCAAAGCCAGTGGAGGCGTCCCGACCCCACACCTTCCCGTCCACCAGCCGAACGATATTGCCCTTTGACGCCTGGGTGTAAACCGGCCTTCTTTCCCGGTACGCCGGGTCGATAGTCTCGTAGGTTTCGTTTACCTCAACAACGTGCCCATCACCGTCTATTATTAAGTCGGATTTCATGACCGCGATTCCCTCCAAATTCGGAAGATATCCAGCAACTCAAATAAGCCGCCGCTCCACCTGTCGGTTGGCCGACTGCGAGCGGGGCCACGTTCCAGTCATAGGATAACCTGTAAAATTAAGTAAGACCAGGGCGCTGAATCAATAGGGCTGGAAGTCTCGGAGCAAGGGGATAACCCGGTCGCCAAAGAGCCTGATGGACCGCATTAGATCGTCCTCCGCCATTGAACCGAGATTGAATTCGGCGAAAACAGTGTTGAATAGGCCCTCTGTTGCAGCCGCCTTGATCCTGTTGGCCACGGTTTCCGGCGAGCCTACGGAGACCAAGTTGCGGTCCAGCAGATAGTCCACATTGGGCATATCGCGGGCAATCTCCGCCGAGCCCCATTCCCCTCTCTTTTCATAGTTCTTGATTAATCTTTCCGTGTTCTCGAATCCAGCGTCGCCCACGCCGAAAACCTGGCTGAAGGCATGTTCGATGTTGGGCCTAGCTTTCTCTTCGGCCAACTCATCGGTTTCATCCACATGCACCAGCGTCCAGTAGCCGATGTTGGGTTTTTGCTGGTGACCAGCCTCCTTCCAGAGTCTTAAGTACTCTTGATACCGGGGAGCCGCGTCCGTCCTGGGGAGGAAAAGCAAGTAGCCGGTGTGGACTCCTTCCTGGGCCAAAAAGCGCAACGTGGGGCCGTCCCGGGACTGAATCCACATTGGCGGATGGGGATTTTGCTGGGCCTTGACCGAAAGTCGCACGTCCTTGTACTGGTGAAAAGGCCCCTCAAAGCTAAAGGGCTCCGGGTCGGCAAAAGCCGCCTTGACCAAAGAAACCACCTCTAATGTCATCTCTCTGCGCTGCTCGAAGGTCTCACCTCGAGAGCCCAGAAAATGAGTGTAGTGGTTGTAGTACTCGGGGACGATGCCTGAGACCAAGCCGAGCTCGAGGCGGCCATGGAGCACGTTGTCCAATACCGCTGTCTCTTCAATGATGCGAATTGGATCGTAAAGGGGGGCGATGTAGCCCATTGGGCCCAAACGTATTTTCTTGGTAACCTGGGCGCCTCCCGTGCAAAACACCGTGGGTGAGGTCATCCAGCTCTCGTGGGGCAGGAAGTGGTGCTCGACGGCGAATCCAAAATCGAAATCCAATTCGTCGGCCAATGTCAACTCCCGCCAAAGCTGGTCGTACCGGTCTGCGGGAGTCATCCCGGGCCGGTTCCAAACGTGAGAAAAATGAGCGAATTTCACCTTTAAACCTCTTGGGCAATTTTGGTTATGGTGTCCATTGAACTGATAACGCCAGAATTATACTCTGCCGCAAGTTTCGTGGGAGTGGGAGCGATTTTGAGAGCGTGGCGGGGACGAAATCCCCCTAAATCCCCCTTTACAAAGGGGGACTTTTTTTCCACTGGTAAGTGGACATCGAAATCTGCCTGGCGTCTTTCGGTTTTGTTATACTGTTGGCCTCAGCGGGCATAGCCCTCAAGCGATGGAGCGAATCTTGGAAGTAGGCCTCTACATCCGCGACTACTTGGATGATCCCAATCGCCCGCTTTACGAGCAACTGGAGGAGGCTGCGGAGATTTGCCGGGAAGCCCGGTCCATGGGGTTCTCAGCTATTTACGCACCTCAGCACTTCATAGCCCATCCCACGGTCTGGTTGCAACCCATGCAGACCCTGGCCAGGCTAGCCCCCGACGCCGAGGGCTTGAGGCTGATTACGGGCATTCTTCTATTGCCTTACTTTAGCCCAGTGGACGTAGCCGAGCAGACGGCAACTTTGGACCACATCAGCAACGGCCGATTCACTCTGGGAGTGGGCATCGGCTACCGGGAAAAGGAACTGGAGGCTTTTGGCACCAACCGCAGAGACCGGGTAGGCCGTTTTGAAGAGTCCATCACCATCATGAAGCAACTCTGGACGGGAGAAGAAGTAACCTTTCATGGCAAACACTGGCAGGTAAATGAGGCCAAGATGGCCTTCACGCCGGTCCAAAAACCCCATCCTCCCATCTGGATGGCCGCCCAGAGCACCGGGGCGGTTCGCCGGTCAGCAACCATGGGCGATGGTTGCCTTATTGGCCCTCAGCCCAGTTGGGAAAACTTCCGTTTCCTGGCCCAGAGCTACAGGGACGTGCTTGCTGAGACGGGACAAAGCGGCAAGGGCTTTCTGGCCGCCAACCGTTCCATGGCCATTGCTCGGGACCGGGAAACGGCAATAAGCGAAGCAAGAGCGGCGGGCGAAGCCAAGGCGGGCATGTACTCCTCTTTCAATATGCAGGAATCGACCACGGTGGACTTGGGACTGGGCAGTTCCCGTGAGTTAAGCGAATGGGCCATCGCCGGCAGCCCGGAAGACTGCGCAGAGACCATCCTCAGACAACACGAGGAATTCGGCTTGGACTATGTTGGATTCGCGTGCCTGAACATGCCCAAGGGCCTTTCCGCCCGGCTGGAATACCTCCAGCTTATCTCCGAAGAGCTACTGCCCCGGTTGCCTTGATACCCGCTAGGGCACAGATCTACCACCGTTGAGAAGTTAAGATTTTACCGCAGAGAGCGCGGAGTACGCAGAGGTAAACTTGGTTACTTAGCCTACGTCAACAGGAGGACATGATGAGCAGCAACGAAAAACAAGCTTTAGTAATCCGTAACGGCACTTTGATCGACAGCAACGGCGGCCCGCCAATAGAGAATGACGCCATCGTCGTAGACGGCAACAAAATATCCAGCGTGGGGCCGGTGCCCGGCGGCATGAACTTGGAGGACACCGAGAAGGTGCGGGTTATCGACGCTGCAGGCCAATGGATTATGCCCGGCTTGATTGACGGTCACTGCCACCTGTCCTTCGGCATGCCGGTGATGCCCGGCCTGAACATCGCCAAAGGATCGACCAGTCCCGAGTTTAATACAATCCGGGCCGCGATCAACGCCCAGACGGTGCTTCGGTCCGGAGTGACCAGCCTTTCCATACCCGGCGGGACTTGGTTTACCGACGTGGCATTGCGGGAAGCCATCAACGCCGGGCTAATTGAAGGTCCCCGCATCTACTGCGCTGGCCGCTTCATCGTCACCTACGGCAGCATCGGCGACTACGAGCCTTCTTGGGTGGGCACGCCGGAGCATACCTTGGGAACCCTGGCCAACAGCGTGCCGGAGATGATCACCGAGGTAAGGCGGCAGACCAAGCACGGCGTGGACTTTATCAAGATGGCCGACAGCACTTGGGGGGACAACCAGACCATCTCCGAAGAGGAACTCACCGCCGTGGTGGATGAGGCCCACCGCCGCAACGCCAGAATCGCTATTCACTCCCGCGGCTCCGAGTCCACCATGGCGGCGGCCCATGCTGGCGTGGACTGGATAATGCACGCAGATCTAGCTACTGAGGCCGACCTCTACGCCGTGGCGGAACAAGGGGTCCGAGTCATGCCAACCATGACATTCTTGGAGCATGCTGCGGAGATTGGCGGCGACTACGGCAGAGGAACGGCGGAGATGGACCTGATTAAGCGCAATTTGGAAAGCGCCGCCGAAATGCTGCAAACGGTCCGCAACCTGGGCGTTAAGGTCTTGGCCGGGACCGACAGCGGCAACTCCCCGATTATGCCCTACGGCGAGCTTCACGCCAATGAGGTGGACATCTTTGTGCGCCACGGCGGCTACACTCCCATGGAAGCCATCCAGGCTTGCACTAGAGACAACGCCTACGCCGTCGGCCTTGAAGACCAGGTTGGCATCATCGGCCCCGGGAAACTGGCCGATATCATTATTCTGGACCAAGACCCTCTAGCCGATATTCGCGTGCTCCAGGGCGGCAAGCACCTTACTAACGTCATAAAAGACGGAAGGTCTGTGGACCTATCTGGGCAGTCGAACGAAGAAACCGCTATGTTGGCGTTTCAGCAAGGGTAGGACTAACACCGCGTAAACTCACCGCAGAGCACGCGGAGTGCGCAGAGGTCTGAAGGATCCGATTCCAATTTCTTGGCGGTCTCTGCGATCTCTGCGGTGAAATTTGCCCCAGGTGCTCAGCAGACGCTCAATCGGAGAAAACATGGCTCAGCAACCGGCCCGGCTGGACCCGAGGACCATCGCCAACCCTTATCCGAGGTATAAGCAAATGCGCTCGGAAGAACCGGTACGTTGGAACCCGGGGATAAGGGCTTGGGTCCTGACCCGTTACTCCGATATCAGCGCAGCGCTTCGGGACGATCGGCTCTCAGCCGAGAGAATCACCGCTCTTACCGGCTTGATACTGGAAACGGGTGGTGAACCGGCTCGGCAGTTTGAGCGCACCTTCTTGAACATGATGCTCTTCTCCGACCCTCCGGACCACACTAGACTGAGGAAATTGGCCAACAAAGCCTTCACGCCCCGTGTGGTGGACCAAATGCGCACCCATATCCAGGGCATCGTCGACGGCATCTTGGATGATGTCCAAGCCGATGGAAAAATGGACGTCATATCGGATTTGGCTTATCCGTTGCCAGCCATAGTGATTGCCGAGATGTTGGGCGCAGCGCCCCAAGACCGGGACCGGTTCAAAAAATGGTCCGGCGACCTAGCCGCCTTTCTCGGCAACATTCGCACCGTCTCCGATACCTACGAGGATGCTATAAAGAGCGTTTCCGAATTGATCGAGCACTTAAAGGAATTGGTGGCCCAACGGCGAAAAGAGCCTCAGGACGACCTGATTAGCGCCCTGGCGCTGGCCGAAGAGGAAGGCGACTCCTTTAGTGAAGAAGAACTCTTCTCTATGTGCGTGCTGCTAATCTTCGCCGGCCATGAAACCACTACCAATCTGATTGGCAACGGGATTTTGGCCCTGCTCAACAATCCAGACCAATTGGAAAAACTTCGACAAGACCCTTCGCTTATCGAGGCGGCGGTGGAAGAGATAATTCGTTACGACGGCCCGGTCCAAACCACGTCGAGGACTGCGCTGGAGTCGTTGGAAATCGGCGGTAAGCAGATTGCTAAAGGCGAGCGCATTTCACTGACGTTGGGCGCCGCCAACAGGGATCCTGAGCAATTTTCCGACCCAGACCGAATGGACATTACTCGAAATGATATTCGGCACGTGGGCTTCGGGTTCGGGATTCACTTTTGCTTGGGGTCCGCTTTGGCTAGGATGGAAAGCCGATTGGCCATCAGCACGGTTGTTCAGCGCATGCCGGACCTGAGGCTGGAGCCCACAGACCTGGCTTGGCGCGACAACCCAATTCTGCGGGGCCTTATTTCCCTGCCTGTGGCGTTTTAGGTTCCCACAACATATCTTAACCGCAGAGGCCGCAGAGAAATGAAAATGAATTTGTGATCAACTCTGCGCTCTCCGCGTGCTTTGCGTTGATTTTAGTTGGACGCGGGAAGGCCGTGAAACGATGAAGCTGGGATATTTCACGCTGACCGATAATCCGCCTGGGTATGGGGAATCGCGGAAAGACCCCAACCGATTGATAGAAGATTTAGTCAGGGAGTGCATCTACGCCGAAGAGATCGGGTTGAACTCAGCGTGGGTTCCCGAACACCATTTTGGGCTGTTCGGAGTGTTGCCAAACCCAGCGGCGTTTTTGTCCTACGTTGCGGCCAAGACCAGCAAGATTAAGCTGGCCCCATCAACGGTAGTGTTGCCCCTGAACCATCCGCTACGGGTTGCCGAAGATTTCGCCTTACTGGACTTGCTTAGCGATGGCAGAGCCGTGCTTTCCGCTGGCCGGGGCTACGATGAACGAGAATACCGGGCTTTCGGCGTGGATTTCTCCCAGAGCCTGGAGATTTTCTTTGAGGGTTTGGACATCGTCCAAAAAGCCTGGACCCAGGACACCTTCTCCCATGACGGCGCCTTTTATCAGTTTCCCGAGTGCACAATCACGCCCCAGCCGGTGCAAAAACCCCACCCGCCCATTTACGTCGCCTGCTTTAGCGAGCCCACCCTGCGCCGGGCAGCCAGGGCTGGGTTTAACGTGATTTTCGCCCCCTTTGCCGCAGCCATGATGTTCGGGAGCATTCAAAATGCAGTGACGGAGTTCAGGCGCGAGTCTGAAGCGGCGGGTTACAAGGGCCGAGAAGCAATGTGTTCATACTTTACCAACGTCACATTCAACGAAGCAGAAACCTTGAAGACCAAGGAGCGGCTGCTGAAGTACTTTAACGCCATCCTTCCGGCGTTTCCCCAAGACCCGGCGACCACGCCGCCCCACATCCGCTACTTCATCGACATAGCCGAGCGGCTAAAAACCATGAGTACCGAAGATCTAGGAAGCCGCAGCGTCATCACCGGCGACCCGGAACAATGCCTGGGCGTCTTGAAAGAATGCGAAGAAGCAGGGATTTCCGAAGTAATCATGTACTTCAACTTCGGTGGCCTCGGCCACAAGGAAACCATGGAGGCCATGGACCGCGCTGCGGAACACCTGCTGCCGCATTTCGGGGGGTAGGGCTGGCGGGCAGGCCCGGGGCATCCACCAGATCTGGACCAAGATCCCTATGCGCGGGCAGACACCTGTTCAACACGCCGTACGCAAGTCGCTTCGCATAGCTTTGGCGCCTCCAAAACGGCAATCTGGTGCGCCCTAACTAGAACGGGTGTAAAATCGGGAGGCGAAGGACTTGTTTTTTGCGCGAATTTGTGGGTTTCACAGTTCTCTTACAACTTAAGATCCCCCGATGTGCGATGAGGTGAGGCTTCCAGATACCAAATCAGCCCATGAGGCTAAAGCATTGAATCATGGAAAAGCAAGAGATTCTAGAAGAAATGAAACTGTTTGCCTTCCAGACTGGAGGATTCGGGAAATGGCTCGCACCGGAAACGGATGATGAAATATTGGATCGACTCGGGCGACTGGATCAGGAGAATTTATCGAAGGCACAGCTGAACCAACTTCTTGCCTTCGGTCATGAAGCCCCATTTTCGGACGCCTTCTTCACCTACTATTGGCTGTCTGTGCCAAAAGAGCATCCTTACGATGTCACCACTATCCCATTCTTCGAAACGGAATGGAGCGAATCATTGGCCATCATGTCTTTGGCCCATTTAAAGTGGGGACTCTACCGATTGTACATCGATGGTTTGATGTGGGTAGTAAACGTCGGTGCAGCGTACCGACAGTTTCGCTCGATGAAAACGGAAGAATTAGTCGCGTATTTCAGCGAACGACGTTTCAATTCTCAGCTTATTAAGAATCGAGGCCCTTCACTTCCACTCACCCAGATCCCAATCGATCAGCGATTCTTGATATCAGAACAGGCTTGTAAATCATATGGTGGCTACCCTGATTCCCCTGGCGAACTTAAGGACGCCCTCTTAGAGGCTTGGCGCGCTCACCGGGGAGGGAGGGGAGCGCGAATCACGATACGCAATCTCCTGGAAGGGGATTTCATCAAGAAAGAATTTTTTGAGCGCCAAGGTGAGTTTATATTTTCTGCGGACGACGTACTTGAAGAGCCAATTGAATCCGAAGAAGATATTGATTCCAAATACCAAGCAGCAGCGGTGAAATTCTTCAGAGCTCGTAATTCGGGGCTCAACAATACCCGAATGTATCTTTCCATGGTCGGCGAATTGGACGTCTATGTCGCGACGAGTATGCGAACTCGGGAAGATTTTCGTGACATGGCCAGAACATGTGACACCGTATTCTCTGATGTGCGGCTTAAAGACCTCTGCCTTCGACATTTCAATCCAACATTGAGCGCAGCAGAAGGACATTAAGATAAAGGCTTAATCGAATGCTTGATGGTTAAGTGCGCTAAAGTCCTCGTATATTGCGCAGGTGATCAAGAAAGTTACGGTAAGGACGCTGAGGCCGCTATGGCATTGAGTCTTGGCAAGCCGGTAATTTTCTATTGCAACTCGGAGAAACGTCAAAGATTTTATCGCGATGTTCATCCCCTTAGCAGACTGATCGAGTTCGATACGGGAGTAGCAGTGGGGGCAATGGTAACAGATGACCTCAATGAGGTTGTGGAACTTCTTTATCGAATATTCGAAAACAAGATGGAATATGAACTCGATCAACCTAAACCTAGTTATCTAAGGTTGAAGGAGCGGTTGACAGAATCTGTAGTCCGTATACAGACTAGCGATGTAATGCTTACTGAAACCTTTTGGAATTACTATCACGCCAGTTCGGGCCAATAATCTTTCACTCTGGGCTCCATCTTCAGATTAGCAAATTGATAGTCACCACTGGCATAGGGGCTAAGAATATAGTCGTCACCGATTGGGCGTCGTCTATATATGCGGGAATACAACAAAGAAATGGGTGTTAACAATGCGGGCGTGAGCTACGGCACCTGAAATCCGGGAAAACCGAACTTTGTTCATGTACCGAAACTGGGTGGGGACGCCTAATATGATTCAGAGCGCCGAATACTGGCAACAAAAATGAGGTTTCGAATAGAAGGTCTATCAAATGGGCAACATATCATCCATTGAATGGACTGAAGCGACCTGGAATCCAGTCACAGGGTGTAACAAAATTTCGCCGGGCTATGCCCATTGTTACGCTGAGAGATTCGCAGAACGCTTTCGTGGCGTTTCTGGCCACCCGTATGAACAAGGATTCGATTTTAAGCTTTGGCCTCAACGGCTGAGTCTACCGCTTCAATGGATTCAACCACGACTGATTTTCGTGAATTCAATGTCGGATTTATTTCACGAAGAGGTGCCGATACCGTTTATCAAAGAGGTCTTTGAGATCATGGAAAGTGCCAAACAGCACGTATTCCAATTACTTACCAAGCGGCCTTCGCGGCTTGTCAGCCTTGTCGATTCGCTCCCGTAGCCAGATAACGTCTGGGTTGGTGTGTCTGTTGAGAACCAACTGTGGACACACAGAGTCGATGACCTTCGGAACGTTCCCGCAGCAGTCCGCTTCCTGTCCTGCGAGCCGCTTTTGGGCCCTCTAGAGATAGACATGAATGGTATTGACTGGGTGATCGTCGGTGGTGAGAGCGGACCTGGCGCTCGCACGATTAAAGTAGAGTGGGCCAGATCCCTTCGCGACCAATGTCATACGGCAGATACTCCGTTCTTTTTTAAGCAGTGGGGGGGCCATGATGCCAACGGCACGCGAGTTGGGAAAAAGAAATCCGGGAGACTACTCGACGGTAAGACTTGGAATGAATTCCCGATCAATTGGTCGGCCTAAGTTCCTTTATGGGTTAGAGACGCATACGAGTTTGACCAGTCGCATCGGGCTGGCCGAATACTGACTCCATTATCCGTTGGCCCACGTCAATTTTTTCCGGCAAATATCAGATAATATAGGGACTGATTATTACTTGTTTTGACGAGCCTTTCGTCTTCGACCTGATAACCGTACCCAATCGTCCGGAGACGATTCTTGTAAAAGTCGAGGAGCGGGCGGTCGATCTTGCCGACAGCCTGTTTAAGCAGGATGTCGACATCTTGGGTGCCGAAGTAGTCCACTATCTTCCGGCTTGTCAGATTGCGTTTGATACTCATCCCTAGAGGGAAGTTAATCAGGAACTCAGTTCGCCAAGGCACAAGGGCTTCAATGGTTGACCATCGAGGATCAATTCCCTCTGGATCGATGAATATAAACGTAGGTGAACGTTTGGGAAGTTTTGCCATCAACTCTGGCAGTTTCTGGTTCACCTCACCGGGAATCACTTTCGCTCGGTTGGTCTTATCGTGACTACTGAGAAGTTGATTGAGCTCGCTGGCTGCTTCGGGGTCATCCTCGATGAAAAATAAGCGGTCGAAAATGGTGCCTTTAGGGCCAGAGGCATCCAGAGCTATCAAAGGAGACCCATCGATTACGCGGTCGCTCCTATTCAGAAGGTTTTGTCCCGGTCCAGCAAATGCATCAATATAAATTCGTTCGGTGGCCTTCTGCGTGGCAGATAGATAGGCGGGGAGATATTGATCAAGAATTTTTAGTTTGTCGAGGGTCCAGTCACCAACTCGGCGTGGCATTGCTCACCTGAAACACGATCAATCGTTAGAAACCGCTGTGGATTTAGTGGACCGCACGAAAAATAAGTCATTTGGCGCCCACAATTCTACACCCATTACGGTTAGCGCGCACCCTTGGAAGGCGCCCGAAACACCGGAGCGACATTGTCTATAACTGGTTGGCCAAGCCTTTAGTAGATATTAGGCGGTCTGATTACTCCCGGTTTCAACGCTGGTAGTCTCCGGACGGTTGGGCCCACACCACTCATTAACCGCCAATTGCCGCTAATTTGGTGTTTTTAATGAAGCAGGTCCGCACTAAAATCGTGTTGGTGAACTGGGCGAAACAATAAGGAGCCCCAGATTAACCCGGAGCTCCTTATTAACCTACTCGGTCAAGATCAATGCCAGGCCTATTCAGCCTCCAAAAAGCTGAACTTATCCCCTGCCGTTCCGCAAAAGCCTGCCGGGCATGGCGCCCGTTGGCTCCCCTTCTTCGAAGGTGACTTCGCCGTTTACCAAGATCCAGTTGTAGCCCTTTGCTTTCTGGATCCGCCGCCACTCACCGCCGGGCAGGTCCTCGGCGACCTCGGAGGGCAGGACTTCCAGCTTCTCTAGGTCGTACACGACGATGTCGGCCGGTGCGCCTTCGCGGAGAGCGCCGCGGTCCTTGAACCCCCCAAAGTGGGCTGGAAGATAGCTTAACTTATAGTGGGCATCTTCCAACGTGATAACCTTCTCGTCTCGCACTAACCAGGTGAGCATGTCGGTAGGGTAGATTCCGGCGGTTAGGAACTTGACGTGGGCTCCGCCGTCGGATACGCCAGCGACGATGTGGTTCGAGTCAAGCACCTCCGCTGTGTATTGAGCAATGTCCCGTCCTTGGGTGTCAGCGAAGAACTCGGTCAGCATATCTCCCTCGACGACCATGTCCAGCAGAGCGTCGATGACATGCTTGCCTTCGCGGTCGGCGATTTCCTGGACGGTCTGTCCAGGCTCATGGGCGCCGGCTTCCTCGGTGTCGGGCGCCGAGGCGATTAGCCGCCCTTCCTTTACCGTTACCGGGAACAGCTTCATTCGGAGCTCGGGGTTGGTAATGCACTTACCACCGTCTTTGTCGTACCTGAAGCCGTGACCGTCGCAAACGAACGCTTCGTCCCCGTCTTCGATGGCGCCGCCCTGATGGGGGCACAGTGTGGAGAGTAGCTTGTAGCCGTCCCTGCCCTTCATCAAGAAGTAGGACGCTCCGCCCACCTCCACCGGCGCTGGGAGATTTGTGAACGAGGACTCGGGGCCGATGTCGATTTTGGTCATCTTAGTTAGAACTACTAAGCCGCCAACAGAAGCGGGGCTGACTTGGGTAGGCCGGATGCCGGAATCCCACTCCTCTTTGAGCAACCGCCGCATTTCCGGGTCCTGCATCTTGGCTTTGCGTTCATCTTTGGTGCCTAGCGTCACCTCACGCCAAGCGGGTGCGTCATCGAACAGGTTCCAGTCTTCAAAAGTAAAATCAAAGCCGCCACGCCGGGTTGCTCCTTGGCCGTATACCCGCAAGCCACGCTCGGCGCAACTCTCCAACCAGCGGATCCGCTCCCGATGTTGCTCGGGATGGACGGCGTTGGGTGTCACTGCCTGATACAGGATGGGCCGTTTGGCCGTCTCCGCTACTTTTTCGAAGAATATCCTGGTTTCCTCTCCCAATGGCCGACCTTCTTCGCCGGTTTCCTGGTAGGCCAACTCGATGAATCCTTCGTCGCGATCAGCAAGAATCTTGGCGAAAGTAAGGATTTCATTCTCGGACAGAAGGTCGGTGATCATGGGGGTACCGTCGTAGTCTCGCTGCACCGAATTTGCGCCGAGAACCTGGGCCGACCAGCCGCAGGCTCCTGCGTCCATAGCCTCACTGATTAACTTGACCATTTCCTGAAGTTCTGCCTCGGTCGGTCGCCGCTTCTTGGCCTCTTCCCACCCCATAACCCAGGCATATAAGGGCGTTAGCGGAACATAGGTTAGGCAGTTCACCGCCTTGGGAGTCCGGGTTAAGCTATCAATGAAATCCGGGAAGGTCACCCAGTCCCAGGGCATCCCTTCCTTCATAGCGTCATAAGGAATGGCCTCGTTGCGGGTCATGCTTAACATGGCCCGGTCCTGGTCCTCCTGCCGTGACGGCGCGAAGCCGAACCCGCAGTTGCCCAAGGCCACCGAGGTAACGCCGTGCCAGCCGGACAGCGTGCAATAAGGGTCCCAAAAGATCTGAGCATCGTAATGAGTGTGCAAGTCAACAAACCCTGGCGCTACAATGCGGCCCTGGGCATCCAATACTTTGTCTGCCGTGCTGCCGTTCAGGCCGCCAATCTTTTGGATTGATCCGTCTTTAATTGCGATGTCGCTTCTGTATCGCGGCGTGCGCGTACCGTCCACAACCGTGCCACCCTTGATAATGATGTCGTAGTGAGCCATCAGTTATCTCCTAGAAGTAAATTAGGGAACTCGCACCGCCAGTCTAGTGACTCAGATTGTTGGTGTCAACGTATGCCTATTCTCCTTCATACTAGGTACTACATACGTCAATTTGCGGATTAAATTCGACGATTACGACAAACAATCTGACTACGCGGTGTGCCGCTTCATAAATTCTGCGATGCGGTCGATTGCTTGGCGGGCTTCGGGCAGGATAGGAGCAAAGTGATGCCAGACATGGGGCATGTCGTCCCACACGTCTACTTCCACCTGCACACCGGCGGCCTTGGCCCGTTTGGCCAGCTCGTTTGTATCGTCAAGTAGCGTTTCGATGGAGCCTACTTGCAACAACAGGGGCGGCAGACCGGTTAGGTCGGCGTGGATGGGCGACGCCAAAGGGGCGCTATGGTCTTTGTCCGCCATGTATATCTTGGCGATGCTCAGGATCCGGTCGCGGCTCACCGAAGGGTCGACTTCCGCATTGGTGACGAACGACTGGCCCGTCGCTTCCATGTCGGTCCATGAGGAAATGCCCACCCCAGCTGCTGGCATGGGCTCGCCCAGGTACTTCAGAGCCACCAAGGCGGATACCATCAATCCACCGCCAGCCGAGTCGCCGCCTATTACGATCTTCTGGGGTTTCACCCCTTGGCTCAGCAGCCACTTGTAGGCGGCAATGGAGTCTTCTACAGGCGCCGGGAAGGGGAATTCGGGGGCCAAGCGGTAGTCCAAGCCCAAGACCCTGGCCTCAGCAGCACGGGAAACGTGGGCCAACATGACCCGGTGTGTCCGCATGGAGCCGAAAGCGTAGCCGCCGCCGTGGAGGTACAAAAAGACGGTGTCTTTGTCCGCATTGGGGGCGTCAATCCACTCGGCGGCCACTCCGCCAGCGGCTAGCCTTTCGGTGGTTATGTCATCTTCCATGGGCAGGTTGGCCATGATTCGCTCGTAGGAAAGCCGGTGGTCCTCGATGGTATGCCGTACTTCCTGGGACCGGGCCCGGATCATCTGCATCACTGTGTCTAGCTCAGGACTGGCCATTTCTCTCCTCCATTATTGTGTGAATAGCTACTGTTCATAACTCGCCAGTAGTTTTTTCACCGCAGAGACGCAGAG